>JAZNCE010000111.1:0-47543 GCA_045587385.1 Eubacteriales bacterium
ATGTTTTGACCACAGATTTGACCACTTACGGAAAATGACCTAAAAATCGAATATTTTTCACACTTCGGGGTGTGGCGCAGTTGGTAGCGCGCGACGTTTGGGACGTCGATGCCGCAGGTTCGAATCCTGTCACTCCGACCAAAAAACCTCTGGAATCGCTTGATTCCAGAGGTTTTTTATTTAGCCTGGTAAAATTACATCTTTTTTATTTCTTTGTTTGAAACACATTAGGAAACCACTCAAGAGTATTTTTGTGCCCAACACTATTTCACTACGTTGCCTTCATCATCATAAAGCACACCATTCATTTGTATATAAAAATCACCATTTTGAATCAAATATGAAATTGCAGCAGTTACCTCGGAGTAAGGTAATCCCAGTTTATCCGCTACTTGTTGATGTGTCCCTCTCGGCCAAGGTTGAGGCGGAAGCTCTTTTTTTATTAGTTCTACTTTTTCTTTATCCATATAATAATTAGGTCGTACTACATACGTATTAACAAATTTCTTCTTACCTTTTGTTACTGCCTTAGGGTTTAAAATTCCGAATTCGTTAGAAGCATCCTCAATCAATTGGTCTATAAATGCAGTTGTTTTCCAACCTTTTTTGTCATAGTGCGGATTTTTTGCGTTTATAAAACCAAAGGCTTCATCAAAATTCAGTCGGTCAATTTGTTCCATAGTTAAACTATTCAAATCCTTATAGTTGTAACTAAATCTACCAAAATGTCTTGATAAAGCAATTAATGCAACCATATAGCGAACAGTTTTTATATAGCCTTCATATGCTGTCATATTTTGAGCATTTCTATTTTCTATGATACATAAATCTGATTTTCTCAAAATTTTAGCTATTTTAGGCCAAATTTCTATAGGAGTGTTTTCATAAATCAACTTATAGGAGATTTTATTTTGCATAAACTTATGCTTTAACTTAATAGCTTCCTGTATGTTCTTTCCAATAAGAGAAACATAGCCCGACGCTAAATACAGAGGCGAGAAAATTAAAGAATCATCATATCCTTGATTTTTATAAAAGTTAACTCTTCTTTCATAGTACATATTATATTTAAGAAGAATCTCTTCAATATCTCGCTGTATTTTATCCGTTGCATGAAGAGAAGCTTCTTGTATGCTCGTTTGACTGTTAGTGGCTCTTATAATTTTATCTCTTATTTCTCCATCGGTTTCTGTAATGATTTTTACCATTAATTTGCGGCTATCTTCAATATCGGGATTTTCATTAAAATATTCAAAAATAGTATATGATGTTTGTAAACCGTTTACTATTTGCACATTTTCAATTTTTATAAATTTTCCCATATTGACCGCATTAGAGGATAATATTGTTATACCATTATTAAGCCACCAAAAATCAACACCGCCATCAGTTGAGAGTGTCTTTAAAATTTCAGAATTGGTTTTATTTAACCCATTATAATCTCTTACATTACTATCGAATAAATATCTTTTTAATTCATTCTTGTCATCCTTTAAGAAATTATAAAACTCTTTTATATTACACAGAATAATATATTTTTGGCTATCCGCCGAAAGCTGTTCGCAGAAAGGCAAATTTAAATCAAACTCTTTCTTTTTTCTGTACAGAGATAGGATTTCCGAAGCTCCGTAAAAATCATAACTTACGTTACATTCGCTAAAATATGTTTTAGTTAGGTCAGCAAGTTGCTGTCCCTTAGATGCCACATTATCTCCGACTAAGGTTGAATCACCACGAGAAACATAAATAAACTTAATTTTTAAAGACTTCAATTTAGTTGCAAGTTGCATATATGCGGTTATAAATAGACTTCTTTTGTCAAGGACACGTGAATTATAAGGATTAACCAACTCATCATTTGTTAATGCAAGATTAAACAATTCCGAAATTGTAGTATATTCACTATTTATAACCGCCTGTTCAAATGAATTGTCGTGCTTACTTGTAATAATATACATTTCTATTGCGGATTCTTTTTTCAAAAATTCGAGATCCTCAACATCCTTTAAGAGGCATCCATTTGCAAAAATATATATTGCATCTATTCCACCATCATTGGAACCATCTGTAATACCATCTTCAATGTCTTCCAAAGACAAATCATAATTCTTCAAGATTTGCTCATTACAAAAGTGTTCAAAGAACTCGCCTATCGATATTTTCTTAACGCTATCTCTGTGTAAATCCTCTATGATTTTATCAAGTAATATCAAATCATTAGTTGCCATAATCTATCCACTTTTCACCTTTCTCATAATTTCTGTCTACCCATTTTATTTTATCATATTTTGTCGTATAAAGCAATAGGCGCCCACAATATTGTGAACGCTTTTTGATTATTGTTGTATTGCCCTCTTCTTTTCTGCGATTTCTGCTTTCACTCTTTCGATCAGCACCGCGAGCTTTTCTTCGCATTCCTCTCGTGTCTTGGCGTAGACATTCTTGGATATGCGTTTGCCGTTGACTCTCGGCGTGAACCGTCCTTCGTATAGGTGGTCGTTTATCATGGTGACGCATCCAGTGCCGGGCTTGCGTATCTTGCCCATGTACGGCTCAAATTTTGGCTCTGTGGGGGTTTTCGGTGTCGGTTGCTCACTTGCCTTGGGCGGTGTCGGTTCGGGCATTTCCGCGTTTGTACCGCCAATCTCGCGGTCGATCTTGACCGCCGCTTGAAGCTGCATGGTGTCGGTGATGTGGCTGTAGATGTTGAGCGTGGTCTCGGCGCTGACGTGACCGATCATGGCGGAGAGAGTCTTGATATCCATGCCGCTTTCAAGCGCCATGGTTGCAAAGGTATGGCGCAGGTCGTGGAAGCGCACCTTCTTGCACTGCGCCCGCTTGAGGATCTTTTGGAATTTGCCATATATCGAGTCGGGATTTCTCGGCTCTCCTTCCTTGACGGGTGATGGGAACACCCACTCGCAGGTGGCTGTTTTCTTATGCACCGCAAGGATATTCAGCATATCGGGTGGCAGAATGAGCGTTCGTATCGAAGATTAGTGCTGATTCAAATGCTGTTTTTATGTTTTCGGGTACTCCCGTGTAATCAATAGTACTCTTTGGGTAGAGTGTTTCGATCATCGTGTCACAATCACGGAAACACTCATTCGTGTATTCTTCTCTTAGAGTTACTTTATGGCAAACAGGGCACGAGAGCATGTACCATTCAAATCGCTCTTCCAGCTCACGACCTATGCAATTTCCACCGCTATCAAATTCCGGACCACCATAATCATAAGAATGTAAGTGCTCTATTGGCATTAAGCCTTGGTTGCCGCAATGATAGCAAGTTTGCAGTTTGTATTCCTTGTCAGCCATCGCTGTTCTCCTTTTTTGCAAATTCCGCAACCATATATGCTCTGATCGCATCACGTATCATTATAAGCGCATTAAACTTGTGCTTGTATGGTAAATCTTTAAATTGAATGTTACCAGACATTCCTCTGGCTTTTTTAGCAGCACGAATGAATGGTGCATATTCTGCATTTTTAGAAATTTCATCATGAAGTTGATCTGCGTATCGATTAAACAATTTTGAATTGTGTAACAATTCATCAATTTTGCGAACAGTGTCCTCGGCATCCTTTATTTTCTTAGCTTTATCAACTGTATGCAATAAATCAGAGTTCTTCTTTTCTTCGTATGCTTCCTTCAACCTATCAATCGCCATTTCGGGGCTCATAGTGTGGTACATCAGATATACCACCTTCATCGTCTTGGCAGGGGCTTGTTTATAGATCTCTCGGCTGCTCTCACCGGTGTAGAAGCTCCAATAGCGGTAAATGTAACCTGCCCAATAGAGCGTTTCCTTATCGTAAATCTCACCGTCTTTTTTGAGTTGATCGGTGAGTTCATCCTCCATCCGGGAAAGGATATACGCCTTACCAGCCCATTGCACATGGTGGAACTCTTTATCCATATCTGCAGATACCTGCGAGGTCATGAACGCCTTTATAAAGGCTTCGCTACTATATCCGTGTTCTGCCGCAAGTTCAAACAGTTGACCTTGTGTATCGCACAATGTTAGTTGTAATGATTTGCACACAATAAATTACCTCCTCGTTTTGCAGTTGCGTGAGCAACTGACGCGCGAAATGACTGTAGTTAATATGAAAGCAAACTACACTTTCGCGCTATTCACCTTTCAAAATTTCGTCAAAGAACTTGCCTTCTCGACGGTATTTAACTTCGATTTCTTCTGCCAGAGCAATTCCTTCTTTTCTTCTTTCAGCACTCATGTCCTTGAGTAACGATAGCTCTAACTGGGAGAGAGGTTCTTCCTTCAAAATTTTAATCTGTCTACATGCTTTTTCACTGATTGCAACGTATTGCTTGCCAAGGTCAAGGGCAGAGAGGCAATTGATAAGAGCCACGTCGGTAAGTGTTTTGTTGAAGAAACGGGAAAGCTCGGTATACATACGGTCGTTTGCAATGTATCCGATGATCACATCATAACCGTCAGCCATGTGTGCGTACTTCTCGTAGATAGGAGTACCCTTGGCACTTTCCATCTCCTTGCGGTAGTAAGCAATAAGCATAGCCCAATCCATGCCGATCTCAACGGTCAACACCTTCAGCCCTGTCATATCAAGCTCAACCGTGTAGAACTTGGGTTTGTCCTCATTGCAAACAAGAGTTAACGGCTGAAGCGTATTCGTCCCCATATAAAAGCCCCTACCGAAGTCACACTCGCCGCGGCTGATAGGTGCGATATCTCCTATAATACCTTTCTTCGATCCGTGATAGAGGACGAGCTTATTATCAGTATCGGCATATGTTTTTGTTTCTATAATGAGTCGTGTGACATCAATCGCATGCTCTTTGCAAAAATTATATAACTGTGTCTGCGCCATACGGTTGGGCAAGGTTTTACCATTCTCCCAACGGTTAATGGAAAGAGGCGTAGTGCCAAGTGCCGACGCAAATTGTTCTTGATTCATATTGGCTGCAAAGCGGATAGCTTTAATCAAATCTTTCATGATATACCACCTATCATTTGTAATCATATATTATTATATACTATGATAGGTGATTTGTCAAGAACCGTGATGCGTTTTTATGATTCTTCAGTTCTTTTACTATCCAAAGGTGTGCCGAAAAGGTATTGTATTTGGCACAGAAATATGCTACAATGTATATATATCACTCAGGGAGGTAACCATGCAACTGACGCGCATCTCAGAAAAGCTGAAAAGAATCATTCTGTTCAATGCAAAGCGCGGTGACACACCCTATTCTCCGCCAAGTGATTCCGGTTACTTTTCCCTCGTTCTGATCAGAAAAGGTACGGGAACCCTGAACGTCAACAGTCAAGCAGGGGAGATCATGACTTACAAGATAACAGCAGAGACACCTATGGCGCTCTGCTTGCGGGATGGCGAAACTGTGATCGGCTCTTTGGATAACGGGGACGTATATAACATAGTATTTTCTCCCACCTTTATTAACGTGAATATGCGACCCGCTATCATGGAGCAGGGGGTATATGAGATCTTAGCCGAAACCTATCATTTATTCCGTCTTGCTCCATTCATGGAAACTCATACAGACCTCAAATGCATCGACATGACATATGAGCAGATGGACAATTACTTTCGCATCTGTGACGCTGCCGTGGCTGCCATAGAGGAGCAAGACCCCGACAAATGCTGGTCCTGCCGCATCCGTGCCAATTTCATGGATATCCTTACGGGCTTGGAGGCGCAATACACCCACAAGATCGAGGCGCAGCGTGACAACTCTCTGACCTTCGCCACCTATCGCAATATCGTCATTCGCATCCACGGCAACCTCATGCATCCCTACCGTATTGAAGAGGTTTGTCGCCACTTTGGCGTCAATAAGAACAAGCTGCAGAAGATATTCCGCAGATACAGCGGCTTGTCCTATTACGATTTTATCAAGGATGCCCGCTTGCAACGCGCTCAAAGCTATCTCGCTTTTACTGATTTGAAGCTCTCCGAGATCGCTTTCCGTCTCGGCTTCAGCACCGAACAGCATTTTTACCGTTTCTTCAAAAGGGAATCGGGCATTGCACCTGCGGATTTCAGAAAAAGCACAGTAAAGGGACGCAAAGAGGCCTTTGCCAAGCTGCAAATGGCGGCTGCGGGAGACCCGGGATGCTATGCAACAAAAGCCTAACAGAACACAAAAGAACAGCCAATCCATGGCTGTTCTTTTTTTGCGCCTTGTAAAATCGTGCCGATGGGGTGTTTTTCGGATATTTGTATTATGCTACAATGTAAATGAAAAAATATATTTGGAAAATGTGTCGGATTTCAAGGAAAATTTTGTGTATATAAGTGAAAGGCCTTTGACACTTGCGAAAGGGGGGGAGCTATGAACGACGAAAAGATCATTGATCTGTTCTGGAAGCGGGACGAAACAGCCATCAAAGAGACAGACAAGAAATATGGGCGTTACTGCTCAACGGTTTCTATGAGTATCCTGCACAACGAGTCCGATGCAGAGGAATGTGTCAGCGATGCCTATTTGTCTCTATGGAACAACATTCCGCCTCACCGCCCGCAGGTTCTGCGAACCTTTCTTGGCAGAATCGTTCGCAACATATCCATCAATCGGCATAAAAGTATACACCGCCAAGGATACAACTGCTACATGGATGTTTCATTGGAAGAAATCATGGAGGAGTTGGGTGATTGCTTCCCCTCGGATGATGACATGACAAACGAATTGTCAGGGGAAATCAAGGAGCATTTGCAAACTTTTTTGAGAGATCAGGACGCCCTCAACCGAAAGTTGTTCGTGGGACGTTACTGGCATAATTACAGTATTTCAAGGTTGTCTGCAGCCTATGGCTTGACAGAGGGGGCGGTGGAGATTCGTTTGCGCCGAACAAGAACCAAGCTAAAAAAACATTTACACGAAAGGGGTATCAGCGTATGAAAAAAACAAGATATAAGGCTTGCTTGCTAATAAGTGAGTTGGATGACGATATGATTCTGGATGCCGAGCTGTCTGATGTATCTGTCCGTGTGAAAAAATGTCGATCACAGCGTATCATGAAGCGCATCCTTATACTCGCTGCTTGCGTGACCATGCTGGCAGTTGCTGTTGCGTCGGTGTTTCTTTCCGCTATGCTATTCAATACGGGAATACACACAGATCCCTCTAACACCCAAAACCCATCCTCCCTTGATGTGGAATGGGTGGAGGACCCAAATATCATACAAGTACAACGGTTGAGCATAGGGCAGAGCCTTGGCACCGGAATTGTGAGCCCAACGACCGGCGCGGCTGTTTCTGTTGAAACCGTGAGATGCTGGGGGCAGAGACTCATTCTCCTGAGCTTTCATTGCAGAGAGGGGGAAACGATTACCGTTACACCCGGTGCGGACGGCGCGCTTTTTGAAGCTGTACAAATCGAAATCAATCAAAACCTGTATTGGTCGGTTTGGAACAAAGCAAATCGGAGATATGTTGTTGCTGATGAGTTCTTAAATGTCAGCACAGAGGAAGCCATTTCCTGTCTTGGCAGATCCGTATCTATTACAGAAGACACCGTTTTGCTTTGGCAGTATCCTGCTGTTTCACGTCCTTGCGTAGAGGATAATTTCGTGGATTTCACGGTTACCGACAGCGAGGGAAATATCACAGGTGGGGGCAGTATCTATATAGGCGGACTTGACCTGACCACGATCAGCGAGAACAAGACATATTACGGGAGCAGTCATTATGGCTTAAATAAAGTGTATTTGAATGCATCATATCGCCCGGTTCTGCTTGGTGCCTATCGGTATGCCGAGAAAGAGAAAGTGGATGCATCTGCTCATGAAAAGCGTTTATCTGAGCTGCATCTGCAGGCGCAGAAGGCTCGAGAAAGCCTGTTTGATGATCTGACCGATGATTATTTCCGCTTATCATACCGCGTCTTACTTCACAAATATGCAGCAGATCTGACACCGGGTATTTTTACCGGAATGATGCATCATAATATGGTCTATGATTGCTATACCTACGTCATAACGGATGACGGAAATAAAAAGTTTTTCCTTTATGACGGGACCTGCCAGCGTATCACGAAATGGGAGACCTACACCGCAGACGAATATGGCTATACGGTAACAGGCAAGCTGACATTGGAAGATGGTACTGTCATTATGGTAGATATTAACGATCCGGATTGTATGTATGAGATTATTCCAATTAGCCACTAAATCATTAAGAAAGGATTTCAACACCATGAAAAGAGTCATAATCATTATGCTTATTACAGTTCTCCTTCTTTCCTCTCTCATTTCCTGTTCGCGCAGAAATCAATTTGAGGACGAGTTGGAGAGTCAGAAACAAGCCGAGTCCCAAGCCTACCAGCCTCAAACCGGCAGTGGCATCGCTGAGAATTTTATTGGCATACAGGTCCATGATGACTATACTGTATCCCGCTATGACGTCTCGGGCTACGCTACCTCTGTTATCAAAAAGATCTCGGATAAGGGATTCTTTGAGGGAAAAACCAAGGAAGAGCTATACGCACTGTACCAAGGAAATAGTGTGGATGATGGCAGCGAGAATTTTTTTCCCACAGGTCGTATCATTACGGGGCAAGGCCAGGGAGATACATTTTTCTACAATAAACTCACCGGCAATATCAGCAGCTGGTGTCCTGATCCCCTGTGTGATCATAATGCCGAAAACTGCATCTTCAATACGTACTGGAACTTCTTCCTTGTGACCGACTATATAAGCGATGAATACATTTATTTCCGCAGCACCTACAATGATGAGGTGGTGCGCCTCTATCGCTGTGACCACGAAAGGAATAATGTAGAGAAGATCTATAACAACGCACAAGAGGTAAATGACATCTTCTGCGAAAAGGATGGCATTCTTTACTTTACCGAATATCAGTACGTTGGGGCAGGGCAGAGCTCCAGATGCAATCTTCTGGCATTGGATCTGGCAACCATGAAAACTACCGTTATAAACAAAAAGTATGATTTTAACTCGATTTTCATGATGGGGGATACTGTCATATTTTCCGAGCGTGATGATATTAAGAAATATTATAAGACTGATCTGAGCTTTGAGACGGTCGAGCTTCTCTTTGAGTGTGTTTCGATCAATGCCTATACCGATCGTTACATTACCTATCTCTCAAATTATACGGATGTTTATACGAATGGTGCTGCCCCCATCTACAACGTATACGATATAGAAACAGGAAAAGACGTTGAACTTGGCGCGATATATAACCCAACTATTTCGGGAGACTACATTTATTATCGTGAGAGAATGTCTGCCGAGGAGATCGAAAAAAGCCTCCTGAAGGAGTTTTACACTTATACATGGGACAATGAAAAAACGGTTATCACCCGTGGGAGCGGGGACAGAAAAGCCATCTTTACATACAGTGCTTCTACGGGAGAGAGTGTCGATATGGCAATGCGGGGACGCATCATGCGTATGAAGCTGGATGGCACCGAGCGAGAATGTGTGCTGGAGATGACATACGAGGGAATTCCTTGCCGCATCGACAATTTTGTGGTGGACGGTGAATGCATCTGGTTCTCTTACAACACTTACAAGGAATTCCGCAACGTTTACAATCAGACATGGAGTTCTATCACGGAGTCTTTATTGGAGGGTGCTGATGTGGAGGGTCCGGGAATCTACGCTAAGGGCACTGACCACGCCGTTACCCACTTAGCTATGGCTGACCTGCAAAACGGCACTGTCCGTATCATTGAACCTGCTGACAGAGATATATGGAATTGGTTCGATTGATGTGACAGATCAATCAAAGGGAACGACTTATGTTTTTTCACGAATGTAAAAAGCTGGTCAGCAACCGGCTTGTGCTTGGGATGTTCATAATCTTATTTGTTCTGAACGTCTTGCTCTCCTATAATGCCGCTAAGCACGAGGCTACCGTAGAGTTATCAGATGGAGTGCTGGCTGCTCTGGAGACTTATAATGATGATTCCATTGCCTGGCAGATCGAGTTTGAACGATTGGAGACCTATCACAACGAAGTGTTTCTTCCGCAGAAAAAGAAAGAGATGGAAGAATTCTATCGGCAGAATCCCAATGCTAAGGAATACTATTGGGAACTGGATGAGGATGCTGAAAAGTATTGGGATTACTATAATGCCAAGCGATATATGGCTGAACTGGACACTTACACCAAGGATCTCAAACGTGTCGCCAAAGCTGCTACTGTCGCGAAAGAAGACTACCTCGCCTCGGGTGTGACCGAAAACGACTACGAATACAAGTACCAGTCCGACATCGAGCGCATTTACGAGGTCAACGCTCTCATTCCCATCGACTACGAGTACGCTGTGGGCTGGGACGAATACCACGCCTACACCAGCGGCAACGTTCTTCTGGTCATGCTCATGCTGGTGTTGGCTCCCGGACTCTGCATCGAGGAATTTTCCTCGGGGATGTACCCCATCCTCCACGCCACCAAGAAGGGCAGATTGCACACCTTCCTTTGCAAGCTGGGCGCGCTGGCTCTGTTCACTACCCTTGCCGTGGTGCTGTTCACCGCCACCACTTTGGTCTTTTACGGCGCGAGCTATGGCTTTTCCTCCCTCGGCAACTTCGTCCAGGTGTTTGAGGACTTCAAGTTCTGCCCCGAGATCATCACCGTGGGCGAGCTGCTGGCAATCTCGGTGCTGACCAAGATTTTGGTTCTGTTCGCACTGGGCACCCTTATCATGCTGCTCTCGGTGTTCATCAAGAAGTACGCCCTGACCTTTGTGGCATCCCTCGGTGCTGTGGCAATCAACTTCGTGCTGTACTTCTTCATCTCTTTGGAACAGACGGGCTCCTACGATATGCTCAACCTGTTTACGGTCATGGACACCAAGACCGCCTACACGCGGTACTACTCCCTCAACGTCTTTGAGGAATCGGTGCCCTACATCCCGTTGTCCATCGGCCTGTTCGCCGTTCTCGCTCTGGCCTTCGCCGCCCTGTCTGCCTTTGCCTTCTGCCGTACCCAAGGCGCGGTGAAAATCAAGACCAAGAAGCCCATCAAGCTCCCTGCAAGAGCCATTCCCATGCCCTGCCGCACCCTGTTCGGTGCGGAGATGGGCAAGCTCCTGCTGGCAAACAAGTTCATCATTATTGTTGTCATTGTTCTGCTTGCCAAAGGCTTTATCGCCGCCGAGACCTTTACCTATACCGAATCCTTTACGGATAGCGTGTACAAGGAGTACATGACCACCCTATCGGGCGAGCTGACCGAGGAAAAGTTAGCCTACATGGATGCAGAACGCAACCGCATCGACACCGCCAAGAACGGCTACAACCAAGTTTTGGCAGACTACTACCAAGGCAAGATCTCCCAACAAGAATACTTTGCTTTCATTGACGAGTACAATTACGCCAAGGACCGTGACAGCCATTTTGCCCGTATCGAGGCAAGGCGCGACTACATCCTGTCTCTCCAAGCCCAAGGAAAGGACGCCCACTTCGTCTACGATACGGGCTGGAATACTCTGTTTAACCAAGGCTTTGACTACCTGCTATACGGGCTCGTCCTGCTCCTGTTCGCGGGCGTGTTCGCCAACGAGATCCACGGCGGTATCCACAACATCCTCAAAGCCACGGGGAAGGGCAGATGGGGTGTATTCCTCGCTAAATACGGGGCAGTTTTGACAATCGCAACAGTCCTGTTCGCGGCGTTTACCGCCATCGACCTGACCGCCGCTATGAAGTCCTTTGAGTTCCCCGCGTGGGATGCACCTGTTCAGAGCCTCACCATGTTCGGAAGTCAGTCGAGCATGACCGTGGCGCAATTCGTCGCTCTCTGGATTGCCGTCAAGTGGCTGGCCGTCGTTCTGCTCGTCACCGCTCTTACAGGAATTTCACTTCTGTCGGGTAAGGTGCTGAATACCATGGCCATTATCGCCACCGTCACCCTCATGCCCTTCCTGCTTCGCCGCTTCGGTCTCGCCGTGGCGCAGTATTTCGATTTCACTTACCTGTTGGAAGGTACCGGTTTTCTCACCACGGCGGCAAGCTCCGCCCTCTATCTCATGCTGACGGTTGCTGTTCTCGCCGCCGCTATCACGATCCTCACATGGCTTTCCAAGCGGAGTTGGGTAGGAAGTAAAAATCATTAAGAAAAACGAAAAAACAGTCAAGCTTGGCGTACCTGCGATAAAGCAGGTACGCCAGTTCTATTCGCCTGCGGCGAGTGATATTGCCTTGGGCAGTGATATTTGGCTACGCCAAGTGTTATTCGCTACGCGAGTTTCATGGCGAATAGAATATCACTGAAAGGCGTAGCCGAACAATATCACTATTGCGAAGGCAATAATATCACTCCGACGCAGTCGGAATATCACTCATAGCAAAAAAAGAGAGGGTTTGTGAAATGTTCATTTCGCGTTACTCTCTCTTTTGTTTTTTTTCGCTAATTTGTCACCCCATGCGGCTGTTTTTTTGTACCCTCCAAAATCGTGCCGATGGGGTATTTTTCGGATGTTTGTATTATGCTACAATGTAAATGAAAAAATATATTTGGAAAATGCGTCGGCAAAGCGGAAAATATTTGTAATACAACCGTAAAAAATAAATTTGAGAAAAATTGAAATATTCCTAAGAATTCACAAAATCTTCTGTCTATATAAGTGAAAGGGCAAGAAAGGAGCGGGTCATGGACATACAACACAATCAAATACCGCAAGACGGCGAGATCATAGATCTGCTCTTTGCGCGCTCGGAGCAGGGGCTTGATCAGATTCAGAGCATGTACGGTAAGCTCTTTATACAGGTAGCGCGAAATATTTTGGGAAACGAACAGGATGCCGAGGAGTGTGTCAACGATACGCTGGTCAAGATTTGGGAATCCATTCCGCCCAACCGTCCCCACTCTCTGTTAGCGTACGCTTTGCGCATCGTGCGCAATCTCTCGCTCAACAAGCTGCAGTTTCGAAATGCGGAAAAGCGTGGCGGCTCGGTGGTTTGTATACCGTTTTCCGAGCTTGAGGAGCATCTGGAGGGCATTGCCGTACCGGATGAGGGCGAATCGCAGGAATTTGAGCGGATTATCAACGAATTTTTGGATTCACTGCCCAAAAAAGACGCTGTGCTGTTTGTGCGCCGTTATTGGTATCTGGATTCGATCAAAACGCTGTCCGAAATGAGCGGATACAGCGAAAATAACGTATATCAAAAGCTTTTCGTGATGAGAAGAAAGCTTCGTGAAAGACTGATCAAGGAGGGATATTGCGATGAAGTATAAAAAATCTCGAAACTTAACCGAACAGATCGATGATCGCCATATTCTGATGGCGGCGGACCCCGGGGCGGTGTTTGGTAAGCCGCGCAAGCGTATGCCACTTCGCCGCGTGGTTTTGTTGGCAGCCTGCCTTTCTTTGATTTTTGTTATGGCGTTGACAGCATTGCCCGCGCTGCTTGGCGACTCGCAGCAGCCGGGAACAGATACCCCGGGCACGGAAGAAGTGCCGGTGGTATCGGAGCTGCTTGCCGACCATGCATACGTGCAGGTGCACAGAGTGACGCCCGCAGAGGCTATGCCCACGGGGAAGGTGCAGAGCTACACGGTCGACGGTGAAGACGTGTCGGTCGAGTCGCAAAAGGTGTTTGTCGGGACTCGTCTGATTTTGTTGCACGTGTATTGCAAGGAGGATGAAACCGTCATCCTTTCACCGAGCGAGCACGGCAGATTGATCGAGGTGGAATACCGCACCACCAAACAGGGTGACGACTATTGGATGGCGTGGAATACGGAGGATGAGTCCTATTACTATCCCGATGAATACTACAGAGTAGGAGAGGGACGCGAGGCTGAAGTGCATGCAAAGGCAGGTACTTCTTTGCTCTGGCAATATGAATACAGCCGGCATTACGAGTCGCGCGAGGATACGTCGTCTCCTTGCATCAGGGATAATTTCGTGGACTTCAAGGTGATAGGGGCTGACGGAGAGATCCGAGGCGGAGGATCTGTGTATATCGGCGGGCTGGATCTTGTACCGCTGACCGAAAATCCCAAGTATTACGGGCAATTTCTCAGCGAGCTCAACGCTTCCTACCGCCCCTGCGTGCTGGGTTCTTACAGTTATCTGACCTCGGACGGCAGTTCTGTTTCGGAAAGCTTTCACACGCAGACCTTATCGGATTTGCACGCGGGCGCGGATGAGGCGCACGGGCGGTTGTTTGCCGATCTGAGTGACGACAGCTATCGCATCAGCATGCGCAACCTGATGTATGAGCACTCCTCCTTGTTTGTTTCGGGTCATGGTGTGCGCATCTGGCCCAAGTCACCGGGCTACGATCATTACGCCATCGTGCATGATGGAGAATATACACGCGCCTTTCTGATCTACGGCACGTCCTACGGGGAGATTGTGGAGCAGGAGATCTACACAGCCGATCAGTACGGGCGTATGGTCACGGGCGTGTATAGGCTTGCGGACGGAACGCTTGCGTATTTTGACGTTGATTCATACGAGGTGTTCACCATCGTGCCGTCCGAGCAGCAGTAAAATTTAATCAAAATCCCTTTGTCCGTGCCGCAAAAACGCGCGGTACGGGCAGGGGGTAATATTTCATCCTTTTATACAACCAAATAATACCAAGAAAGGGGAATAATGGAAATGTTACAAAGAAAAATCAAAAGAGGGATGATGCTCGCATTGGCACTTGTGATGCTGATCTCGGTATTCGCATCCTGCAACAACCGCCGTCAGGAGTACCAGGAGGAGCTGGAGAGCAAGCAGGAGCAAGAAGCGCAAAACAGGCTGCCGCAAGCAGGGAGCAACATCATCGGTACTATCATCAATGCCGAGGATTGGCAAGCTTTTGCGCTCAAGCAGGGTGAGGGCGGCTACTTTGAAGGCAAATCGGAAGAGGAGCTGTATGAGCTCTACCGGGGCAACAGCAATGAAAACTTTGGTGCAAACGTGTTGCCTAAGGGCAGAACCCTGATTGCCTCGGACGGCTCTACCTGGTTTTTCAACAAGATGACAGGGAATATCAGCGCATGGTGTCCCGACCCCATGTGCGAGGGCGGAGAAAAATGTATGTTTTCCGGTATGTGGAACGACTTAGGCGTGGTCTGTGCATACGCCGGAGAGCAGCACCTGTATTTTATCAGTTACTATAAGGATTTCACCTCCCGACTCTACCGTTGCGATTACCAGCGCAACAACGTAGAAATGCTGTACGTGCTGCCCACTTACACAGATGACGGACAGGTGTATGCCGACTATATTGATATCATTTATGAAAAGGACAACCTGCTTTACTTCATCGCAAAAAATTATGTCGGCGTTGGCACGTTGTCCATTCAGTCTGTCAAAACTTTGGATATGAACACGGGTAAGGTCAACGTTGTCTCGGGCGATATCGACGTCGGACAATGCTTTGTGGAAAACGATGAGGTCTACTACACCCTGAACACTCATGAGGGGTGGTATGACTGGTATAAGACAGACCTGGAGTTTAGCAAAATAGAGTCGCTGTTTGAAGACCCCATGCTGATTTCCAATCATACCAAGGACTATTTTATTATCTCGGAGTGGAAGGGTTACGGTGTGCTAACAGAAGATCATTTGTATGTGCTTGAAACCGGGGAGAGCATCCCGCTTGGCGAGCAGGCAACCAGCGTGGTAATTTCGGGTGATTATATATACTACTACAAGAGATTGACCGACGAGGAGATCGAGAACGATCCCAATAAGGAGTATTTTTTGTGGAAAGACCCTGAAAGACCCAATACCGTTACCTCGCAAACGACCAATGCGCGTATTTTCAGAAAGCAGATCGGCTCAGACGAGGAGGAGCTGGTATTCCAGATGTATTATCAGGGCGTTCCCGTGATGATCAATGATTTTTACGCGGACGGAGAATGCCTGTGGATGGAGGTCAGGAATCACGAGCAATACCGCAATTATTTTAATCAGGATTTTGGCGGAAGATCTTCGCAGGACAGATTGGAAAACGAAAGTGCGAAGACGCCAATTTCAAGTTATCTGATCATGGTCGATCTGCACAGCGGAACGGTACGCTTTATTGAGCTGGAGGATATGGAAGGGATCAGAGGAATCTGGTAATTGATTTGCAAGGATTTGGTTTATGCTGAAATATAAATTCAAAAAGCTTTTTCAAAGCAAGCTATTCGTCATTCAGTTGGTGCTTCCGTTGTTTCTAAATAAAAACGAATCATACTGAGAAGAGGGGAAAGGGTAATGATAAAGAGAAAAATCAAAAGAGGGATGATGCTCGCATTGGCACTTGTGATGCTGCTTGGCGCGCTGAGTGCGTGCAACAACCGCCGACAGGAGTACCAGGAGGAGCTGGAGAGCAAGCAGGAGCAAGAGGCGCAGAACCGTCTGCCTCAGGGAGACAGCAGCATTATCGGCACCATCATCAATGCCGAGGATTGGCAGGCTTTTGCACTCAAACAGGGTGAGGGCGGCTACTTTGAAGGCAAATCGGAAGAGGAGCTGTATGAGCTCTACCGGGGCAACAGCGATGAAGACTTTGGCGCAAACGTGTTGCCCACGGGCAGAACCCTGTTTGCCTCGGACGGCTCCACGTGGTTTTTCAACAAGATGACCGGTAACATCAGCGCATGGTGTCCCGACCCCATGTGCGAGGGCGGCGAAAAATGTATATTTGATGGCGCGTGGAACAACTTCGCTGAAATCTGCACGTACGTCGGAGAGCAGTACCTGTATTTCATCAGCTACTATAAGGACTTCAAATCGCGACTCTACCGTTGCGATTATCAGCGCAACAACGTAGAAATGCTGTACGTTCTCCCTACATATATGCAGGACGGGCAGGTGCATACCGAGTATATTGAGATCATTTACGAAAAGGACAATCTGCTGTATTTTATCGAAAGCAATTACGTCGGCAGCAACACAAATTCCATTCAATCTGTCAAGACCCTCAATATGGATAACGGGGAAATCAGTGTGGTCTCGGGGGACATTAACATTGGTCAATGCTTTGTGGAGAACGATGAGATCTACTACACCCTAAGCGACTTTGAGAATTATTATACCTGGCAAAAGACCGATTTGAATTTTAGCAAAAAAGAATCGCTGTTTGAAGGTCCTAAGAGAATCTATAGCCACACCAAAGACTACTTTATTATCTTGGATTGGAAGGGCTACGGCGTATACGATCAGTATTATTTGTACTCCTTGGATACCGGTGAAAGCATCCCGCTTGGTGAGCAGACGCGTAACGTCGTTTTGTCGGGTGACTATATCTACTATACCAAGCTACTGACCGACGAGGAGATCGAGAGCGATCCCAACAAGGAGTATTTTTTGTGGGAAGACCCCGATGACCCCAGAACCATTACCTCGCAAACGACCAACGCGCGCATTTTCAGACGTCAGATCGGCTCTGATGAGGAGGAGCTGGTGTTCCAGATGTTTTATCAGGGTGTACCCATTCTTATCCAAAATTATTACGTGGACGGGGAATGCCTGTGGATGAAGATCCAGAATCACGAGCAGTACCGCAATTATTTCAACCCTACTTTCGGTGACAGACCGTCGCATGGCAGACCGTCACAGGGCAATGTGGAAGAAAGCAAACAACCTAAAATGTGGGATTATCTGATCATGGTCGATCTGCACAGCGGAACGGTGCGCTTTATCGAGCTGGAGGACATGGAAGAGATCAAACAGATCTCGTAATTGACTTGAAAGGATTTGGCTTATGCTGAAATATGAATTCAAAAAGCTTTTGCAAAGCAAGCTGTTCGTGATTTTGTTTGCATTGCTGCTGCTTCTCAATATCGGACTTTGCTACCGCAGTGCCAAGGAGGCGGCGGGGAGCGTGACTATTGAGCCGGAAATTTTAGAGCAGCTGGATGCTTATAATCGCGATTCGGATGCATGGAATACCGAATACGCACGGCTTGGCAAGGTGAATGAGGAATACGAAAGAGTGAGTCGGGAGGCATTCGAGCAGGCATATGAGGAGTACAAGAAGGAGAATCCGAATGCAACCTCGTTTTCCTACAACTTCCCGGCTGAAGAGTATTTTGACAGCGCATTTTTAGCGGACATTTCCAAGTATCGGGACTGCTATATGGCGTACAGGGTTTTGCAGGAGCTTGACGAATATGAAGCCGACGTCGGGCGCGTAGTCAGGGCTGCCCGTATGGCGCAGGAGGATTATCTTGCCTCGGGCGTGAGTGAGCAGGCGTATGAATACCGCTATCAGGGAGATCTGATCAGAATCTACGAAGTAAACGCATTGATTGAGATTGAGTACGAATATGCCGTTGGCTGGGATAGCTATTTTGCCTATACCGACGGCAACGTGCTCATGGCGATCCTGGTGACGGTTGCGGCGGTGGGGCTTTGCATTGGGGAATATACCTCAGGGATGCTTCCCATCCTGCACGCTACCAAGGGCGGCAGGGTGCGCACGGTGCGTTGTAAGCTGGGCGTGCTGCTGGGCGTGTGTGCGGGAGTTGTGCTGGTCTTCTCAGCCGTGCCGCTGGTGCTGTATGGCAGTATGTGCGGATTTTCCTCGCTTGGCAATTTCGTGCAGGTGTTCGAGGCGTATAAATTCTGCCCCGAGATCATCACGGTGGGCGAATATCTGTTGTTCTCGTTAGGGTTAAAAACGTTGGTTTTGTTTACGCTGAGCGCTTGCATCATGTTGCTCGGCACGCTTTGCAAGGACTATGCGCTGACCTTTGTTGCCTCTCTTGGCGTGGTGGCGGCACAGTTTGCCCTGTACTTTTTCGTATCTGTCGAGCAATTCGGGTCGTATCATATGCTCAATATGTTCACGGCAATGGATACGCACAGTTATTTTACCCGTTACTACTCGCTGAACGTGTTTGGCGCATCGGTGGCATTTATCCCTTTGTTAATTACGGTATATGCCTTGGTGGCTGTCACGTTGGCAATGGCTGCGGGGTGGATGTTCTGCAAAACACCGGGAGCGGGAAGAAAGCGCAAGGGGATCAAGCTGCGCTTGCCTGCAACGGCTGTTCCGCTGATCGGTCGCACGCTGATCGGTGCGGAGCTGCACAAGCTGTTGGTCGGTAATAAGCTTGCCATCATCTTGGCTGTTTTGCTGATTGCCAAGCTGCTGATCTCCTCGGGTACTTACGTGTATCAGTCATCGTTTACCGACAGTGTGTATCACGAATATATGACAACGCTGGCAGGAGAGGTCACCGAAGAGAAGCTGCAATATATCAAAGAGGAGCGCAAGCGTATTGACCAGGCGGGCTCAGACGCCAAGTTTTCGCAAATGATGGAGGCGCACCAAAGCGGAAAGATCACCTCGGAAGAATATGCGCAATATTTCAATGAATACGAGTACGCGCAGGAGCGTACCGAGCATCTGAAGCGCATTGAGGGTCGCAGAGACTACTTGCAAGGGCTTGCAGAGCAGGGAAAAGAGGGGCACTTTGTCTATGACACGGGCTGGAACGCGCTGTTTGACGGCGAGTTTGATTTCTTGCTGTATGCGTTGGTGCTGCTCTCGTTCGCAGGCGTATTTGCAGATGAATACCGCGCGGGGGCGTATCAGATCCTGCGTCCGTCCAAGCGTGGCAGGGCAGGCGTGCTTTGCGCCAAATACGCAGCGGCAGCTCTGCTTGCACTGGGCGTGTTTGCCGCCTTTGCGGCAATTGATCTGGGATTTGTACTGCTGCGATTCGAGCTGCCCATGTGGACAGCTCCCATACAGAGTCTTCCGGGCTTTGCCGCGCTGCCCGACATGACTATTGCGCAGGGCTTGATTGCATGGTTGGCGGTCAAGGGCGCAGCATATTTGCTTATGGCTATGATGCTGCTTTGCTTGTCGCTTGTGACAAAGAGCGTGCTGGGTACGAGCATAACGGTTGCTATGGTCACACTTTTGCCGTATTTCATGCGCCGCTTTGGTATGGAAGCAGCGAGCGGAATCGATTATACATATCTGCTGGATGGCACGACGTTTTTGCAGTCCTTCGCGCAGGATACGCACTATATGACGTACCTGACCATACTTGCGGCAGCGATCTGCTTGCTGACTCTTTTGGGATTTGTCAAGTGGATGGGCCGGGGCGTGCGCGGGCGTCATTAGTGTGAAGAATAAACATTATTGACATTATTAAGGAGAGAATGTGAACATGAAAAAAGCTCCATATATCCTATGTGCAGTTCTGGCTATTTGCCTGATTACCTCTGTTCTGATAATCTGCTTGCGTAGAGAGGATTATAAAGATCAGTTGCAGGATAAGAATGCCTTTGAAAATCAACTTGGAGAAGATTACGCCACCCCCGTCATAAACAAGACCGGGGATACGCCTTATTATGCGGATAAGAAGGTTGAGGACCTTGAAGCACTTTACCTGAAAAGCTCGCATGATGTTATGGCAACTCCGATCATGTTTCCCACAGGTGCCGCCTATCAAAATAGCCTTGGCGCCTCCGGAATGCCTCAGTTTTACTTTTATAATAAGCTGACCGGAAATATCAGCGCTCTGTGTGCAGACCCACTCTGTACGCACCAACTGGAGGAATGTGTTTGGTCTGCTGCTGAAATTCAATATATCGGGTCCGATGAAATTGTATTTATCTCTAATTTTGATAGTGATCTTAAGGTGTACATTTGCGATCTGCAGCGAAACAACATCCAAGAGATCTATGACATCGCCGAGTACTATGAATATGATCCGACAGACGGTGGATATTATGTCTATTCAGATATGCTCATCGTCAACCATGTTTACGACAACCGCGTGTATGTGGAATACAAAGTATACAGTGAGAATGGTGCGGGCATGACCGGAATTTACACCATCGATCTGGATACCCTGGCGTTTGAATTGCTCTATGAAATTCCCAAAACCGTCGGTTTGGTTGCCTGGATCGAGGATTCGGTGTACTATATTGATTCAAGTGATCCGAACAATATGCAGATCTGCCGTGCAGATTTGGATCTGGAAAATAAAGAGATTGTCACTCAAGGAAACGGTATTGCTGCCTACACGGACAGATATCTGGTTGTAACGGAAACCAAGGAGGGTGACCGCTATCCTTCTGCATCCTTTGTATATGATCTGCAGACCAAGCAAGAATATGATCTTCCGGATAATCTGAGTACAAGATGCCGGATCTCGGGTGATTACCTCTACTATACGCGCAATCTGACCGAGCAGGAAATGGAGGGTGATCCTTTGAAGGATTATTATACCTGGAAATGGGAATATAAGAAAAAACCCATGACTGCAGGAACACAGGGGGGCGGTAAGATTTACAGAGTAAGGATTGGAGAAAATGCGGAGGAATGCGTACTTCAGCTTGCCTACAAAGATGTTCCTGTCAGGATCAATAACTTCACCGTTGACGGTGAAGTGATCTACTTCTCCTACCACCATTATGAGCAATTTAAGAATTATCTGAATCAGGAATTTGCCGATAACTCCGAGGAGCCTGCTCAGTATGCGATTTCCGATCTGCAAAACGGAACGGTCAGCGTATTGGATTTCTCACAGGTTCAGTAACCAAGTATGATCTTGTATCGCGCTCGTTGAGTTATAAAATACGATAAAAAAGGAAATATATATGCTTACTATCAAAAATCTTTCCAAATCCTACGGCTCCAATCTGGCGCTCAATCAGTTTACTTACAGCTTCGACCACGGCATTTATGCTTTGCTGGGTCCTAACGGTTCGGGCAAGTCCACGCTGATGAATATCGTGACGCAAAATCTGCGCGCGAGCAGCGGCAGCGTGACGCTGGATGGCGTGGACATCGATAAGTTGGGTGCATCCTACCGCGAAAAGCTGGGATTTATGCCCCAATATCCCGGTATGTATCCCTCCTTCTCGGCGCTGGACTTCCTTCGCTATATGGCGGTTCTCAAGGGGCTGAATAAGAAAAAAGCCGACGAGCAGATCGACGAGCTTCTGCATGCCGTGGAGCTTCACGACGTCCGTACCCACCGCATCGGCTCTTTCTCGGGCGGTATGAAGCAGCGTCTTGCGCTGGCGCAATCTCTGCTCGGTGATCCCGAGATCGTCATCCTCGACGAGCCCACGGCGGGACTGGACCCCAAGCAGAGAATCGCCATCCGCAACTACATAGCGAGCGTTGCGCTGAACAAGACGGTTATTATCGCCACCCACGTGGTTTCCGACGTGGAGTTTATCGCCCGCGAGGCAATCATGCTCAAAAAGGGCGTGATTTCGGACAGCGGCAGTCCTTACGAGCTGACCCAAAAGATCGAGGGGCAGGTCTGGCAAACGGTTGTGTCCGCCGAGGCGGTGCAATCCATGCAGGAAAAATTCCGTGTGGTCAATATCCAGAACGGGGAGCAGGGCGTCATTTTGCGCATTCTGTCCGATACCAAACCCACAGAGGATTCCGTGACCGTGGTGCCGTCTTTGGAGGACTATTACCTGCACGTGTTTGGGGATATCCTCTGATCGGGGGCTGTATCCAATGACAGAATCATTTCAAGCTATCGTAGAAGAACCTCTATTAATAAAAAGAGCAGTCGCTGTCGCGGCTGTTCTTTTTTGTACCCTCCAAAATCGTGCCGATGGGGTATTTTATTGATATTTTTATTATGCTACAATGACAGGATAAGCACAATATGCTTTTATCTGTTTGGCTATTCAAGCACACACATTTTGCTCACTCGGAAAAAACATAAATATTTTAAAAACTTCCTAAAAAGCCAAAGTGTTTTTTCGTCATAATAAGTAGAGGGATTATTACGAACATCAAGAAAGGAGTACCGTCATGGCACAGCGCATCATCACAGATGACGATATCATAGCCCTGTTGTTTGCCCGCCGTGAAGATGGGTTGCACCATGTGGCGAAGCGATATGGCGGTGAATGCCACCGCATCGCGCGCAACGTTCTGAAAAGCGAGCAGGATGCTGAGGAATGTGTCAACGATACTTATGTAAAGGTGTGGGATTCCATCCCTCCAATCCGCCCTAAGTCTTTGCGTGCCTTTGTCCTGACCGTGACACGGAATCTGGCGATTGACAGGCTTCGAGCCAATCGTTCGGGACGGCGCATTCCAACCGACGTTTGCGTCCCGCTTTCCGAGCTTGAGGAGCATCTGGAGGGAATATCCGTGGCGGACGACACAATGACCGAGGACCTGCGCCGCATTATCAATGAGTTTTTGCGTTCGTTATCCAAAAAAGACGCTGCTTTGTTCGTCCGCCGTTATTGGTATCTGGATTCGGTCCGCCGTCTGGCGGAGATCAGCGGCTACAGCGAAAACAACCTCTATCAACGCCTGTTTGTCATGCGGCAAAAACTGCGGGACAGACTTATTAAGGAGGGATATGAGTATGAAATATAAAAAATCCGTCAAGCTGACCGGCTTGATCGACGATGAATTTAAGCTTTTGGGTGCCGATGCCGAAGAGTTATTCCGCCACCGCAAGCAGCGTGTGTGGATCAAAAACGCATTGATCATTGCCGCTTGTATAACGCTTCTGAGCGTTTGTACGGTAGCTGTGTTGCTTCCTGCATTGAAAACAGAAGAGCCTTTTGCACCTGAAACGGAAACAACCACCAAAGAATCTGCAGCTGCGATCTATTTGACAGAAAAGAGCTACGTAAAGGTGCAATATCTGGCGGCAGAAAGAGAGACAGTCCAAAACGACGCCGATGCCTTTGCTCATCGGGACGATACCGTGCAGCCCGAAGAGGTGAACGCCCGTATTGGAAACCGCTTGATCCTTCTTCATGTGTTCTGCACTGAGGGCGAGACCGTCACCTTAACCCCGACTGCACACTCTCGCCTGATACCGACCGTGCAAACTCTCTCCTCGGACGGTTACGTGCGGTGGAAGGTATGGAACGAGGAGCATGGAGCGTATGACAGCGCCGAGGCATTTTGCTCGGATTGGAACGGCAAGCCCTTGGAGGATATTGGCAGGAGCGTGACCGTTACCGAGGATACAACGCTTTTGTGGCAATATGAGATACGGGAAAACGAAAAGGGCTCTGTCCTACCCTGTATTGAGGATAATTTCGTGGATTTCATAGTAACCGATGACCAGGGGTGCATCACGGGCGGCGGTAGTATTTATATCGGTGGACTGGATATTGCCGCAATGACCGAGGATCATGCCTACTATGCGGACGATTGGGTGGTCTATAATGCCATTTACCGTCCTTATGTTTTAGGTTCTTACCGCTATCATACAGAGGATGGCACTCCCGTTACGCAAGACCACCACGCCGAGACCGTGGCGACGCTCCGCGCTACAGCCCGCGGACAACGAGAGGAATTGTTTGAAGATCTGTCTTTCGACAGTCCGCTGTTCTCTATGCGGGAGTTTTACCCCGACCATCGCGAGACCTTCAGTGAACACTTTGAGTACGGATATGCATGGGGCATGAGTAACTGGATCCATCACAGCGAGACCATGCCCTATGATCTGATCCTGCTGGAATCCTCCTACTCGGAGCGCCGCTTCCTGCTCTACGATTTTAGCTATAACGAGATCGCCGAGACGCATATTGAGATCGACAATGGCTACGGCTACATGGTCAAGGGCTGCTACGTCATGGTAGACGGCACCCGTATCTACGTGGACGAGTCTACCCCCGAGGGCTTTATGATCGTGCCGCCCACAGAAGGAACGCTTCAATAAAAAAGGAGAATCAGTATGTCCAAAAACAAACTCATCCCCATCGTTATCGTCCTTGCCGTTCTGCTGGCGGGAGCCATATTTGTCGTTACGCTGTCAAACCGTCGCTCCGACGTCATCGGTGATGAAACCTATACCGAGCCTTTGCGCGAACCCCTTGTCCCCGACCGGCAATATCCTCTCTCGGAGGTGGACTGGCAAGCTCTTTACGGGAAATATGGCGAGCTTCGCAGTTACAATACCGGATCGAATGCCGGTATAAATACTCCGTACTATTTCTATTACAGTAGAGTGGATAAAACACCCCTGTTCGGAAAATCCACGCAGACTCTGTTTCCCCTGTGCCGGGATGCCTTCTGCAAGCATGAGGATTGCTTCAATGGCTATGATCTGTTCGTGGAATCAATGGCTTGCCAAGGGGACCGCATCTATTTGTTGAGCATGAAAATGGGCGATTTACCTATATATGACGAGTATTACCTCTATTCGGTAGACAACCATTTTAACGACCTGACGTTGGAAGGCGAATTGCCCAAGACCGTAAATTCTATGAATGGACTCCAATCCGACGGCAAATATCTATACTGGTGCGAGGACATTTACAACGAACAAGGGGAATACCTTTACACGACAGTTGTCCGATATGATCCTCAAAGAGGGGAATGCCACTATCTTTTTGAGAGTATGACAGGCGAGTATACCATGGAGACTCTGGATATTCCGGATTACAATATGATCATCCGCGACGGTATGCTCTATACCCGTTTTGGGAAGAACGTGATCCTTCGTATCTCCTTGCAGGACCTTGCCGTTGAGATCATTGCCACGGTAGACACGCCGTCGCTAAACTACTCGGTCAAGTTAGATTACGTAGACGACCGTGATCTGGTCTATTATACCATCAACGCTTCAAACGGCAAAATGGGGGAGCTGCAAAGATTGAATTTGGAAACATTGCAGGTTTCCCCTTATTACAGCAAGTATCCTAAAGGATACACTTACACCAAGGGCGGCGATTTTGGAGATGAGGTTTTTCTGTGCATCGACCATAGCGGAGACAGCTACAAGAACGATCCATACTACGACTTCTATACCGATATGTACACCTTGGAAAAAGGCGGCACAGCGGTACTGGCTGCAGGGCGTATTTACCGTCTGACCCCAAACGGCGAGCTTGTCGAGCTGGCACAGCTTACCACCGACGGGATTCCTGACCTGATTGACAACGTCATGAACTACGACGGGCGTTACCTGTACGTTGCCTATCGGACTTATAAGGATTATAAAAACGAGTATAACCCCGATAGCGAGCGCACAAATTGGAATTCGTATCCGGCGGTCATTGATACCCAAACAGGGCAAATCGTAAAGCCCTGCGAAGCTGAAACAACCCAAGAATAAGGTGACATTATGCTCAAATATGAACTAAAAAAACTCATCGGAAACAAATTCCTTTGCATCACCTTCGCATTTCTGTTCCTTCTCAATGCGTTTCTCTCTTTTTACGAAGCCCGCAATACAGCTCTGAACCGTGACTACTTTTGCCCCGAGGATGAGTGGCACAGCGAGATCTTCTCCATGTATGAGCGGTATGAGTCAGATCCCGACGCCTTTATGAAGGAATATGAGGCTGAGAGGGAATACCGTGAGCTGGCGGATGAAATGTCGGACTACTACTTCAATTACGCCAGAGAAAACGGTCTGCTCATAAACGGCATTTTCGACCTCGCCGACTACTGGGACGAATACAACGGGGAGCGATTGAACCGAGAATATTTTACCTACCGTCGCTTTGGAAACACCGCAGCGCGCATTGAGGAGTATCCCGAGAAGATGCAGGCAATTTTTACGCAAGCCGAGCGGACTCGTGCCGAATACCTCGCCCAAGGCATGTCGGAGAACGATTACGCCTATCGCTTCCAAAGTGATATTATTGACATCTACTGGGCAAACCGGTATATCCCTCTTGAAAACGAGTACGTTCGCGGCTGGGAACCCTATTTTGCTTATAGCCACGGTGGACTTTGCCTGATCCTGTTTTTGTTGGTACTGGTAACGGGCATGATCCTGGACGAGAAAAAGAGCGGCATTTTTCCACTTATTCACGCCACAAGAGGGGGACATTCCTCGCTGATCCTGACCAAATTCGCTGCTCTGTTGACCATCGTTACGGTAGCAGTCATTGCTTTTTCGGGTACCACGCTCCTGCTTTACGGACTGCGTTATCACGGCTTTTCCTCACTTGGAGGCTACGTTCAGCTCATGGAGGACTACCTATACTGCCCTCAGATGCTCAAGGTGGGCGAGCTGCTGGTAGTGAGCGTTCTTATCAAGATCCTCGCCATGACCGCCCTGGGTATGCTGATCCTCATGCTCTCCGCCCTCCTGCGAAGCCATGCCTTAACCTACATGAGCGGTCTTGTACTGGTAGCGGTGAATTTCGTCCTGCACCTTGCCGAATATCTGGATCCCAATAACCCTCTGCGCCTTATGAACGCCTTCGCTGTCATGGACACGGATCTTTTGTTCGGGCAGTACTATGCCATCAATTTCTTCGGCTTCGCCATTCCTGCCATCCCTTTCATCATTGGGGCTTTGCTTACCGTTACTGCGGTCTGCGGCGGTGTCACCACATATCTGTTCAACCGCGCTGACGGAAAATCCACCCTTCGTCTGCCGCAAAGGTTGACTCGGTTTTTTTGCAAAAAGCGATTCCGTCTTCCCACGATTCCTTGTCTTATCCGCACCCGTGCGGGATATGAATGCCACAAGCTGTTGGTCGCCGGCAAGTTTATTCTTCTCATTCTGATTGTCTTGCTTGTCAAGGTTGAGATCACTGACCGTACTACGATGCCCAATCTTGATCCTTCGGATGCCCGCTACCGCAGCTACATGACGCTGCTGGAGGGAGAGGCCACCGATGAGAAGCTGATCTACATTCAAGAGGAGCGGGACATCGTGGATGATATCATCTACAGCGAAAAGTCCATGCAGAACAAATACTTCAAGGCAGAGATCAGCTACGAGGAGTTTGTGGAATATCAGGATGCCCTGGAGGACGCCAAGGTACGGGACAAGGCGCTTTTGCAGGTAGAAGCACGACGCGACCATATCCTTGCTCTGCGCGCCGAGGGGCAACAGGCGTATTTCGTGTATGATACAGGATGGAATCACCTGCTGACGTTGGGCTTTGATTATCTGCTCTATGCCGCCGTTCTGCTGATGCTTGCGGGGATTTTTGCCTCGGAATACCGCACGGGCATGGCGCCTGTTCTTCGCGCCACCAAGGGAGGGCGGGGAAGGACTTTTGCAGCCAAGCTTGCATTGGCAGTTTTCCTTGCATTTGGTTTGGGAATCGCTTTTGCCGTTATTGACTACAACGCAGTCATCCCCCTTTACCGTTTTCCTGCCTCGGATGCACCTGCTGCCAGCCTTGTGCTGTTCGGTAATCTGCGCGGAAACATAACCATCGAGCAGTTATTCTGGATTTATGAGAGTCTGCGAACGCTGGGGTTTATTGTTTTGGCGGTAGCCACGGTATCTCTGTCGGCATTGTTGGAAAAGACCGTCTCCTGCATGTCCACCATAGCAGCGGTTACGTTGGTTCCGTATGCTCTTACCGCCTTTGGCTTGGATGAGGCAAAGTACGTCGATTTTACCGCACTCCTTAGCGGTCATGTGTATATAAATCTTCTGTCAGTCTCGCCTCTTTACGGTATCCTGTTCACGGCGGCAGTTCTCATTCTCACGGTTGGCCTTTTCTCCCTGTGCTACCGAAAATGGGTGGGAAGTAAAGCGTGATCTGTTAAGAAAGGAACTCTATATGAAACGTATTTATATTCTCTCGATCTTTCTGCTTGCCCTTTTTTTGACCGCCTGCTCCTTTGGCGGTGACAAGAGTGCAGATACCAAACGGGAGCCCTTTGTCAATCCACATTATGAGACCGATGCCGAGGTCTGTCGCGTCCACGATCTTGTGGACGGACTTTGCCGGAGCTGCGGTGCAGATATGCCCGAAAGTCAAGGGCTCGCATTTGAGCGAACCGAGGATGGCGCAGGCTACGCGGTCACAGGGCTTGGTACGTGTACCGATACCCAGATCCGTATCCCCGCCTATTATGACGGTCTTCCCGTGGTGAGCATTATCCACATGGGCGAGAGCGCGGACGTGACCAACGTGGTTATCGGAGAGAACGTCACCTCAACGCAGAGCTATGCTTTGAGCGGATTGACCTCCCTCAAGGGGCTGACCATACCACCCTCTTTGACAACTCTGCCCGTCAACGCTTTTGCGGGGCTTCCCATTCAATCTGTCACACTCCCCGAAGGGCTGACCGAGATTCCTTACGGGATGTTCCAAAATTGCGGCTCTCTGCGCAGCATCCATATCCCCTCTACTGTGACGGTTATTGGGGATTCGGCGTTCAGTAATTGCCGTCTGCTTAGGGAGATCAACTTCCCTGATGGACTTGTCAGCATTGGAGATTCCACCTTCAAGGGTATTGTAAACCTATACGAGATCGCTCTGCCTGCCTCCCTGCAAGCCGTGGGAAACGGTGCCTTTGACAAGTGCGAGAATCTCAAAACCGTCCGTTACAGCGGCGATATCGCCACTTGGTGTACCATTCAATTCGAGATGGACGGCAATCCTTTGGTCAACGGTGCGGATTTCTTTGTGAGAGGTGAAAGGGTAGTAGACCTCATTATCCCCGAGGGAGTCAACAAGCCGGGGGAATACACATTTCAAGGCTGCGCGAGCATTGAGCGAGTGGTCTGCCCCGAATCCATGACCGAGCTGACCGTGGGAATGTTTATATCCTGCGAAAATATTCGGGAAGCCGTATTCCTCGGGGAACTGACCACCCCCGGTGTCCTGCACTTCGCAGGATGCAAGGCTCTTACTGACGTCTACGTCAGCAATTCCGAGGGAGACGGGGTACTGCTTTTCGGCGGGCAGTTCAGCACAAATGCCACGCCTCATTATCGGGGAACGTGGGATTCGGAGAATATGTGGTATTCCATTCAGAATTAAGCACATTATAAGGAGAAAACCATGTCAAAAAAACGCATTATCCCCATCGCTTTGATTGCTGTACTTCTCGTTACAGCCATTATTCTTTCCATCCCTTTTATCACCCGACGTGCAAGCATCATAGGAGACGAGACCTATACCGAGGATGCCGCCGATACGCTGTCCCCGGATGAGCAATACCCCATATCCGAAGCGGATTGGGAGGCGATCTTTGAGCAAAGCGGGCATATCATCAGCAAACACAGCGACTTTGTCAATACCCCCTATTACACCTTTCTGGCACACACCCACAGCAATAACAAGGTATATAGCAAGATCGTCCAAGACTACGTCAGTCTCTGTCCCGATCCCTTCTGCACCCATGAGCAAGGCAGCGGCTGTCAGTTTGATGGGGATCGCTTTGTGGAGGGAGTTGCCTACTTGAATGGCCGCATCTACGTTCAAACCGCCAACTTTGATTACTCAGATGCCCGTCTTCTGTCCTTTGACAAGCACTTGAGTGATCTGCGGGTAGAGTTGGACCCCATGCCTACTGTATCCTATGAAGGCTGGGTCGGCGGCAATATCATCTCGGGCGGTGATCGCATTGAGATAGATAAAGAGACCATGCTGTACTACACATGGTCAGATATGCAGGCAGACGGAGACTTTCTGTATTTTTCTACCGAAATCCGCGATGAGGATGGCGAGCTTGTGCGCAATACGGTGGTCAGGTACGATCCTGCAACCAAGCAGTACGGTTTTGTCAGCGAGTCTACCCCCATGAACAGCTTTACTGTGCGAAACGGAATCGTTTACGCGACGAAGGATCGCAATCTGCTGATCTCCTGTGACGTAGAAACAGGGGAGGTCAAGACCTTGGTGGAGGTTGAAAAGCATCTGACCGTGTCGGTAATATCGGTAGAAGACGGATATGTCAACTACGGCACCATTGATTATTCTACAGCGGATCTTGCATCGGTAGGATATCGGTATGATCTGCAAACAGGAGAATCAGTGCCTACAAGTGAGCTGATACCGGACGGAGGAGACGTGGATATTGTCAACGTCTACAGCTACGGGGATATCGCCTTCTGCGTTGTGGATCACAGCAACGAAGCCTATAAAGACGATCCGGGCTACGACTTTTATACGGCAGAGGCTACCGTGAAAAGCTCATACGGCAATGCCGCCCTGGCAGGCCGTATCTACCGCTTGAACGCTGATGGGAGCGTGACCGAGATCGCTCAACTCACAACCCTGGGGATCCCCGATATGATCTGGTTTCCACAGGGCTTTGACGGACGGATGCTGTACCTCTGCTACCAGACCTATCTGGACTATCCCAACAGTTTGTGTGATAAGCCCTCGTATAGTGGCACGGTATTCCGTAATGCTGTTATTGACATTCTGACGGGGAAGGTCTATAAGCTTCCATCATTTCCGGAACTGAACCTGGATCAGGAGAACTAAGCGAAGCAACAGCCGTCCGCGGACGGCTGTTGCTTTTTCTTTGCCAAAGGTGTTGGCCACAAAAATCGTGCCGATAAGGTATTTCGCGGATTTTTCCTTTGTGTTAGAATAAAGACGGTGGATCTTTGCGACGCTGCCATGTGGGTGATCAAGCTCAACGGTGAGGGGGAGGAGATTCAACAGTACAGATGAGATCAGATGATGAAAGGAAATAAACCATGAGTATTAAAGACATATTGAAGCCTTTTAAGCGGAGATTGCTGGCGGAGGCATGGATCCGCTCTGCCGTTTTGGGAGCAATGATAGCCGCTGCTGTCGCGGTGGTATTGGGGGGCGTACACTGGTTCTTGCCGCAAACGGTTACCGGAACAGGGATTCTGATCGCTTTTGCCGTCGTGCTGGTATTGGGGACAGGGTTGTCGTTGGTGCTCTTGTATCGTCCTACGGAGCGAGATACGGCTCGCCGTTTGGACAGTTTGGGGATGGATGAGCGTGTGGAAACCATGCTGGAATACGAGCACAGCGTCTCACCTGCAGCCCGTCTGCAAAGAGAGGAGACAATGACTCGCTTGCAGGGGATCAACAGCAGAACCCTCAAATTCAGTGTATCCAAAACCCTTTTGATGCTGTGTTCCGTTTTGATCGTCTGCGCGACGGTACTTTTGTTTATCCCCGATATCCGAGCCTTCAGCCGCCCGCCTCTCGTCAACGAGCTGCATGAGATGGTGGAGGACTCCGATCTGTCGGATGAATTCAGAGCAGAGCTTGAGGAGATCCTTCAGGATCTGGAAAAAGAACTGGAGGAAAGCAAGGATCGGGAGGACGTGGATCAGGCTCTGGATTCGGCTATGGATCGACTTGACGAAAGCGTGGATAAGGAGGTCAGCCGAGAGGAACTGGGTAACACTCTGAAAGAATATGATGATCTGAAGGAGTTGGGTGAGGCAATACATACGGGAGACCGGAACCAAGTTTCATCTGCCCTGGAGCATCTCAAGGAGGTGATGGAGGGCGATCCGGACAGGCAGCAGTCGGTGGCAGAACAGCTGCAGAATGCGCTGAATGATTCCAAAGTCGATGCCTCCAACGATCTGCGTGAGGCGTTGGAAAATATGAAAAACGGGCTGTCGGATGCAGATACCCCTGTGGAGGAGGTCCTGGATCGCGCTGAAGCCGAGATCAACGATGCGCTCAATAAGCAACAGAATGCCCAAGCCTTGGGAGATCAGATGAAGGAGCAGATGGGAGATCAGATGACTCCGGGTGACGGAAAAGAGAACGAGGGCGAGCAGGAGGGGGATGGGACGGATAATGGTTCCTCCTCTGACCAAGGGACGGAAAGCAACGGAGGCGAGCAAGAAGGCGGACAGTCGGGTATCGAGGGTGACGGAGATTCCATTCAGGATCCCACAGGTAATCACAGCAGGCCCGGTCATACGACTGATGCGGGAAGTGACGGCGTGACCGAAGGTGGCGGCGTGGGCGGCGGTCAAACGAATATGAAGGATCACGTCTATGATCCGCAGGCAGGGGATGTGTCCTATGGACAGGTATATGCGGCGTATGTGGCAGATTTTCTTGCCCAAGCCGAGCGGGGCGAGCTCTCTGCTGATGTGGTGGAGGCTATGAATGCCTATTTCGAGTCACTGAAAAATCAATCTAACGGAGGAAACTAAGCATGGAAAATAGAATACAAGGCTTTTCAGACAAATGTCAGCGCATCATCAGCGAGATACAAAAGGACTTAGTGGGTCAGGATGAAGTGGTAAGAGATACTGTCATCGCCATGATCGCGGGGGGCAATGTTCTCTTAGAGGGTGTTCCCGGCGTGGGAAAAACACGTCTGGTTCGCTCCCTGGGGCAGGCATTCAATCTGCCATTCTCCCGCATTCAGTTTACCCCTGATCTCATGCCCGCCGACGTGACGGGCACCAATGTGTTGGAAACATATCCTGACGGTCGTTCCGCCATCGTATTCAAGAAGGGACCCGTTTTTTCGAGTATCGTACTGGCAGACGAGATCAACCGTGCCACACCCAAAACTCAAGCGGCTCTTTTGGAGGCTATGCAGGAGCATAAGGTCACCGTATCGGGAGAGAGTTATACGTTAAGTGAGCCTTTTTTCGTTCTCGCTACCCAGAACCCCGTTGAGCAGGACGGCACGTATCCTCTTCCCGAAGCGCAGACTGACCGTTTCATGTTCAAGCTCAACGTAGAATTTCCCACGGCAGATCAGCTCTACGACATCGTGTCCATGACTCAGAAAACCATGGAAGAGAGCGCATCTGCCGTAGTCACTGCCGAGGAGCTGTTGGATATGAGGGCTTGCGCCAAGGATATCCCCATCATGGAGCAGGTCATGCGTTATACCATGCGCTTGGTTTGTGCAACGCATCCCGAGCTTTCCGCGAGTCCCGATTTTTCAAAAAAGTATCTTCGCTTCGGTGCCAGCCCCCGCGCTGCTCAGGCGCTCATCACGGCAGGTAAGGTGCGCGCCCTGATGAACGGTCGTTATAATGTTGCCTATGAGGATATCGAGGCCTTAGCGTTTCCCGTTCTGCGCCACAGAGTGAAGCCAAGCTACGCAGCCATCGCAGATAAACTGACGGCAGACGATTGCATTCGTGAGCTTATCAAGACCGTTCCCAGGAAGTAAGGGTGCGCTATGAAACGTATCATAGATGAAGATTTCATTGCTATGCTGGAGGGACACGATCTATCCATCCGAAATTTAATGAACGGCTTGTTTGGCGGTAATCGGCGGTCACAGGCATATGGCAGCAGTGCTGAATTTGCGGATTACCGTGCGTACGCGGCAGGCGATGAGTTGAAACGGGTGGACTGGAATCTGTATGCCCGTTTCAAAAAGCTATATCTGAAGCTCTTTGTTGACGAGCGCCAGTTGCACCACCGCGTATATTTTGATACCTCTGCCTCCATGGATTGGGGAACACCCTCCAAGGCGTATACCGCCCTTCGTATCGGCGCTGCACTGGGCTTTTTGGCAGTTCAAGCCATGGATCGCGTGACCTTTTATGGGGTGAGCGGAGAGCTCTGCCAGGATCTTTCGGGCACGGTCATGGGCAAAGACGCCTTCTATTCTGCCGTTGAATCGTTGGAGACCTTGACATTCAAGGGAACCTCCGAGCTTGGAAAGGCCATCAATAACACCCATGAAAGCGGTGCTATCGGTGGCATATCGGTGCTGATTTCTGATTTTCTCACGGATTCGGACTGGAAAGAGGCGGTGGATCTCATGATTCAAAAACGACGGGAGGTATATCTTATTCAAGTGCTATCCCGCGATGAGATCACGCCGGAGATTTCGGGTAAATACACCCTGAGAGATCTTGAGAACAGAGAACCGGATTATCGGTCGGATTTCAGCAAGGAAGGGCTGAGGGCATATAGGGACGCTGTTGCATACCACCAGGGCGAGTTGCAAAGCTTTTGCGCTTCTCGCGGCGTTGGCTTTTTCAGCGTTTGTACAGACGAGCCTTTGGAAAAAATGCTCTTTGATAAGGCGGTCGCCGCGGAGGTGATCCAATGATTTTGCAAAATCCGTGGGGACTGCTGCTCCTGTTATCCATCCCCGTGCTCGTTGTGATCTATCTGATCAAGCAGGATTACAGGGAACGGTCGGTGTCCAGCACGTATTTGTGGCACCTAAGCGAAAAATTCCGTAAAAAACACTTGCCTCTTCGGCGTATGACCGCTTTGACGGCATTGGTGCTCCAGCTGAGCATGCTTGCTCTGTTGGCACTCGCTGCGACAAGACCTGCCGTGTCTCTGGGGCAGATCGCGGGGCAGATTGTGGTGATTGACGCCTCGGCAAGTATGCAGACAGAGCAGGATGGTGTGAGTCGTTTCGAGTCTGCCGTGGAGCAGGCAAAGGAGCTGGCGCAAAGCGGTCTGTGCTCCTCTATGACGGTGATCGTAGCCTCGGATACCCCGGCATGTCTTGTAACGGGTGGAAGTGCGGGGGAGGCTATCGCTGCCCTGGAGCAAGCCTCTTGCGGCTTTGGCGGATGTAATACTTACGAAGCTATGAGATTAGCTCGGGAAGCATGCGCTCGTATGGGAAGTGCCAAGGTAACCTTTTATACCGATACCCGATATGCTGAGGTGGAGAATGTCGAGATGGTGGATATGAATCGCGGCGAGAAAAACGTGGCGATTACAGCACTGACTCACGGAGTTGGTACCTTCGAAGGCGTTTTGGTCAGCTACGGCGAGGACAGGGAGGTGACTGTTGGGTTAGAAGTGGATGGCGAGATCGTGGATACTGCCGTGGTTTTCTGCACAGACGGTGAGCCTACTCCCGTCCGCTTCGCTACCGGGTATGGTAGCTTTGGCTTGGCGACTCTCTTCCTGGATGGGGAGGACGCCTTAGCGTGTGATGATTATTTTACCATCGTAGGGAACAGTACCGAGACGGTGTCCGTGCTGGTGCTGGGGGAGGAAACCCTGTTTTTTGAGGAGGGGCTCCGCGCTCTCGGTAACTGCGACGTGACCGTAGAGCCCGAGTACGATACGGCGTTGGAGGGCGCTTACGATTTGTATATATTCAGCGGATGCATACCGGAAGAGGATATTTTTCCTGAAAACGGTGTGACGCTCGGCTTTGCTCAGCTTTGGCCGCGCGGGAACTTCCTTGAGGATGTTCAGCCGTTAAGCGTTCGTGGTTCCGGCAGTAACACGGTGATTCACAGCTTTCTGAGACAGGACTTGACGGCGGATCCCTTGCTTGAGGGAATGGATGCCGCCCTGGCAGACGTTAGCGTGCAGATGTACGTGGATACGTACGTGATACCGACCGTAATGCCGGCTTGGATGCCGCTGTGCGGTGTCAGCTCCCGAGAACCCATGGGGCTTGTCCGCGAGCTTGAAAACGGCGCTCGTCATTATCTGTTCATGTTTCCCATTTCCGAGACGAATCTTGCCATGACACCTGCATTCCTGATTCTTCTCCAAAAAGCAAGTACCATGGCTTTGCCGCCCTCTCTTCCCCAAAAGGAGTATACCGTGGGGGAGACGGTGGAGATCACCCTTAAGGAGAAGGCTGAGGAACCCACTGTACATAAGCCGGATGGGAGTCAGACGGCGCTGAGCAGCAAGGAGCCCACGATTGTCCCTACTGAACCCGGACTCTATATGCTCACTTATAAGTTGAACAAGCATGAGCGTGAGGCAGCATTTTTTGTTCATATTCCGGTGGCGGAGTACGAAACGTACAGCGCTGACACCGTGTATTTCAGCAAGCCCTTTGAGGAAAGCGCTGAGGATGTGATGCTGTCCTCCAATACGCTCCCCCTTGCCGTGGCACTTATCTGTGCGCTTCTAATTTTGGAATGGGGGTATTATTACCGTGGAAAACGTTAAATATCTGTTGGAGCGTCCTCTGTGGATGCTGATGCTCGTCCCTGCGGTTCTTATCCTTGTGGTGATCTTCTTGACAATGAAAAAGGAACGCCGCCGCCAAAAAAAGACCGTGGTATCTCTTGCGCTGCACGGCGTTATTGCTGTTATTTTGACGGTGCTGGCGGCGGGTTTCGGGATCATCAGCGAAACCGACAGGCAGAGCACGGTTATTTTGGTGGATGTGTCTGATAGCACTCTTGCAGTCAGGGAGGATATGACCGCCTTCTGCGAATCTCTCTTAAGTGAGTTTCCGGAACGGAACATAAAGGGAGTCGTACTCTTCGGGCAGGACACGGTTTTTGTGGGCACCAAGAACCTGTGGAGCGGAATGTCCTTGAAAAAGGCGGATGTCTCGGGTACGGATATTACCTCCGCCCTATACCGCGCTGTGGAGGTCATGGATCGCTATGCCCACAAGCGAATCATTCTCCTGTCGGACGGAAAGGAAACCTCCCGTGACGCGCTCTACGCCGCCCGTAGGTTGGCAGAGGAGGGGATTCGCATCGACACCGTATATTTTGATACAAACGAACTGACCGATCAAGAGGCGCAGATCAGCTCTATGTCCTCCGTGGGGGGCAGTTACGTGGGCGAGGCTTTGACGATCTCTCTGACTATAGAGAGTAATTCAGACGGCGCGGCGACCGTCGCCCTGTACGAGGGGGAGACCTTGATTGAGGAGAAAGCCGTGACACTAACCGTCGGGGAAAACGCTGTGTGCTTTGAACTGACTGCCGATACGGCGGGTGCCCATACCTACCGCGCCGCGCTTATCTGCGAGGCAGATACCGAAGGGAAAAACAATGAGGCTTACGTAGCTATGCGTACTTACGGAAGAACGTCTTTGCTTATCATTGCTAAGGATCCCGCCGAGGCGGAGGAGCTGAAGGGAGTCCTGTCGGCAGATGCCGAGGTAGAGGTGGTCTCCCAGAAGGATGCTCCCACGGATCTTCCCAGTCTCAGCAATTACGACGGGTACTATTTGATGAACGTGGACGCCCGCGAGCTGCCTGCGGAGCTGGAAGTATCCCTGGAAGCTGCGGTAAAGCTCTTGGGGAAGAGTCTATGCTTTGTGGGCGGAGATCAGACCTTTTCCAAGGGAAATATGGCAGGGACGGCTTATGAACGGATGCTTCCTCTGGATTATGGGGCGAGCAATAATCATAGGTTGATCTTTCTCGTCATTGACGTCTCGGGCAGTATGGAGGACAATAACGGTCTGGAGTTGGCTAAGGTCGGAGCAGTTAAGGTGATGGAGACCATGGGGGCGGGCGACTACGTGAGTGTGATCGCTTTCGCCGGTAATGCGCAGACTGTGGTTAAGCCCATGCAAATGACGGAAAAAAACAAGGAAAAGGCAGCCCGCGCCATTGGTAAGATCACCGTTGGCGGCGGTACTGCCTACACACCGGCTCTGGACGAGGTGGCACGTCTTCTTTTGTGGGAGATGGATGAATCCCCTGAGAACAAGCACGTACTGTTCCTGTCTGACGGCGAGCCTACCGAACAGCTGAAGACTATCTATCAAAAGGTAGAGGATATGCACGAGCGCTATGGGATTGTCCTGTCCACCGTTGAGATTCGTGCGGGCTCTGACGATAGAAACGAGGAAAGTAGGGACCCTGCATCCAACTCGCCCTTGAAGCGTATGGCTCAAAAAGCAGGCGGCACTTATAACTTGGTTACAAACGTGCTGGATCTGCCCAATATCATGGTAGAGCAGACCGAGACCTTTTCGTCCGGGTACGCCTATGAGTCCTCCTTTATCCCTCTTGTGGCGGTCGAGGATGAGATTACCGAGGGAATAGAAGAGCTTCCTGAGCTGACGGGCTACGTGGGGATGCACCCCAAGGAGAATACTACTGTATACCTGACCTCGGAAACGGGGGATCCCGTATACGCCTCGTGGACATACGGGGAAGGAACGGTCACCTGCTTTACTACGGATCTTTCTGCACACTGGAGCCGAGCTTTTCTGGCGGAGGAGGCGGGTCAGACCTTTATTCGAAACGCCCAGAAAGCCGCCTATCCCTCGATCCGCTACGATGCGGCACTCATTCCCAACATCACCGTAGATGGCAGTCGCGTGGCGATCACGGTGCAACTGCCCGAGGACGGACACGATTGCGAGGTGTATGTCGAGATCACGGAGCCTGAGCAGAAACGGATACAGCTTGACCGCATCTCTGCCTCTTCCTATGAGGGAAGCCTGACTGTGGGAGAGACGGGCGAATACGCGCTTACCGTGACCTGGCGGAAGCGTGCGCAGGTTGTGGATCAAGCTACAGCCGTATTTGCTGTTTCCTATTCCGGGGAATACGACCGCTTTCGTGAAGGAGATAACACCCTGCTGTCGGATATAGCCACCGTGACAGGGGGATATTTGGATGCGCCTGTCGATGAGCTGCGCGCCGTGGATATGGGAGTGCACCGCACTGTCATCACCTTTGAGTTTCCGCTGAGTATCCTCGCCGTCCTGCTCCTGCTGGCGGATATCGTCATCCGACGCCTCACCCTTGCAGATCTCCGGAAATTCCTCGGGAAGCGGAGCAGGGGAGCCAATTCCGATACGCGTTCACAAAATGTGTAGTCAAAAATCGGGAACTGAAACCGATTATGAAAAAGTCATTATGACTTACATTGACAGCCGCGCTTGCCAAACAGATGCGGGTGGGCTGTAATCATTATAAAGAAAGAAGGAAAATACCATGCTAACCATCAATAATCTTTCCAAATCCTACGGCTCCAACCTTGCGTTGAACCAATTCACCTACAGCTTCGACCACGGCATCTACGCCCTCCTTGGCCCCAACGGCTCGGGCAAGTCTACGCTCATGAATATCGTCACTCAAAACCTCAAATCCGACAACGGTGAAATTCTGCTGGACGGCACATATATCGGCAAGCTGGGCGCGTCCTACCGTGAAAAGCTGGGATTTATGCCCCAGTATCCCGGTATGTATCCCGCCTTCTCGGCACTGGATTTCCTGCGCTACATGGCAGTACTAAAAGGCATCAACCGCAAGGATGCCGATCAGCAGATCGACGAGCTTTTGCATGCCGTGGAGCTTCACGACGTCCGCACCCACCGCATCGGCTCTTTCTCGGGCGGCATGAAGCAGCGTCTTGCCCTCGCGCAATCTCTGCTCGGAGATCCCGAGATCGTTATCCTCGACGAGCCCACGGCGGGACTGGACCCCAAGCAGAGAATCGCCATCCGTAACTACATAGCAAGTGTTGCGCTGAACAAGACCGTCATTATCGCCACTCACGTGGTTTCCGACGTGGAGTTTATCGCCCGCGAGGCGATCATGCTCAAAAAGGGCGTGATCTCGGACAGCGGCAGTCCTTACGAGCTGACCCAAAAGATCGAGGGGCAGGTCTGGCAAACGGTTGTGTCCGCCGAGGCGGTGCAATCCATGCAGGAAAAATTCCGTGTGGTCAACATCCAGAACGGCGAGCAGGGCGTGATTCTGCGCATCCTGTCCGACGTGAAGCCCACAGAAGATTCGGTGACGGTTGTTCCGTCGCTGGAGGATTACTATCTCTACGTGTTTGGAGATATTCTGTAAATCATTCGTTAAGAAAGGGGCGATCCTATGATCCGATACGAAATCAAAAAACTGCTCGGCAACAAATTCATTCCCATTTTCTTCATCATCATGTTCGCCCTGAACCTGCTGCTATCCTACTATGCCGCCCCGCTTGCACGGGATGAGCTGAATCTGCATTCCGAGTTGGATGCCGAGACACAAGCCATTGTGGACGAACTGTACGCGCGCTACGAGGCAGATCCCGAGGCGTTTTTGGAGGAGTTTTCGAGCTGTCGGGCATACTATCTGACCTCCGTTGAAAAAAGCTCTCTGGTGGCAGAGAAGAACATGGAAGCCATGATGCAGGGCGAGGAGGGCAACTACACCATACAGGATGTTTGGCCCGAATTTAACGAAGAAATTCAAGTTAAGGTAGAGCTTTATTTCAATACCTATCGGTATTTCTATCGCGTCAGCGGATATGTGATGGAGGAATACCCCGCGCTTTTGAATAGTGTGATTGACAACGCAAAGCTGTTTCAGGAGGAATACCTCGCCTTTGGCATGAGCGCAGACAGCTACGAATACCGCTATCAAAGCGACGTGATTGATGTGTACTCGGTGAACAAGAATCTGCCTATCCGCTTCGAGGATCGCAAGGGCTGGGATATGTATTTCACCTATACCGATGGCAATATCTGTATGCTGTTATTTATCCTCGTTCTCATCCCGGGACTTTTGCTGGACGAAAAAAAGAATGGCACCTTTCCCATTCTCCGTGCCACGAAAAAAGGCCGTTTGGCGTTGATCACCACCAAATATCTGACTTTGTTACTGGTCTGTACCGCGTCGGTCCTTCTGTTCAGCGGAGCAACGTGGGTCATCTTCGGACTGGAAAGCGGTGGGTATTCCTCACTCTCTAACTTCGTGCAGATCTTCGAGGTAAACGTATACTGCCCATATATCGTCACGGTAGGTGAATACCTCGGCTTGACTCTGCTGATCAAAACACTTACCCTGTTTGCAGTAGGTTCGCTGCTCATGACAGTTTCTTTGTTGGTCAAAAATCACGCTCTGAGCTACCTTTCAGGGCTGATCTTCGGAGGGGCAAACTTCGCTGTCCACTTCACGGATTTTCTGGACACGGATCACCCTCTCCGCCTGCTCAACATCTTCACTGTCATGGATACTGAGGTTTGTTTTACCCGTTACTATGCCATCAACGTGTTCGGGCGGTGCTTACAATACTTACCTGCCATATTCATCTTTTTTGGCCTACTTTTGGCTTGTACTGCCGTGGCGACGGGAATGCTTTACTGCCGAACCCCCGGTGTTCATAAGGTGCGGCGGAGAAAGACACAAAAAAAGCCGGCGATATTTAGCAAGGCCATCCCGTGTCCCGTCCGTTTGATGGGTGCATACGAGCTGCACAAGCATTTGGTGGCAGGGAAATGGTTGCTCTTGATCCTCGCTGTCCTGCTGGTCAAGGGCTATACGGTGTATTCCACCGAATCGGTGGCCTACTCCTTCTCGGATGCGGTCTATCAAGACTACATGGATCTGTTGGCGGGAGAGGTCACCGACGAAAAGCTTGCCTACATGGAGGACGAGCGTGCTCATCTGGATAGTATTCTTTCCTCCGAGGAGATCATGAAGGAGAAGTATGCAAGCCGCGAAATCTCCTTCGCTGAATATATGGAATATCAAGACGAGCTGGATACAGCAAAGGCCAAGGACCCCATTTTTGTAACCGTGGAAGCCCAGCGGGATCATCTGCTCGCTCTGCGTGAACGAGGCATCGAAGGGGATTTCGTGTACGTTACGGGCTGGAATCAGATGTTCAGCCGTGGATTCGATGTGATCCTTTACGGATTTACTCTGGTGTTCGCCGCAGTGCTGTTCACTACGGAATACAGTGCAGGTGTTACAGAAATGCTGCGCTCCACCAAGCGCGGGCGAGGGAGGCTGTCTGCCACCAAGTATCTGTTGGCAGTTGCCGTTTGCGGCGCGCTTGCCATCCTGTTTGGCTGGGCCGATCATGCTAAGCTGACCGAGCTTTACGTCTTTGCGGGTGGTCTTTCCCCCGTGCAGAGCCTGCCCATGCTGTCGGATATCCAATGGGATATCACCATCCATCAGTATCTAATGATCTTTGAGACCGTTCGTGTCTTGGGCGTGATGCTGCTGGCAATCCTGACCGCATCGGTATCGGTCATGGGAAAAAAGCCTGTTAACACCATGGCCATTGTGGCACTTGTGACAGTCATCCCCTTTGTGTTCCGAAAATTCGGCTTGGATATCGCAAAATACGGAGACTTTACCGCCCTTCTGTCAGGCAACGAATATATGACGATGGCCCACGTCTCTGTTCTCTACGGCATTTTGTTTACGGCTGTCCTGCTTTGCGGTTGTTCGGGTGTCCTTTGGTGGGCATGGCGCAAATGGGTAAAGGCATGACGTGTTCTGCGTTTGGAGGTGTTACCATGAAATACTTGAAAAGAATGATAAACTTATCCATAGCCGCCGTTCTGCTTCTTTCCGCTTTGACGGGGCTTACGGGCTGTAGAACGGGACTCCCCGCGGAGGGCGAGACCGAGCGACCCTTTGTGAGTCCCTATGACGAGGAGAAAAACACGTGTTTGGCTCACCGATTTACGGACGAAGTATGTCAACAATGCGGCGTTGCCTACACTCCCTCAAAGGGGCTTGCCTATATCCTTTCCGAGATTGGTGATGGGCAGTCCGCTTATTTCGTCAGCGGGATGGGAGACTGCAAGGACACTCAGCTGATCATCCCCGCCACCTATGAGGGTCTGCCCGTTTTGGGCATTTATCCCCGCGCCTTTATCGAGGTGAAGACTCTGACCTACGTGCATCTGCCCGAGGGGGCGACCACCATCGGAGAGTGGGCCTTTCAGGGCTGCTCCAAGCTCCGCCGTGTGGAGATTCCCTCCACGGTTCAGCACATCGGACGTGAGGCCTTTGAGGATTGCCTGCGTCTGACCGAAGCCGTGATCCCCGAGGGCATTACGGCTCTGAACGAGGGCACATTTCAAAACTGCGTCAATCTGTCAGCCATCACTCTCCCCACAACGCTGATTGAGATCCACAGCTCTGCTTTTAGCGGTTGCCGATCTCTTTCGGAGATCACCATTCCTGCCTGCATACAAACAATTGACAGTTATGCCTTTGCAAATTGCAAAGGTTTGACCGCCGTGTACTATGACGGGAGCCTCAAGGACTGGTGTGGGATCGACTTCGGTCTCTCCTTTGCCAATCCCGTTTCCATGGCAGGGCATCTGTATATAGAGGGGCAGCCCATAAAAGGGGTTCTGACGCTCCCCGATGGGGTAGTCGATATTACCCGTAACGCGCTGGAGGGGCTTGTGGACGTTACTGCAGTTGTCTTTCCCGAGAGCGTGGAGAACACGGGATCCTTTCAGGGCTGTGTGAATCTGGAATATCTGCTGTTCAAGGGGTCGCCTACTTATACCGGGGATACGTATTCCTTTGTGAATACCCAACTGGCTCACGTCTATCTCTCTGATACCAAAGACCAGGCGCGCCCCTATATCGCTTATCTTGCCTCCGCTTGCAAAGAAAACAATATCGAGTTCCATTACTCGGATGAATGGGCATATGACGAGGGCGGAGTACCGCAATTAAAGCAAACAAGTAATCCGTAAATTATGAAAGGAAATACTCTATGAAAAAAAGTATTGCTATTGTATTAGCGGTGTTGTCGATACTGACGGTGCTTGCCTCCTGCAATCGCAGAGATCAATACCGTGACTCTGTTGGGGCAGAAACAGGCGAAGAATCTATCTCACAGAGTGCAGATGCGGAAACAACTCGTCCCAATGACACTGAGCAGGGCACCGAGGACGGGACAACACCCGCAAATCCCGACAATTCACCAAGCCCGGAAGGAAAGGGAAATCCTTATACCGGTATGAGCAAGGATGATCTGTTGGCGTTGTATCAGCAGACGTCCGAAAGTATTATGCTTTCAAGCGATATGGTTATCAATACACCATATTATTACCTGTTTTGCAGGGATAACTACGGCACGGGTGGTAAGGCATACAGCAAGCTGACAGGTAAGGTTATCACGCTCTGCAAGGAGATCGGATGTCAGCACGATGATCATTGCGTATATAGCGGTAATATTGAGGAATGCGTTGTCATCGAAGATCGGATCTACCTTGGCATTCAGAATAACTTTACAAAGCTTTTTCGTCTGTATTCATTCAATCTTTTATTGGATGATGCAAAGCTGATCTATGAATGGGGCAGCAATGAAGCACCGGGAGATTTCTCGGCTATCGGAGAGAAAATTTATATGGTTGGGCAGGCTCTGACCTCGGATGGCACGGTCAAATATCCCTTGTTCGTATTTGATATTGATCAAAAAAGTTATACACCTGTGATGGATGATGATTCCAATGTTCAGACAGGCAATGGCATTTGGGCAGGATATTTCTATTATTCCGCCGCAGATGGTTCCTTGTGGCAGTATGAAATTGCTACTGCAAAACAAAAATGCTTGTTGGAAGCCTCACTTTTGAACTCCGAAAACGGGGATGTGCGTTTCTTTGCCTATGGTTTTGCGGGGAACAACCGTCTTTCCGTCATGCGTCAGGGCATATTAGAAACTCCCCTGTTATACTACGATCTGACCTCGGGTGAGATTATCACCGAGGAATCTCTCTTGGGAGAGGACAAAGCGCACCTTGTATGGACGCAAGCGGGACAGTTTATGCAGATCCTGCACAACACCCCTGCCTATGAGAACGATCCCCACTACACCTACTATAGCGACAAGGTGGAAAACTGGCTTGTCAACTACAGCGGCGGCGAGATCTGGTTTCGCCCCGATAGCAATTCCGAACTTTCCTTAATTGTCCGAATGCAGACCGACGGCATCCCCGATGCCATTCGCAGTATTGTGGCCACGGATGGCAAAACTCTTGTAGTGTCCTATAAAACCTATAAAGATTTCGAGAACGTCTATAATGATTACAACAAACTGACCAGTGGGGATTCGTGGCGCTTTGCTGTGGTTGATCTGGAGACGGGAAACGTTTATAAATGATTTGATTCATCAGAAAAGGAAGGATATCCGCAATGAAAAAACATATAGCTGTTTGCTTGGCCTCCATCCTGCTGTTTGTCGGGTTCACGGCCTGCAACCGCAGAGATCAATACCGTGACCCTGTGGAAACTGTGACAGGAGAGGAAACTACGGCACCCGTTACCGACGCAGGTATAACCGCACCGGATAACATGGAGATTCTACCAAGTCCGTTGGGAACAGGTTCTCCCTATCAGGACATGGATGGGGATGCCTTGAAAGCTCTTTACTTTGCATCCCCCATGACCTCATTGCCATTCGGCTCTGTGTATAATACACCTTACTACTATATTTTCAGTCATTCCCGCCACGCATACGGCGGAGTGGCCTACTCCAAGCTGACGGGGAAAATGATTCTCCTGTGCAAGGAAATGGTATGCGACCACACCGAGTGTCTGTTTTCACGGCGGATCAATCGCTGCATTGTCACGGAAGATGGCCTGTATCTGCTCTTTGACGGCTCGGGTAACGACGGCATTGCCCGGCTCTATTTCTTTGATCATTTGCTGAATGATCAAAAGCTGATCTGGGAGGGAGAGAGCATCTTCGACTGCGTTCTGCACGGGGAACGTCTCTATATGCTGGGTAGTGTTTGGAATGAGGAAACCAAGAAATCGGATAACACAATATACATGCTCAACACCAAGGAAGGCACTTTGAAGCCCGCGTTCCGCGAATATTTCCCCTATCAGGTAGCCCGTATTCTGGACGGAACGCTGTACTACGTCCCCGAGGACGGCTCGGTCTGGCGGATGGATCTTGAGACAGAGGAAAAGCATTTGGTCGTGGATGGGTCGTTTCTGGAACGGGAAAACGGGGATGCCCGCTTCAATCCCATGGGGATCATAGGAGGCAGACTGCTGATTTGTTGGGTACAGAATATTCTGGGGGATGAGCGAGTCTTGTATTTCGATTTGAACGATGGAAAATTCGTTCAAGACGGTCTGTTCGACGGTCAGATCCTTATGGAATGGATGCAGACAGAGCAGTATTTCTCCCATGACCATACAGCGGAAGACTACCGCGATGACCCCAACTATACGTACTACCAAGACACCTATTTCGGTCACAGAGGCGGCGAAATATGGCGTAAAGACTCAATCAGCGGGGATATATCCTTGGTAGCGCGGCTCTCCACGGACGGGATTCCCGACGTAGTCTGTACGATTTGCGCAACGGACGGGAAAACGCTTGTAGTCAGCTATAAAACCTACAAGGATTTCGATAACGTACATAATGGGTACGCGCAATCAGGCCATGACAGTGCTGAGGAGGACGGTGATCGCTATGCGGTCATTGATCTGCAAACAGGGGTCGTGTATAAGAATGAGTATTACGAACCGTAATTGTATAAAAAACACAGTTTGGGGAGTGAATTTCTATGATTAAATACGAAATCAAAAAAATCCTCGGCAACCGCTTCGTCGTATTCTTGTTCCTCCTCATGTTCGCTGTCAACGCCGTCCTGTCGGCGGTCTCGGTCATGAGCATTCCAGCCTCCCCCGGGAAAGCTATCCTCGACGAGCACACCGCAGGTCTTGACCCCAAGCAGAGAATCGACATCCGTAACTACATAGCAAGTGTTGCGCTCAATAAGACGGTCATTATTGCCACTCACGTAGTTTCCGATGTGGAATTCATAGCCCGCGAGGCGATCATGCTCAAAAAGGGCGTGATCTCGGACAGCGGCAGTCCTTACGAGCTGACGCAGAAGATCGAGGGGCAGGTCTGGCAGACCGTGGTGTCCGCCGAGGAGGTGCAGGCCATGCAGGAGAAGTTCCGCGTAGTCAATATCCAGAACGGCGAGCAGGGCGTCATTTTGCGCATTTTGTCCGACACCAAGCCCACCGAGGATTCCGTGACGGTCGTACCGTCGCTGGAGGATTACTATCTCTACGTGTTTGGGGATATTCTCTAATGAAATAAAAAGGAGTGATACCCGCCGTTGGTTATCTTTGATTACTGCATTTCAATTTTTGATTCGTGAAGGCACTTGAATTATCCGCGCTTTTATGCTATAATGGTTGTAATAAAAATCCACCTCGGGCTGGAGCTTGGGCTCGTGCGAGGTGGCGATAGAAGTATAGGATTTAGGTCTGACCACAATCTTGACCATTTACAGGTCTGGACTACGTGGGAATTATGGACTTTGCGGTACAAAAAAGCACGGGCTTCGGACGAAAAAGCACGAAAAAGCACGTAAAATGAGGCAAAAAACCGATGCTGTTGCGTTTGGGACGTCGATGCCGCAGGTTCGAATCCTGTCACTCCGACCACATGAAAATAATCCGAACATTCTCTTACTTGGAGAAGCGTTCGGATTATTTGTTTTATTTGAGTATCCCAACTTTAATAGTAAGAAATGAAAAT
>JAZNCE010000112.1:0-9263 GCA_045587385.1 Eubacteriales bacterium
GCGTTGCCGTACGATTCCTTCGTCACAATCAGCACTCTGTCGTTGTCGACCGTTTCGCTCACGATGTGCGAAACCGGGTTGTCGCCCCAGATAAACATCATGTATTTCGCACTTCTGGCGAGTCCGGCCATGTATCCGGGATCGGCAATGACCGAACGGGTTGCGCCGCCGGTGAGGGAAGCATCGCGGTAGATCGTCATTGTTGAGGGGTTGATCGGCATAAAGTATTCGACGAAGTCGGGGTTGTCGAGCAGGCGTTGGCTCTGCGGGTAATTCTTGGTGTACATGTACATCGTACCGACGAAGTTTTCAACCGTTCCGGTCGCATATTCTTCCAATGCGTGCGGCGTAAAGCCCGCCGCTTCGCAGAATGCGGTGTAGGCGTAGTAGGCGCCGCGCTGCGTCCAGTGGTGGTCGGTGCGGAAGTAGAGGTATTCATCCTTGTGTGCGCCCAGCGCGCCGTAGGCGTCCACCTTTACGGCGTTGGGATTTGTGATAGCGGCGTACATGCCGTCAATGGCAGCCTTGGGATCGGTTGCGTCGGTCTTTTTGAGCACCTTGTCGTTGTACGCATATGCAAGCGGTACGACCACGGTGTAGACCTTGGCTTTGCCGTTCAGCTTGGAGGCGGCGGTATTGATCAGCGCGGCGTAACGGTCGGAGCACGCCTTGCTTTGGTAATACATTTCGTAGGCGGTATCGCCTTGAATGTAGTAGCCTGCGATCGCCTCAACCTTGACGTCCTCACCGCCCTGATTTTGCTCGCCGCCAAGATTGGAGGCGCCGCTTTGGAATTGCTCCGATCCAAAGCCCTTGAGAGACATGATGGTATCGTTGAGCGAGATCAAACCTTCGCGGAAGGGGAAGGTGTCGGCAAACCACGTGCTGATTTGCTCGGTGTATTTGCCCGAGGCAAAATCGGCAAAGGTAAAGGTGGGGAACTTGGTCAGCTCGCGCTTTTCGGATTCGGAGTATTCGGGGCGCAGAAAGAATGCAAGCCCCAGCACAAAGCCCAGCACCATGACTGCGCAAAAGGATGCGATCATGATTTTATTAAAGAGATTTTTCATATTCATCAGCCATCCTTTCGTCAGAATCGGAAATAGAGGAAGGGGTTGTAGCTGTCACCAATCAAGGCAAGTGCCGAGAGAATGACTAAAATAGCGGGGATCGCGGCTGCGACTGCGTTTGCTACGACGTTGACGGGCGTGCTCTTGGCATCGCGCAGCTTGGCAAGCGCGGGCACGATGGGGAAGCAGGCAAGTATCGAGATCGCAAGGAAGATGCAGTTGCCGCTCAGCGTGGTCTGTGCGCTCAGGTCGAAGAACGCGTTGCCGTTGGCGCACACAATGCCCTTGATCGTATCCCACAAAAGCGAGAGGTTGTCAAATCGGAACAAGAGCCAGCCGACGTAAACGGCGGGGAGCACGTAAATGCGCGCTGCGATTTTGCAGGCGAGCGGCGTATCCTTGCCCACGCGCAAGACGTATTTTTCAAAGATAAGCAGGACAAAGTAGTAAAGTCCCCACAAAACGAAATTCCACGAAGCACCGTGCCAAAAGCCTGTCAAGCCCCACACGATGAGCATATTGAGGATGTGACGGGGCACGCGCACGCGGTTGCCGCCAAGCGGAATGTACACGTAATCACGGAAGAAGGAGGAGAGCGAAATGTGCCAGCGACGCCAGAAATCGGTGACCGAGGACGCAGCGTAGGGGTAGTTGAAGTTTTCCTTGTAGTGGAAGCCTACCATCAGCCCCATACCGATCGCCATATCGGAGTAAGCCGAGAAGTCAAGGTAGATCTGCAGCATATAGCAAAGACCGCCAAGCAGCAAAGAAACCGAGGAAAGCGCGGAAAGATCTGTGGTTGCGGCAGAGGGCAAAAGGGAATCTGCGATCATGGCGCAGCCGTTTGCCAAGAGTGCCTTTTTGGCAAGACCCACGGCAAAGCGGGAAACGCCGCGTGCAGCTTCACTCAGCGTGACGGTGCGGTGCTCGATCTCGCGCGCCACGTCTGCATAGCGCACGATGGGGCCTGCGATGCATTGGTGGAACAGGGACGCGTATAAGAGCAGATTGGTGTAGCGTTTCTGCGCTTCTACCTCGCCGCGGTACACGTCAATGACGTAGGAGATGAGCTGGAAGGTGTAGAAGGAAATGCCGATGGGCAGTGTAATGGCGGGAATGATTTCGGGCAGCCCCGTCAGCAGCTGCACGTTGGAAAGGAAAAAGCCGGTGTACTTAAAAAGGATCAAAAGGGCGAGACAAAAGCCCACGCACGCCCACGTGGCAGCCAGTGCGCGGCGCGTTTTTGCCCCCAAGGTCTCGATCATGCGTGCGCTGACGTAGCAGACGAATACCTCCAGGCACAAAAGCAACACAAAGGCAGGCCCACCCCAAGCGTAAAAGATCAGGGAGGACACCAAAAGCACGATGTTGCGGGCGCGGATGCCGCGAAAGGCAGCGTACAGCGCATAGCTGATAACAAGGAATGCAAAAATAAAGAAAAGTGATGAGAAAACCATGCTTGCCCCTTTATGTAAAGTAGTAGAAATTTCTCCAAGATAAGTATACCATAAAACGCGCGTCTGCGCAAGAGGAGTTTTGCGCGTCGCACAAAAAATGTAAAAAGTTTTTGCTGCAATATGCGACTGCCTGCAGGGGAGAATGCCAAATCTTTTGCGCTTTTCTCTTGACGAACTTATATAATGGTGGTATAATAATGCCATATTAAGAGTAAATCGGTGAGCGTCAAGTGCTTGCGGGACGGGGAGTTGTCCGCAGGACGAAGGAATAAGGCAAGCCTTATCCGCGGTTCACCCTTTGCATCCCGCTTTATATGGCATGAATATGGCAGCAGGCTGCCTTCTTTTCTTGCGATATGGGTGAGGAAAGGAGGATTTTTTTATGAGAATGAGAAAAAAGACCCCGGAGCTTTTGCCCGCAGGTGCGGGATACGGCAAACAGTATTGGATAGAGGCTGCGGCGCAGATCAAGGACATCAGGATCCTGGTGTTTGCCGCGCTGTTTATCGCCTTGCGCGTGCTGGTCAAGATGCCGATCTTTAACGTGCAGGTATTACCCGGCTTGAAGTTTACTTTTGATTGCTACGTCAACGCGGTCGGTGCCATGGTCTGCGGCCCTGTGGTTAGCTTTTTGTCGGGCTCGATCAGTGATACGCTTGGTTGCATCCTGTTTCCCATGGCGGGGCAAGCCTATTTCCCACCCTTTATGCTGGTGGAGATGCTTTCCTCGTTTATTTTCGGTGTGTTTTTGTGGCGTAGAAAAATTACGGTCAGCCGAGTGCTGCTGTCCAAGTTTACGGTCAACGTGGTTTGCAATTTGTTGGTCAATCCCTTGATCCTGAAATGGCAGTATTACGCTTTGGGCTCGGAAGGAACGGTTGCCGCCTTTATCAACGGTGTGCGAATCGGCAAGAATCTGTTGCTGTTCCCCTTTGAAGCAGCGCTGATCGTGCTGTTTATCTCTGCGCTGTTCCCGCTTTTGCGCAGGGTGGGTGTGGTGCCCAAGGAACAGGCCAAGCCCGAATTCAAGGTCAGGCATTGGCTGCTGATCGCCATCGTCACGCTGGCGTCCTTTGCGCTGGTGCTGTTCTATTGGCTGTATTTGAAGGATTTTATTGCAGCACATAATTTCAAGTGGTTATAAATCTTTTTGGGAGGTATGAAATATGACGATACTGAGTGTGGACGATCTCGGTCTGTCCTTTGGTACCGACGTTATATTGGAGCATATCTCCTTTTCCTTGGATGAGAGCGATAAGCTGGGTATCATCGGTGTCAACGGCTCGGGTAAGTCGTCCTTGTTCCGCATGATCACGGGCACGTACGAGCCCACCGAGGGTAAGGTATATATTTCCAAGGATAAAACGCTGGGCATTCTGACGCAGGACGGTGCGTTTGAACGCGAGGGCGACGGCACGGCACTTTCCTTGATGTACCATGCTTTTCCGCACCTGCTTGCCGCAGAGCAGCGACTTTCCGAGCTGGAAAGTGCCCTGCAGGACACCTCGCGCCCCGATTACGAGATCGTGACGGGGGAGTATACCCGCCTGCACGAACGCTTTATCCGCGACGGCGGCATGGAATTCCGCGGCAGATGTGCGTCTATCCTGCAAAAGCTGGGCTTTTCCCGCGAGGACGGAGACAGACAGATCGATACCTTCAGCGGCGGTCAGCGCACGCGCCTTGCATTGGCGGTCGTGCTTGCCACCGAGCCCGATATTCTGCTGTTGGATGAGCCTACCAACCATTTGGATATGGAAACGCTTGCGTGGCTGGAGAGCTTTTTGATCTCCTACCGCAAGTGCGTCATGGTCATCTCGCACGACCGTTATTTCCTTGACCGTGTGACGGGCAAGACCTTGGTTGTCGAGAACTGCCACGCCAAGCTGTATAAGGGAAATTATACGCAGACCATGCAGCAGCGCGAGCAGGACAGAGCCCTGCAGCAAAAGAAATACGACCTGCAGCAGCGCGAGTTTGCGCGGCAGGAGGCGTTTTTGGACCAGCAGCGCCGCTGGAATCAGGCGCACAATTACGTCACCATCCGCGCACGTGAAAAGCTGCTTGCCAAGATCGAGCGCGTGGCAAAGCCCGAAAGCGCGCCCAAACCCATCAAAATGCGCTTTACGTCCGCGCTGCCCAGTGGCAACGACGTGCTGACTGTCAAGGGACTTGGCATGCGTTTTGGGCAAAAGGAGATCTTTTCGGACGTGTCGTTTGCGCTCAAGAAGAACGACCGCATGATGGTCGTAGGACCCAACGGCTGCGGTAAGTCTACCATGATCAAGCTCATCCTTGACAAGCTGACACCCACCGTGGGCAAGATCGAGGCGGGGTATAACGTCAAGGTTGGTTACTACGATCAGGAGAACCAGAATCTTGACCCCGAGAACGCGGTCATTGACGAGCTGTGGGATGCATATCCGCAAAAGACCGAAACCGAGATCCGCAATGCGCTTGCCTTGTTCCGCTTTGTGGGCGAGGACGTGTTCAAGCCCGTGGCGGTGCTGTCGGGCGGTGAGCGTGCAAGGCTGACCTTGGCAAAGCTGATCTTGTCCGAAATGAATCTGTTGATTCTGGACGAGCCGACCAACCACTTGGATATTGATTCGCGCGAGGCGCTGGAGGGCGCGCTGCAAGGCTTTGACGGTACGATCTTGGTGGTGTCGCATGACCGATACTTAGTCGAAAAGCTTGCCACCCGCATTCTCTGCCTTGCTCCCGGTGCACCCTTTACGGGCAGCGTGCTGGATTTCTTTGTGGATCACACCGGACAAGGATATACCGAATACGAAAGATACGTGCAGGCGCGCCGCGCCGAAATGGTCGTGACCGAGGACGCTTGCGAGAAGGTCGAGGCAAGCAGTGCAAAGATGCAGTATCTCAAAAATAAGCAGGACGTGGCTGCCGAGCGCAAAAGATTGCGCCGCATTGAAAAGCTGCATGCTGAATGCGAAACCTTGGAAGCAGAGCTTGCCGAGATCGAGCAGGCGTTGTATGGGGATGCCGCAACCGATTACGAGCGCGTTGCCGCCCTGGACGCCCGCAAGAGTGAGATCGAAGAGCAGCTGCTTGCGGACTACGAGGAATTAGAAGAATTAGAGGCTTGATATGGAAGTATATCTTGGTATCGATATAGGCGGTACGAAATGCGCTTTGGTGCTGGGTGACGCACAAGGCTGCGTGAGCGATAAGGTGCGCTTTGAAACCGCGGACAGGGACAGCACGCTGGCACGTATTATGAAAGAGGCATACGGGCTGATCGAGCAGGCAAAGGCGCAGGGGGACGAGGTCAAGGCAATCGGCGTCAGCTGCGGCGGACCGCTTGATTCCCGCGCCGGGCTGATCCAGTCGCCGCCCAATCTTCCCGGGTGGGATAACGTGCCCATTTTACAAATGCTGCGGGACGCGTTCGGTATTCCTTGCGCGCTTTGTAACGATGCAAACGCCTGCGCGCTTGCCGAATACCGCTTTGGTGCGGGCAAGGGCTGCGAGAGCATGGTGTTTTTGACCTTTGGCACGGGTATGGGCGCAGGCTTGATTCTGGGCGGCAAGCTGTACGTCGGCGCAAATGATAACGCAGGCGAGGTGGGGCACGTGCGTCTTGCCCCCGATGGGCCTGTCGGGTACTATAAAAAGGGCTCGTTTGAGGGCTTTTGCTCGGGCGGCGGGCTTGCGCAGCTGGGTGCGGCTTACGCCAAGGACGCGCTGGAACGCGGCGTTCCCTGCAGCTTTTGCAAAAGTGAGGGCGAGCTTGACAGAATCACCGCAAAGGCACTTGCAAAAGCTGCCGACGAGGGCGACGAGGTTGCCATGGCGGTCTGGGAGAAGTGCGGTGAGATGCTTGGGCACGGACTTGCCGTGCTGACCGATATCATCAACCCCGAGCGCATCGTCATCGGCAGCATTTATGCGCGCAGCGGACATTTGCTGCGTAAGTCTATGGAGAAGGTGCTGGCTGCGGAAGCGTTGCCCGCTTCGCTGGCAGCATGCGAGATCGTACCCGCTGCGCTGACCGAGTCGGTGGGCGATATGGCAGCCTTGTGCGTTGCCATGATGGCAAAGTAAGGAGAGGTTATGAAGATTGCATTATTTGAGCATTATCCTGCATTGACGGGGCAGAGAGAGGCGTTGGAGCAGGCAAGAGAACTGCTGATCAATACGTTTGCGCAGGGCGGCAAGGTGCTTTTGTGCGGCAACGGCGGCTCTGCTGCCGATTGCGACCACATCGCGGGCGAGCTGCTCAAGGGCTTTGCCTGTAAAAGAGCGTTGACGGGCGAGTTGCGTGCGCGCATGGGCGAGGAGCTTGCAAGCAAATTGCAGATAGGATTACCCGCCATCTCGTTACCTGCGCAGGGTGCCATCATTTCGGCATTTTGTAACGACGTGGATGCCGTGACCGTATACGCCCAGCTGACGCTGGCACTTGGCAAGCAGGACGACGTGCTGTGGTGCATTTCCACCTCGGGCAACTCCCAAAACTGCGTGCAGGCGGCAAGAGCGGCAAAGGCGCTCGGCGTGCGCGTGATCGCCATGGTCGGAGAAGGGGAGTGCGCGCTGGACGAGCTTGCGGACGTGGTGCTGCACGCACCCGCAAAAGAGACCTATCGCGTGCAGGAATACCACCTGCCCATGTACCATTGGCTGTGCGCCGAGATTGAGGAGCATTTCTTTGGCTAAAGTAAATTAGGGGCGTTGTACAAGAAACAGCTACGACGTTTGTGCAAAGTGTACAAATATTGCATGGCATGATTGGTAACTTCGTCGGGTCTGACTCTTGACTATTTTGAAAAAAAGCGTATAATGATGGTGTACTCGAAAGGGTACACCATTCGATTTTAATCTGATAAATTTCCTTATAGGAGGTAAAATAATATGAAAACTTTTGCAATCCATCTTCGTGAGATCAACGACGTATATAAGCTGGTCAACACCCTTGTCGCATACGACGGTGCGGTAGACCTCGGCTCGGGCAGATACGTAGTAGACGGCAGATCCATCCTCGGTATCTTCAGCCTGGACCTTCGCCAGCCCGTAAACGTGCACGTGCACAAGGAAGAGGACGTTGAGATGCTCAAGAACCTGCTTGGCGATTTCCTTGCCGAGTAAGGAACCGAAAAGACAAAAAGCGCAGGCATGCCGCAATTGCGGCATGCCTGTTTTTGTGTAATATAGGAGCGGTATATGTTGCACCTTGCTTTATTTTATGCTATAATCAAGTAGTACAAATGCCGAAAAGAGCCATTCCACCCAAAATCTCCGAAAAAGGGGTGGAATTTTAACCCATGTGGTGATACACTGGACGAAAAAGGAGGCGATCATCGTGGATCCAAAGAACATAGGAGTCTTTATTGCGAAAAAAAGAAGAGAGAAAAATCTGACGCAGGAGCAGCTTGCGGAGATATTGAACGTATCCAACAAAACCATTTCCAAATGGGAGAGGGGAAAAAGTATGCCCGATTACGCGATCGTGGAGCAGCTTTGCAAGGAGCTGGATATGACGGCGGGTGAATTGCTTGCAGGACAGGAGTCGGACAGCACCGAGGCGCAAGATGAGGAAAAATATCAGCTGCTGCAATATAAGCTCGAGCAAGCCGAGAGCAAGATCGTGCAGCTTGAACATAAGAAAAACCACTCTGCCACCACGCACGGCATTGGCTTTGGCTGTGCCTTGGCAATGATCATCAGTTATGTCAACTGGCAGTCCATCGGCTGGGCGATCTTGCACGGCATGCTCGGCTGGATATACGTGATCTATTATGTAATTAAGTATCTGTAAAGATCTGCGTGAAGACTTGTAGGGGGGACATCCTCGACAATCCCGTCGGTTTAAATTAACTTCGTAGGGGAGCATTCCATATGCTCCCCTGAAAAATTATAAGGGCGGATACGGAATCCGCCCTTATATGGTTATGTTGCAATATAAGTCGTTTATACCCCGAAATGCTTCTCGATCACGGCGGCGATCTTCTCCGCGCCCTGCTCAATAGTGCCCGATGCGTCGATGATCTCAATTTTCTCACCGCGTGCACGCAGCTTTTCAAATACGTCCAGATAGCGCGCGCGGAACTTTGCCAGCGTTTCAGCCTTTTCGTAGATCTCGGTCGAGGTGCGTCCCTTGGTGATGCGCTTCATGCTCTCCTCGGGGGAGAGGTCAAGGAAAATGCAAAGGTCGGGGCGGCGGATCTCAGGGCAGGTGCAGTTTGCCGCCATGACCCAGTCAAAGTCGGTCAAAGATCCCTGGTAGGCAAGGGAAGAATAGTAGTAGCGGTCGCAAATGACCGCCTTGCCTGCGGCAAGCTTGCCCTCAATGCCGTGCTCGGGGTCTACGTTGTGGTCAATTCTGTCCTGCACGAACATAGCTGCCACCTGCGTGGGCGTTTTTTGCAGCTCACCCGACAGCACGCGTCGGATCTCCTTGCCCGTGGGCATGCCCGTGGGCTCTGCCGTAATGTATGGGTCAAGTCCGCGTGCGCGCAGTCTGTCTGCCAATATTTCGATCTGCGTGGTCTTACCCGCGCCGTCAATGCCTTCAAAAACAATAAACATATCTAAGTAGCCCTATCTTTTTCGTATTTGCTATAGCCGAAGAGAGCCGAACTCACACGGTTTTGAGCGGCAAATATCTGCACCTGCTACAGAGAAAATACTCGCAATATCTTATATTGCTTCGCATTTTCTCTTTGCATCTGCGAAATATTTGCTCGCGCAAAACTGCGCAGCACCCTCCGGCGTT
>JAZNCE010000113.1:0-25023 GCA_045587385.1 Eubacteriales bacterium
CTCAGCCTTTGAACTGATTTGATAACGTATTGTTTTACTTTGTTTAAAATCTATTAACCTTTTTGTACAAAGAACATTTTTCGATGCAATCGCATCGTCTTTTTGTTTTCTCGCGCGGCTTACGGGATTGCTCTCACCTGCTTCGAGGTGGCACGCGTCCTAACGGGTTTACGCAATGCAATATGCCTCCTCGACATTTGGCGCATCGCGCCAAATATGGGTTCAGAGCCGTACTCGAACCCCGCATGCGCGTCGCTCTGCGACGCTCATGCAAGGTTTGCGCCGGATGCGTGATCACATAGGGGATGCTTGGGCGCAAGCATGGGTTCTGAGCCCCGCCTCAGCCTATGAACTGATTTATTAGTTCAATCCTCCTTCATACCAATCCTGCTCAAATTGCAGCCCTTGGCACTTTTTGAGATCCTCCACAGCCTCGCTTCTGCCGTTTCTGATCGCCATTTTGAGCCACCAGATCGCATTTTCATTGTCTTGCTTGACGCCTTTGCCGTCGCGGTAAAGCACGCCCACGGAATGCTGCGCGTATTTATCACCCTGCTTTGCAGCCTTTTCGTACCAGTAAAACGCCTGCTCGTAGCTTTGCTCCACGCCCTTGCCGTTTTCATAATAATATCCAAGATTATTCTGTGCACGCGCATGCTCTTGCTCGGCAGCCTTACGCGTCCAATACGCGGCTTTTTCCAGGTCCTGCTCCACGCCGATGCCATTGGAATAGCAATGCCCCAAATTCGTCTGCCCTTTAGCATTCCCTTGCTCGGCAGACTTGGTGTACCACAGCACCGCCTGCTCGGGATCCTTCTCCACGCCTTCACCGTTAACAAAGCAATATGCATATCGCCACTGCGCATCTGCATCTCCCTTTTGAGCTTTTATGCGGTGATGCTCTGCTACTTTTTGGAGCCAGAACAGAGATTTTTGTTCGTCCTGCTTGACGCCCTTTCCCTCCGCATATAAAAGCCCCAGTTTCTTCTGCGCATGAAAATATCCCTTATTTGCCGCCTTCATATAGTATAAAACAGCCTTGGACATATCCTTTCTGTCGGTTTTGGTAGTTTCATAATAACGCCCAAGATCATGATGTGCCTTAGCACTGCCCAGAGCCGCGCGCGCATGCGCCCAGCCAAAACGAACGTGCCACGATAATTCTTCAAAAAAGCTCATATTGACCCTCCTTGCAATCATGCTATTTCACCTTTATAGATGCAGAAAAATGCGAAAAGTGTACAGATGTGAGAGATTTTCAAAATAATTTTATCATAAATATGGTGCGTTGTCAAGGAAATCCGTTTATTGGTAGGGGCTGACGTCCTCGGCAGCCCATGATTCGTAAGGGCTGACGTCCCGGGCAACCCAAAAGTACAAGACTTGGGCAGGGCTCTGAACATTTTGCCGTAGGGCGGGGGCTTGCTCCCGCAGTCTACAAGCATCAGTTCAAAGGCTGAGGCGGGGCTCAGAACCCATGCTTGCGCCTAAGCTCACCCTAATTCTCAACGTATTCGGCGCAAGCCTTGCCTTGTGTCGCGAAAGCGACACAAGGCGGGGTTTGAGCCGAGATACGTTGCAAACAAAAAGATAGACCCCGATGCGATTGCATCGGAAAATGTTCTTTGTACAAAAAGGTTAATGGATTTTAGGCAAAGTAAAACAATACGTTATCAAATCAGTTCAAAGCCTGAGGCGGGGCTCTGAACCCATGTTTGCGCCAAAGCATCCCCTATGTGATCACGCATCCGGCGCAAACCTTGCATGAGCGTCGCAGAGCGACGCGCATGCGGGGTTCGAGCCGTGGATGCGTGCCAACAATACAAATAACCCCGACGCTGTTGCGTCGGGGTTATTTGTATTGTTGGAGCGGATTACGGGGCTCGAACCCGCCACCTCCACCTTGGCAAGGTGGCGCTCTACCAAATGAGCTAAATCCGCATGTGGTGCCTCCGGTCGGAATCGAACCAACGACACGGGGATTTTCAGTCCCCTGCTCTACCAACTGAGCTACAGAGGCTTATTTAATTGGCGACCCGGATGGGGCTCGAACCCACGACCTCTAGCGTGACAGGCTAGCGCTCTAACCAACTGAGCTACCGGGCCAAATGGTGGGAACAATAGGGCTCGAACCTATGACCCTCTGCTTGTAAGGCAGATGCTCTCCCAACTGAGCTATGCTCCCATTTGACTGTCGTTCTCGCGACGACTTGTACATTATAGCACGGTACTTTCGTTTTGTCAATACTTTTTTTCAATTTTTTTTGATTTTTTATACTTTATCCGTTTAAGTCAAAAAAAGGCGGTTCCCGCCGCCCTTTTTTGTGTTTTTTATCCAAACATGCTATCAACATCAGCCTTGCCGAAGTAGTATTTCTTATCGCAGAAGCGGCAGCACACCTCAAGCTGCTCTCCCTTTCCCTCTGCAGCCTGCTCGGCAAGCAGCTTTTCCATTTCGCCACGACCCAGCGTGATCAGCGCCTTTTCCACACGCTCACGCGAGCAGTTGCACTTGTACTCTACCTCCAGCTCGTCGAACACGTCGTATTCGATTCCCTGCAGTGCAATGTCCGCAATTTCGAGGTTGCTCATGCCGCGGTCAAACAGCGCAGATACGTTGGAAAGCGCACTGATATTCTTCTCCAGCGCCTCCACCGTTGCGTTGTCCGCAAAAGGCAGCAGCTGGATCAACACGCCTCCCGCAGCGCGGCAGGACCAGTCGGTATCCACCAGCACGCCCAGCGCGCACACGGTGGGAATCTGCTCGCTCTGCGCAAAGTAGGTTGCCACGTCCTCGGCGATCTCACCGCTGACCAGCTCGCAGGAGCCGTTGGTGGGCAGTTCGCCGCCCATATCCTTGATCATGGTCAGAAGTCCGTGACCGACCGCTCCGCCCACGTCCAGCTTGCCGTTTGCCTTGAGCGGCAGATCGACGTTCGGATTCTGAATATTGCCGCGCACGTTGCCGTAGTAGTCGCTGACAGCCAGCACTCTGCCCGCAGGTCCGTCACCGCCCAGCATCACGGTGACCGAGTCTTCCTTCTCGCCCATCATGCAGCCGATGATCGAGGTCACGGTCATCAGTCGCCCCAGGGTTGCGGTTGCAAGCGGCGTAGTATTATGATAAGAGATCATGGTATTGACGATCTCTTTTGAATTGATTACGTGAATACGCGCGCTTCCGTCACGGGTCATAGCGCGCAAAATGCTTGATGCCATTGGGTTTTCTCCTTATATGTTTTTCTTTGCTCTTGCGGCGAAATACCACCGCTCGGTACGTTCCGTGGGGGCTGTGAAATCAAAATCCGCCCACACACCCAAAAATTCAAATCCCGCACGGCTAAGCGCGTCCTTGATCTCAGAAAGCTCATAGCAACGCTCGGTCTGCATCTCGTCAGCCCTTACAAAGCTGCCGTCCGTATTTTGCTCAAAGAGCGACAAATAGAAGCGGCACAGCCGTGTTTCGGGATCGTACGCATTCTGCCAGCCGCAGTATATTTCCCTTTTGTTCCCCTGCTCGTCCTCCATCTCGTCTTCCAGAATATAGGCGCGGTCGCCGTACACCTCGCAAAAGCGATAGGGGGTATTCATGTCAAACAAAAACAAGCCGTCCGGGTCAAGGTAATTGTGCACGCAGGCAAAGCAAGCGTCCAGATCTCCGTCACCCGTCATATAGTTCAGACTGTCCAGACAGCAGGTCACAGCACCCACCGTGCCGTACAGCTCAAAAGCACGCATATCCTGCAGGATAAACAAGGGGCGCTTTTCCAGCTCCTCGTCCAGATCGCTTGCCAGCATTGCCTCGCACAGCATGTCCTCGCTGCCGTCCGCACCGATCATATCGTAGCCGCGTCGCGCAAGCTCCAAGGTCATCCTACCCGTGCCGCAGGCAAGATCCAGCAGCAAAACAGGGCGCGCGGGCAGATATCTGTCAAAACAGACCTCAAAAAAATCCGCCCACGCGCTATAATCCAGCTCTGCGTTGAGTTTGTCGTATACGCGCGCAATTGCGCCGTAGCCGTCATACGCCGTCATATAAATTTCTCCGTTTTTCTCTCTTTTCAATATCGTCGAGCACCTTGAGGTATCCTTCGCTGCTGTACTTTAAGCAGCGGTTGACACGGCTGATGGTCGCAGTGCTCAATCCGGTGGTAGCCGCAATTTCGTTATAGATATGTCCGTCGCGCAGCATTTTGGCTGCCTGCATTCGTCTGGACATTTCCTGCAGCTCCGCAGGCGTACAAAGATCGGCAAAGAAATCGTAGCAGTCCTCCACAGTCTCCAATGTCAGTATGCCCTTAAACAAATAGGTCAGCTTTTCGTCCTTATTGACGTTACCCATAACATCCTCCGTTTTTTGTATTTGGGGGAAATGCGTGAATTTGTACAAAAAGTTTGTCATACACCTAAAAATATTATAACATCTTATAATTGATATGTAAAGAGTATTTTTGAAATTTTACAAATTTCTTTGCGGAAATTTTTGTAACAAATCATTGAGAAGCGTCAATTTGTTATTGACTTCGGTGTCGAATTATAGTATAATATATGGTATCGGAACGAATTTATACCAATCGGGAGTTAATAATGGAAATTAAAGTTGGAAAAAAGATCAAATTGCTCAGAAAAAAGAACGACGTTACGCAGGACAAGCTGGCAGCACACCTTGGTGTGACCCCGCAGGCAGTTTCCCGCTGGGAAAGCGAGACCTGCTACCCCGACATTGAGTCCTTGCCCGCCATTGCCGACTTTTTCGGCGTCAGCATGGACGAGCTGATGTGCTACGACTCCTTGCAAAAGGAGCAGAAGGTGGCAGAGTACGTTGAAAAGGTTGAAGCACTGTACGACCGCGACGAGCTTGCCGATGCACTGGCACTTTTGCGCGAGGCAGTTGCCGAGATTCCCTCCTCCTTTGAGCTGCAGCTGGAGCTGGCATCCACCCTTTCCGCCATCAACGCAGACGGCAAGCCCCGCCGTGCGGATATGCAGGAGGCGGTTTCTCTGTGCGTACATATCTTAGAGGATTGCACCGACGATTTGTTGCGCGACCGCACCAAAAAGACGCTTTGCGACATTTATTCCCACCAGCTCGGCGACGACGAGCGCGCGCAGGATATTGCCAATAAGCTGCACAGCATGAGCTTCTCCAAGGAGATCGTCAAGGCGACCGTACTGACCGGTGACGTTGCCTTCAATCAGGCGCAGCAGAACTTGATTTTGTTTGCGGACAACATGTGGTGGCATATGTACAACATTGCTTGCGTACCCGATATTTCGGGCGACCATTACACCGTGGACGAAAAGATCGCCATTCTGCAAAAGGCGGTGGATCTGTTCTTACTGCTCTTTGGCGAGAACGATCTGCTGTACTATCACGACAGACTTGCCAACTCCTACCGTCAGCTTGCCATGTTCTATCTCATGAAGGGCGACAAGGCGGAAGCGCTTGCATGCGCGGAAAAGATGGCTGACCACGCCATTGCCTACGATACCCGCCCTGAGCAGGCAACCTACACTTCCCTGCCCATCAACTGCGTGCAGTACGAGAAGGAGCCCGAGGGCGCGACCAAGTGCGCAAAGCTGCTCGCCGGCAGATTTGGCAGCCGCATCTGGGCACCCATCCGCGATACCGCAGAGTTCCGCGCCATCATGGCACGCATGAGCGAGTTTGCGTAAAACCGAATAAAACACAACAGGGTTGCCGCAAGGCAGCCCTGTTGTGTCGCTTGGAAAAGGTTTTTCCGCCCGCACAGGAACAAAGAACGCAAAAAGCAACCCGCCGATTGCTCAGCGGGTTGCTTTTTATTCAATTCTCCTCTACAGGCTTGCCCTTGATGAGCACCTGTGCTTTGCCGTTTTTGGCAACCGCCAAGAGGGCTTGGGTGTCCCCTACGCGAAACGCCTCGCGGCGCGCAAGGCCAAAGCACAAAAACTTGCTTTTCAAAGTAAAACTCTCACCGTCAATGGTGATGACGATCTGACCGATCAAAGGGCGGCAGGTATACGCGATCTCGTGCACCTGCTCCTCCTCGGTCACGCTCCAATGCTGCTTGATCATAGGACGCCTCTTACTTTCCGTAATTCTCAAAATACTCGTTGGCGCAGAAATCCTTCTTTTCAGTAAACTTTGCGCGCATATCGGCAAGGTTGCCCGTATAGATCAGATAGCTGTACTCCAGCGGCACAAAGCTTTGCAACTTGATGGATTTGAGGGGTGCTACGTAATTGCAGGCAGCGTCGTGCGGCTCCTTGGTGCCGTTATAGGCGTGTCTGCCGCCGATCAGCATATCCACACCGGGTACGTAAAGCCCGATGCCCCAATCGTTGTCGTCTGTCCAAGCGCACCAAGTCTCGGTGTCACCCTTAGGCAGCGGGAAGCGGTGGCGCGGCCAATCCTCGGGCCAGAAAATCAGATCGCGGCGCACCGAAAGCTCGTCGCCCGTCCAAGGCTTTTCCTTATCGTAAAACCAGAAATTACCCAGATAGCTGATGGTATAGAACGCAGGCACCTCCTGCCCTGCCTTGGGATGCTCCCAACCCGAGAAGTCCACAAAGCGGTTGTCCACGCGCACCACGTCACCGTCAAAGGCGTAGGTGTTCTCCATGTAAGAGGGCGTGTACCAAGCCTCGTGTCCCCAATCGCGCGGACGGCACTTGACGTACACGCTGTCAGGAGTGATCTCCACATCCACCAGCTTGCTCTTTGCATTGGTGCGGTCACCGCCCTGCACGGGGTTGTAGCCCCATTTGTTGCCCATGAATTCACCGCAAACAAAGGGAGGCTGATTTGTGCCGTAATAGGACTGCTGCACCAGTCTGCCCGTATCAAAATTATTAAGCAGATTGCCAAGTCCCTCGGGCGCATTCTTATCTACAAAGCAGGAAAGTCCACCGCCCCATGCAAGCTCAATGCCCACACGGTAAAGATCATTTTCCATAAAGTAGGTTTCTGCCGCATACACGGGAATGACGTCGGTCGTCAGGGAGTGGATCTTGATCTCGCTGCCGCCCTTGATAAAGTCTACCTGCACGTCCACGGGAGCTTTTGCCATCTTGCCTGCAAGATAACCGTCGATCAGGCAGCGGAAGGTCTTGTTCTGCCCTGCCTCAAGGAAAAACTCCTCGGAATAATGGGCGTCGTCCACGTAATAGGTCAGCGTACCTTGCACGGCTGCGTCAGCCGAGTAGGTCAGCATGTATCTGTTAAACTGCTCGTTATAGTCAAATCTCATACGAAATCTCCTTTTTGGGTAGTAACTTCATTATATCGCATTTGGTAAGATTTGTCAAGAAATTCAACGAAATTGCTTTGTTTTTTAGGGCTTTTGTGAATGTTGGGTGAATATTGGTATATAGCTCTTTACAAATCTGCAGAGTTGTTATATAATGTATAATGATATAATAGTATTATGCAAAGTGTTTGCAAATCGAGGTAAGTATGGCATTTATTGAATTTGACAAGGTCAGTAAAATATACCGCTCGGGGCAGGTTGAGATCGCTGCCTTGCGCGAAGCATCCTTTGAAATCGAAAAGGGTGAGCTGTGCGTCATCGTCGGTCAGAGCGGCGCAGGCAAAACCACACTGCTTAACATTCTGGGCGGCATGGACACGCTCAGCGACGGCAGCGTGCGCTTTGACGGCAAAAACGTGGGCGCATTTTCCGTGCGTCAGCTCTCCGAATACCGCCGCCGCGAGGTGGGCTTTGTGTTCCAGTTCTACAATCTGATCGGTAACCTGACCGCGCTTGAGAACGTGGAAATGGCGGCAAGACTGGAAAAGGGCTCGCTTTCTCCCGAGCAGGTGTTACGCGAGGTGGGGCTTGGCGACCGCATGCAAAACTTCCCCGCTCAGCTTTCGGGCGGTGAGCAGCAGCGCGTTTCCATTGCGCGTGCGCTTGTGAAAAATCCCAAGCTGCTGCTTTGCGACGAGCCTACGGGCGCACTTGACTACGAAACGGGCAAGACCATCCTTTCCCTTTTGCAGCGCTCCTGCCGCGAGAGAGGTACTACGGTCGTCATCATCACACACAATCAAGCACTCTGTCCCATGGCTGACCGCGTGATCCGCGTCAAGAACGGCAAGATCAAGAGTTGTGAATGCAATCCTTCTCCCACCCCGATCGAGCAGATCGAGTGGTAAAATGCAAAATCTTACGTTTTTCGTTTAGGAGGTCATATGAAACACCCATTTGGGAGAGCAGCGTGGCGTGAGATCAAAACCCACCCGGGCAGATATCTGGCAATCCTTGCCATCGTCGCGCTGGGTGTAGGATTTTACGCGGGACTCTTTGTGATAGAGGACGCCATGCTGAACACCACAAACAGTTATATTATCGAACATAACCTATACGACTTCTCGGTATCGACCACGCTGGGACTTTACGAGGACGACGTTGCACAGCTTAAAAAGCTGGAGGGCATTAAGCAAGCAGAGGGCATGATCGCTGCCGACGCCATATGTCAGGGCAACGCGGACAGCGAGCAGATCCTGCACTTTATGAGCATTCCGGAAAAGATCGCCCTGCCCCAATTGGTCGCGGGCAGCATGCCGCAAAGCAGCGACGAATGTCTTGCTGACGGCAATCGCTATACAGAGGACGATATCGGCAAAAAGATCACGCTCAAGGACGCAGACACGGACACCTTTGCGCACACCGAATACACCATTGTGGGCATTGCCAACTCGGTGGAGTTTCTCAACTACCAGCGCGGCAGCACCTCGCTGGGCGGCGGATCGGTGACGTCCTTCTGCTATATTCCGCGTGACGGATTTTCCGCAGAATACTTTACCTCGGTGCACCTCAAAGCAGACACCGATGCCTATATTTACTCAGACGACTACCGCGACGCGATCCGATCGCTCAAGCAGCGCGTAACGGACAAGCTGGAGGAGCTGGCACACGCGCGCGGCGTGATCTTTATTGAAGAGGCGCACGCCGAAATCGCCAAGGGCGTTGCCGCTTACGAGCAAGGCAAGATCGATCTTGCAAAGGCGCGCAAGGATGCCGAAAAGCAATTTGCCGATGCCTTGGCACAGATTGAGGACGGCCGCAAGCAGCTTGAGGCAGGCAAACAAGAGCTTGCCGAAATGGAACGAAAGCTGGAGATCGCGATCCCCAAGGCGCAGGCAGATCTGGATGCTGCCATTGCCGAATCCGACAGACTGCTGGCAAAAGCCGACGCGCTTGCCAACACCGTGGATTACGACAAATATCTGGAAGTCACCGATGCACTCAAGCAGCTGGAAGAAGCGCGTGTCAACCTAAAAAAGCTGATCAAAGAGCAGCCCGACAACAAGGAATACCCCGCGCTGCTGGTGCGCGTTGAGCAAAAGCAGCAGGATATTGTCGAAGAATACGCGCTGTTGCTTGCTACCATGAGCGAATACCATGATCTGCGCACCAAGGCGCAGGACATTCGCGATACCGCACAACAGGCATTTGACAATCTCGACCTTGCCTCCAAGGGCTTGATCACCATGAAAAAGCTGGAGATCACCGATGCCGAGACCGACCTGACCATTGCCGAAAAGAAGCTGGCTTCCGAGCGCGTCAAGGCAGAACGCGAATTTGACAAGGCAGAAAAAGCATTGGAGGACGCGCTGGATCAGCTCAAGCTGCCCGACGACATGGATGCATTGACCTCCCCCAAATCCTTCGTACTGACGCGTGACGAAAATATCGGATACGCCAGCATGGAAGCCGACTCCACCATCATCTCGGGTGTGGTCGTGGTCTTCCCCGTATTCTTCGTGCTGGTAGCCGCGCTGGTCTGCTCCACCGTCATGACCCGTATGGTCGAGGACGAGCGCACCTCGCTTGGCACGCTCAAAGCCCTTGGCTACGGCAAGCGCGAGCTCATGGCAAAATACATGATCTACGCAGGCTCTGCCTCGCTGATCGGCTCCGTACTCGGATTTTTCATCGGCACCTTCGCCCTGCCGCGCGTGCTGTGGCTGGCTTACATGCTGATGTACGACTTTACAGATTCCCTGCAATACGTTTTCAATCCCGTTCTGCTGGCAGCGTGCGTCACGGTTGCACTTGCTTGTTGCATGGGCACGGCGGCGGTATGCGTGCTGGGCGCGGCAAAGCAAATGCCCGCGCAGCTGATGCGTCCGCGCGTCGACGTTTCCGGTAAGCGCGTATTCTTTGAGCGCTTCACCTTGATTTGGAAGCCGCTCCCCTTCCTTTCCAAGGTTGCCCTGCGCAACATATGGAGATATAAAAAGCGTCTTTTTGTCATGATACTGGGCATTGGCGGCAGTACCGCGCTGCTGGTTGCAGGCTACGGTCTTGCCGATTCCATCAAGCCGCTGGCAGATTATCAATATGAGGACATCTCGCTTTACGATTACGAGATTACCTTCAAGGATCCGCTCGATGCCGATGCGATTGCCGCATTTGGTGAGCGCAACGCAGATAAGATCGGCAGCATGATGACCATGCACCAATCCGAGCAAAGCGTTGAGAGCGAGCACGGCAGCCACACGGCAACGCTGCACGTTTGCGATAGCCTTGAGGGCTATATCGCGCTGACGCTGGACGGTGGTCCCGTTGCATTCCCCGAACAGGATCATGTCGTGATCAACACCCGCCTTGCAGACGCCCTGAAGGTGCACGTGGGAGACACGCTCACGCTGCACACCCACGACGGAAACGTGCAGGCAACCGTCAGCGGCATTGTGGACAACTACATGAGCAACGTAGCGTATCTGTCCACCGCAACCTATGAGAGCGCAACGGGCAAAAGCCCCGAGATCAAAACCGCGCTGCTCTTTGCCCCCGAAGGTGCAGAAACAGATCGCACGGCAGCAGCATTGCGCGGTGACGAGGCAGTTGCCTTCTTGGAAGCAGGTGCCGACATGCAGGAAATGCTTGAAAACATGATGCAAAGCATGAACTACGTCGTGATCGTCGTCATTATCTGCGCAGGTGCACTTGTCTATATCGTGCTGTTCAATCTGACCAACATCAACATCACCGAGCGTACGCGCGAGATCGCAACGCTGCGCGTCATTGGTCTTTACCGCGGCGAGACCCGCAGATACGTCATGACCGAAAACTACGTGCTCTCGGTCGTGGGCGCGCTGCTTGGCATGCCCGCAGGCGTGCTTTTGCACAGGTTCGTCATGTCGCAGATCGTGCTGGACTCCATTTCCTTCCCCCGCGTCATCAACTGGCAAAGCTTTGTCTATTCCTTCATCTTGACCGTACTGTTTGCCGTGCTGGTAGGACTTGCGCTGCGTCCGCGCATTGACCGCATCGACATGGCGGAATCACTCAAATCCGTTGAATAATTATTTACAAGGAGATATATACCATGACTAACGTAAGAGCAGAAATTCCCGCAAAATATAAGTGGGACATGACCAACATTTACAAGACCGAGCAGGATTTTGACGCGGACTACCAAAAAGCTGCCGATATGATCGCAGCCTTCCCCGCACACGCTTCCACTATGAGCGAGAGCGCACAGGGTCTGCTTTCCATGTTCGAGGATATGACCGCAATGATGCGCGTTGTAGAAAAGCTTTACATGTACGCACACCTCTCTTCTGATGCGGACACCACCGATAACCACTACCTTGCTATGATGGGCAAGATGCGCAACCTCTTTAACAAGCTCAGCGTTGCTGCATTCTTCGTAACCCCTGCGCTGATCCGTCTGGATGAGGCAAAGGTAGCTGCTTGGATGGAGGAATGCCCCGCTCTGCGCGAATTTGAGCGCGACATCTGGCTTGCACAGCGTGAAAAGCCCCACACCCTTTCCGACGAGTGCGAAAAGCTGATGGCTGATATTTCCGCAGGCATGGGTGCTGCTGCAAACGTGCGCTCCATTTTTGCAAACGCAGACCTGACCTTCGGTAAGATCAAGGACGAAAACGGAAAGATGGTACAGCTCAACGACGCAACCTACGTTTCCAAGCTGATGTCCTCCAACCGCCGCGTGCGCCGCGCAGCATTCACCACGCTGTACAAGACCTACACCCAGTTTGGCAACACCTTTGCAACGCTTTACAACGCATACGTCAAGGAAAGAACCACCGCAGCGCGCGTGCGCGGCTACGCGGACAGCCTGACCGCATCCGTATTTCGTGACGAGGTCACGCCCGAAATCTACAACAATCTGATCAACACGGTCAGCGATAACCTGGGCGTACTGTTTGATTACTATGCAATCAAGAAGAAGGCGCTGGGTCTTTCCAAGCTGCACCTGTACGATATTTACACCCCCCTGATTGCAGAGTGCGAAAAGGAATACTCCTTTGAAGAGGCAACCGAAGAGGTGCTCAAGACTGTTGAGATCTTCGGCGCAGAATACCACGATACCCTGGAAAAGGGTATCAAGGAGCAGAACTGGGTTGACGTATATCCCTCTCGCGGCAAGCGCGGCGGTGCTTACAGCTCCGGCTGCTATGATACCCAGCCTTACATGCTGCTCAACTTTGTCGGCACGCTGGACAACGTTTCCACCTTTGCACACGAGTCGGGCCACTCCATGCACTCCTACTTCTCCCGTCAGTATAACGCTCCCCAGAACTCCTCCTACACCATTTTCGTAGCAGAGGTTGCTTCTACCGTCAACGAGCTTTTGTTCTGCCACCGCAAGCTGCGTGAGAGCGACAGCAAGGAAGAAAAGCTGGCGATCCTCAATCAGATCATGGAAACCTACAAGGGCACCTTGTACAGACAGACCATGTTTGCAGAGTTTGAAAAGACCGCACACGCTATGGTCGAGGGCGGCGCAACCCTGACCAAGGACGTACTTTGCAAGACCTATTACGATATCGTTTGCAAGTACTTTGGTCCCGACGTGGTTTGCGATAAGGAGATCGCAAACGAGTGGATGAGAATTCCTCACTTCTACACCAACTTCTACGTATACAAGTACGCAACCTGCATCTCGGCTGCTTCCACCATCGTACACCGCATTGAAACCGAGGGCGAGGAATACATCGGCAAGTACATTGACTTCCTCAAGTGCGGCGGCTCCAAGTCTCCTCTGGACAGCCTTTTGGTTGCAGGCATTGACATGCGCGACCCGCAGGTCGTCAAGAACGCGATCAACGACTTTGCTGCCACCATTGCGCAGTATAAGGAGCTTTCCGAGTAAGACATGGGACTTTTCAAAAAGATTTTCAAGCCCAAGAGCCCCGATTCCAAGCGTTTTCGCCGCGAGATGGCGGAGCAGATGTGCGGTCACCACATCAGATACGTCACCGAAAAGCGTAACGGTGTGGACGAGGTCATCGGACGCAACGGCGGGCTGAACATCCGCGACGACGAGCTTTTGGTATTTGCCAGCGCAGACGTCATCTTCCGTTGCAAGATCGACGACATGCAGGCTTGGGAACTGCTTAGCAAGGATGGCGTAGTCATCACCGCCCCCGATTTGGAGCACGGCGGCGTGGAAAGAACCATTATCGTATTTTACGTATATTACCGTTAAATAGCTTAACACCCCTGCCGCACGCGGCAGGGGTGTTTCACGTCTTGCTCGACCGCCACCACACGGACGCCCCCACGATGAAAAGTTTTGGTCGAGCTTTTCCAAAAGCTCGCGGGCTCCAAGGGCAGAGCCCTTGGTCGCCTCCGCAGAGGCGAAATAATCTCGGCGTTTAATTTGCGCAGCAAATATGTTCTTCTTTGCGCCCGCGGTGCCAAAAAGAACGGAAACAGTTTTCTCACACTCCACCCCAACAGTCAACCAATCCCCTACAAACGTTAATCGATTACATTGAGGTATTTCTCTCCGTTCTTTTTTTGAGCAAGTAGCCGCAAAAAAAGAACCAAAAAAACGGCGAGTAAGGGATTTCGCTCGTTGCGACGAGCGACTTGGGGCGCTGCCCCAAGACCCTGCGACCTTTTTGAAAAAAGGTCGATCAAAAACTTTTCAAGAGAAGTCGTCCGTAGTGTAACGGCAGCCAAAAAGCCCTGCGCGTGATCGCGCAGGGCTTACTGTGCTATTAGAGTGTAATCTTCTTCTCTTCCAAGGGCATATTTTTGCGGAAATGCGGCATTTGCATGGTGCGGCTGCCGTTGGTCACAGACAGCTCGGACAAAAGTCCCACCGCCGTCCATTCGCAAGCCTTATATACGTCGATCTCGGGCTGCGTATTCGTTCTGATCGCGTTGATAAAGTCCTCCACGATAAAGAAATCTCCGCCGCCGTGTCCCGCTGCGTTCTGCTCCGCGGTTGCTGCCTTGTAACGCTCGGGCAAATAGTCACGGTAATTATCCAATGCCTCCCAATGCATGTTGCCAAGCGGATTGTCCGCACCAAGGAAGGACACCTTATCACGGTCGCCAAATCCCATGCTCGCTGCCTGGAAAATACCTTTAGTGCCCTGCAGCTGATAATAGGTCATGTTATGCGGACGGGGCGAGGTGCAATCCACACGGATATTGAGCAGCTTGCCGTTTGCCGTGCGGCACATGGTTGTAGTACCGCTGTCCTGGCGCAACCCCAACTCGTTATATACACCGGGCGAATAGGTCGTGATCTCGGTAATGCGATCGCCCGGGAACCAGTTCATGACAGGTCCTACGCTGTGCGTGGGATAGAAATTGCCCCTCTTGCCGCATTGCCAGAAGGAACGCCACGTGCTTCTGCCGTCCGGGTATTTGAACAGCCCGTCAATGTTATGCAGGTACATGCCCTCGGCATAGTACGTGTCGCCAAACAAGCCCGCCTTGACCATTTCCTTGACCATTTGCACCTGCGGCGTATAGATGTAATTTTCAGCCATCATATAGATCTTACCGCTCTTTTCCACGGTTTCGATCAGCCACCACAGCTCGTCCATGGTAACGCCTGCCGTCACCTCACTCATGACGTGCTTGCCTGCCTCCAGCGCGGCAATTGCCTGCGGCACGTGGCATTGCATGGGCGTGGCAATAACCACAGCGTCAATATCCGATGCCAGCATATCTTCAAATACGCGGTATTTGTGCTCGACGCCAAGCTCCTTTGCCTGCGCGTCCAGCGTTGCTTCATCAAGATTGCACAGCGCGGTGATCTCCACGTCGGGCAGCGCGCGCAAGCCCATAACGGTGGAAAGCCCGCGTGAGCCCGCGATACCAACCTTAATCTTTTTCATGGTGTCTCTCCTATCAGAACAATTCAATCAGATCCTTGCGGCTCTTGGTAAAGTCGTGTGCCGTGCCGTCTGCCTTGATGCCGATCATGTCCTCAATGCGGCAGCCGTACTTGCCTTCAATATAAATACCGGGCTCTGCGGTCACCACGTGACCGGGGCACAGCACGTCGTTTTCCCCTGCTCCGAAGGAAAGTCTGGGATTTTCGTGAATATACAGACCCACACCGTGACCAAGGCTATGACCAAAGCAGCCCTCGTAGCCTGCTGCGTTGATGATGTCACGTGCGATCTTGTCTGCCTGTCTGCAAGAAAGTCCTGCCTGCAGCGCGTCGATAGCGGTGGTCTGCGCCTCCAAGACGGTATTGTACACCTTCTTGATCTCGGCATCCGCCTTACCAAGCACCACGGTTCTGGTCATGTCCGAGCAGTAGCCGTCCACGCGTGCGCCGTAGTCCATGGTCAAAAAGCCCTTTTCCAGCTTGACGGGACGGGGCTCGCCATGCGGACGCGCGGACATCGTGCCCGACACCGCAATGGTATCAAATGCAATGCCCTCCGAGCCCATCTTGCGCATAAAGAATTCCAGCTCCAGCGCAACCTCAATCTCGGTCATATCGGGATGCAGTACAGTCAGAATGTGCTCAAACGCCGCATCGGTGATCGCCTGTGCGCGCGCCATGCTGGCAAATTCCTCTTCGTCCTTGTAAAGGCGCAGCGTGTCGATCAGCGCAGATGCACCGGGCACGATATCCACACCCGCAAACTTGACCTTAAAACGCTCGTAAGCGGACAGAGCAAGCGTTGCCTCCTCCACAGCCGCGATCTTGACACCGTTCTCTGCCATTTTAGCAGCCATTTCGTCCAGCATACCGCCCTTGGGCATGAGAATGTCAAACAAGCTTGCATCCACGGTTGCCTTTGCAGCCTCAATGTATCTGAAGTCGGTCAGCAAGTAGCACTTGCCCGTGGTCACCAGCACGTAGCCGTCGGTGTAGGCAAAGCCTGTCAGATATCTCTGATTGATCTCGCTGGTCACGATCAGCGCGTCAAATCCTTTTTTCGCCATTTCGGCTTGCAGCTTTTGAATTCTTTTTGCTTTCATAATTATCCTCCCTGCCGCTTATAGCGGCAAAATAGTTTAGAAACCTCACCGTGGAGTCCGACTCCACGGTGTGGTTTAAGCGTGAATAGTAAAGTTAAAAGAAATGCAACGTGATCTTTCACGCTATCCTCTCAATTCGTTATAATAATTCTTCATGGCAAGCGCATCAGCGGTCATGGTGCCGTCCGACTCGCAAATGATATTGGGGCACAGCCCTTCACGTATGATCGCCTCGATCAGCGGCTCAAAGCGCGGCCCGTATACGGTGTCCGCAAAGGTCACGTGCTTTTTCTCTCCCGCGCCCGTAAACTCGATCTTGGAAAAGTGGCAATGCATGTACTTCGCCACGTCGTCGCCAAGCTCGGTGCCTACGCGGTCAAACACGTAGCGATATGCGTCCACGTCGGGAAATGCGTTCCCACACACGCGCGCGTTGAGGTGTCCGAAGTCCACCACGGGCACAAATTTGGGGTCTACCTTGCATTGCTCAATGACCTCTTCCAAGGTGCCCAGTTGATTGACCTTGCCCATGGTCTCAATGCCCAGCTTGATCTTGGTGTCTCCTACCGCCTCTGCAACCTTGCAGAGGGTGTCCTTGGAGAGCTCCATGGCGTGCTCGCGGCTGATCTTGCCTGCGCTGCCGCTGTGAATGACAATGGTTTGTGCTCCCAGCAGCTCTGCCGCCCACAGCGATTTGGTGATATAATCGATGCTCTTGAGTCGTTTTTCCTCCTCCGTACCCGAAAGAGAGATGAAATACGGCGCGTGCAGCGACATTTTGATGCCGTGCTCTCTTGCCTTATCTCCGATTGCACGCAACGCACCTTCGCCTGCGTTGACGCCTCTGCCTGCCTCGTATTCATAGGAATCCAGTCCCTTGGACTTCAGCCAACCGGGTGCTTGCACGGTGGCTTTATTACCCTCGGCGTAAAACCACTCACAGTTGCCGCCCGGGCCAAACGTTGCAAAACTCATTTTGTGTCCTTTCTGAGCCAAAAAGCTGCACAAGCAGCCTGCTCGGGGTGCTTTTTTGCGTATTTTCTGATCACGGGACGCTCCAAGGCGCGCTTGATGCGCCAAAAGGCAGTCGTTTTATCCTTGATGGGCGGCACAAGCAGCGCGGTCGCACCGATGTGCTTGCCCGCAAACACGTCGGTCAGCAGCTGATCTCCCAGCATTGCCGTGTGCTGCGCGTCCGAACCGTACAATTTAATGACGCGCCGCAAGGTCTTGCCAAACGGCTTGCCGCTCTTGGCAAACGCAGGGATACCGATCTCGCCATTGAACAGCTCAACCCTCTCCCAATTATTATTGGAAACGAATGCAAGCCCGATTCCCGCCGCCTGCATGTCCGAGATCCACGCCTTGATCGCCTCGTCGGGCTCGGGCTGCTCGTAAGGTGCTAACGTATTATCTATATCCATGATCAGCACGTTGATGCCACGCTCGCAGAGATAGGCAGGCGTCAGCGCACGAAAATTTTCAAGCATCAGATCGGGTGTCAGATATCCCATCGTGCCCTCCTTGCTCATTTTACTCTCTTAATTATAGCATCTTTTGCGCCCAATATCAAGACTTTTCACAAATTCGGGGGCATTTTTCAGAGTATTTTATAAAATGAAAAAGCACTTGCTTTCGCAAGTGCTTTATTTGGGGTGAGTAGTGGGGCTTGAACCCATGACCTCCAGGGCCACAACCTGGCGCTCTAGCCAACTGAGCTATACCCACCATATTAAAATATGGCGTGCCTTGAGGGATTCGAACCCCCGACCTACTGCTTAGAAGGCAGTTGCTCTATCCGACTGAGCTAAAGGCACATTGTCCGGAATTTCCGGAAAATGGAGCGAGTGATGGGAATCGAACCCACGCGGCCAGCTTGGAAGGCTGGAATTCTACCATTGAACTACACTCGCATACGTACGTTTCTCAAAACCGCTCTAATATAATACCATGCAACGACGCGTTTGTCAATACCTTTTTCAAAAAAAATCACAAAAAAAGCAAAACGCAAAAAAAGCGTATGAAAAACGCCCCCGAATTTGTGAAAAGTCTTGATATTGGTCGCTAAAAATGCTATAATACCTTTAAAGAATCCCCAAGGAGGTATTTTATGTTACTGATCAAAAACGGACACGTGAAGACTATGACGGGCGAAGAATATGAGAACGGCTGCGTGCTGATCGGCGACGACGGCAAGATCGCGGCTGTCGGTACCGATATTTGCGCTGACGGCGCACAAGTCATTGATGCAGGCGGCAGACTGGTCACACCCGGATGCGTGGAGGCGCACTGCCACATCGGCGTGGACAACTCCAAGATGCGCTGGGAGGGTATGGACTACAATGAAATGTCCGACCCCGTCACGCCTCATATGCGCGCCATTGACGGCATCAACCCCATAGACGAGACCTTCCCTCTCGCCCTTGCTTGCGGTGTGACAACGGCTTGCACCGGTCCCGGCAGCGCAAACGTAGTGGGCGGCACGTTTGCAGCCATCAAGCTGGCAGGCAATCGCGTGGACGATATGATCGTCAAAAATCCGCTTGCCATGAAGATCGCATTCGGTGAAAACCCCAAGGGCTGTTACGGTCAGCGCGGCGGCAAGTCCCCCATCACCCGTATGGCAACCGCTGCACTTTTGCGTGAGCTGCTTTTCAAGGCGCGCAACTACGTCAAAGCCAAGGAGGACGGCAAAGAGCCTAACTTTGATATGAAGCTGGAGGCTATGATCCCCGTTATCAAAAAGGAGATTCCCCTCAAAGCGCACGCGCACCGCGCGGACGATATCTTCACCGCCATTCGCATTGCCAAGGAATTTGACCTTGACCTGACCTTGGATCACTGCACCGACGGCGAGCTGATCGCAGACCAGCTTGCAGGCGAGGGTTACCCCGCTTTCATCGGACCTTCCTTTGGCGGCAAAACTAAGATCGAGCTTGCAAACAAGAGCTTTACCACCCCCGGCGTGCTGGACAAGGCAGGCGTGAGTGTCAGCATCATCACCGACGCGCCCGTCATTCCGCTTGAGCATCTGCCCATGTGCGCAGGCTTTGCCGTCAGCGCAGGCATGGATTACGAGTCGGCATGGAAAGCCATTACCGTAAGACCCGCTGTCAGCACGGGCATCGGCGACCGCGTAGGCAGCCTGACCGTAGGCAAGGACGGTGACGTGGTCATCTGGAAGGACGACCCCTTGAAGGTCATCGGCACCGGTGCGTATGTCACCATAGTGGACGGCAAGGTGGTTTACAAAGCAGAGTAATTCTCACAAACACAAATCCGCGGCACGCAACGTGCCGCGGATTCTTTTTTACTTCAATTTCGCATTCAGCACGCCGAGCATGGCATCCTTGAAATCGGCAACCGTCTTTTCTCTCCACTCCATTTCCGTGGGATAGAACAGCTCCTTATAATTCTCCATCACCATCTGTTTTGCAACGTCATTGGATGCGCCAAAGCGGTGCAGGCGGTTTTCATCCACCGTATATTTGAGCGAGAGGATGGAATCCAAGAACCCGTCGCCGATCGTACCAAACTCAAAGCAGGTGGAATACAGCGATTTATCGGTATTCTTGCTCTTGGCAAGGCGGTAGAAATAATCGGTGGTATCGCCAAAGGTTTCGTAAAATGCCTCGGAGTCGGTTGCGATGATATAATCGTAACCCAGCTCAGCCTTGGCATCTGCCTCGGTGGTCGGATCCTGCACGGAATTGAAAATGACCATATTATAGCGAGGACCGTAGCCGGAATGGACGTCCACGTGCACGATATTCTCGTACGCGCCGTCCAAGGCTTCGGCAAACACGCCCTTGAGATAGGTGGTCGATGCTTGATCCTCGGTGCCGCCGTAGTACACGCCCTCGGCATACTCGTACTGCCCTGTCAGGAGCGCATCGGAAATGGTGTCAGCGCCCGTGAAAATCGCTTCCTTGGCAAGCTTGAGATAGAATCCAACCTCATGCCAGAACGCATTTTTGATCTCGCCCTCGGGCTGCAGGAACTTGTCCACCTTGGGGTATTCCTTGTTGGAGGAGAGATCAAAGCTCTCCCAATCCTCAATGAAATTGCGGTTGAGGTCGACGTTGTTCTCGTTGTATCTGCGCAGATATTTCATACCGTAGGGATTGACGTTTGCTACGACCAAAATCCCCGTGTCGGCAGTATCCAGCGTGGGGTAGATCTCCTCAAAGAACACCTCCAGCATGACGGCACCGATGTACCCTTCTATGCCGTGCACGCCCGTGGTCAGCACGATCAGGTTGGTATTTTTCTCAGTCGCGGGCAGATAGATGTTGTCAATATACAGCCCGTCATCCGCATCAATGGCATGCTCCGAGGTTTCCACCGTCACGCCTGCCTCGCGCAATGCCGCCACACGATCCGCAAGCTGTGCTCTGGTCTGTTCGTAGTCGGTGCAAAAGCTCTCGCTGTACGCGTATTCGGGCGCAACAGCCTCCTGGCGCGCCATGGCAAGCACGGCATAAGGGGCGACGAAGGTGAAAAGCAGCACGATGATCAAAAGCCCCGACGATACGGATATCGCACCGATCAGTACTTTCTTCTTGTTTGCATTCATATTTCAAGCTCCTGTAAGGTTATTGAAACTATTATAGCATATCCAAAGCAGAATGTCAACTTGGAAATGCGACCGGGCGGTCACAAACAGAAAAGCACCAAGACGATAATCGGTCAGTCAAAATGCAGCACTTGCATGCTGCTTTTTGACACCTATCGGAGAGGTCGAGCTGCGAGTTTGGGTATTAATATGGGTTAAGTTTCAGCGCAGCTCGAAGAGTTCGGCTCTTATTCGATGGGTCACCAATAGGAAAAGGCACGGAAAATTCCGTGCCTTCTCCTATTGGTGACCCATCGGAGAGTCGAACTCCGGACACCATGATTAAAAGTCATGTGCTCTGCCATCTGAGCTAATGGGTCAAATATTACGATACTTTTTTTCGTACCGTAATATATTATCACACAAATGCGGTTTTGTCAACAGTTTTTTGCGGAATTTTGCAACAAATTTGTTGCGTCAAAGCGAAAGCACCTTGAGTTTTCCAGCAAACTGCGCGATATTCTCCTCGGAAATGGTAGGCAGCACCATGTCCTCGCGCTGGTCACCGTTGTTGCCGCCGCCCAGAATATTGTCGCGCTGGATCTTGAGCACCAGCTTATCCCACAGATTCTTTGCATGCGCGGGCACCATTTCACCGCCAAAGCAGGCAAGCGAGAAGGCTCTCTCTGCCTGCGCCTCGGTCAATACCTTATCATAGTATTCCTCGACGCTGTCGGGATAGCCGCAAAGCAGGAAATAACCCGTCTGCTTCTCTGCCAACACCGCATCCCACTTTTGCAAATACTCCCTGACGGGGCGATACAGCTTGCCGTAGCGGATGCAGCCGCCGATCACCACGATATCGTACGCGGTAGGGTCAGCCTCCGGGGCAACCGTAGTGCACAGCGTCACTTCCCTGCCCGTAAGGCGATCATAAAGCAGTTGCGCCGCGGTGGCAGTACTGCCGGTTTTGGTTGCATATACGATCAGAATTTTCTTCATAACTTGTCCTCACTGTCTGCAATCCACAATTGTGCCGTCGGTGCGCAGCACGAACGTACCGTTATAGGAATAGTAGGTCAGCACACCAAGGTCGCGCAAAAGCATCACCGTCTTGGTATCAATATTGGAAAACGCATCCGAGCAAACGGCTGCATACTTGACGTCGCAGCCCGTCAGAACGTCCTTGAGTGCCTTATTGTAGCTGCCGTGGTGCGGCATTTTCACAAAGTCATACTGCCCTTGATACTGCGTTTGCATAAGGAAATCCTCACAGCGACCCTTTTCGGCATCCCCCATAAAGAGCGCGGAGAAATCGCCCAGCGTCAGCCCGCAAATCAGAGAAAGATCGTTATCCATGCTGTCCTCGGGAATGGGCTGCTCGTGCGAAAGCTCGGGATACACGCGCGAAACGTTGATCCACAGCTTGCCCGTGGGCAACGGAATCTCGGTATCGTCATTGAGCTTGGTCACGGTTGTAACGGCAGCCTTTTCCTCAAGTGATTTGATCAGCGAGCGGTACAGCCCCGAGTCGCGCACGTAATTGGGCATGTACACCTCGGCAACCTCAAAATCTTCAATGATCTTTGCTGCCGTGCCGATATGGTCGTTATCAAAGTGGGTCAGAATCAGATAATCAATGCGCGAGATGCCCAGCAATTGCAGCTCGTCGGAAATCTCGGCATAATCGTCCGCATCCGCGGTGTCCATCAGAATGACGGTGTCGTCAAGCTTGATGAGAATACAATCGGATTTACCCGTTTTGAGCACGCGGATGGTCAACAAATGCTCAGCATTGGCAAAGACGTCGTCTCCTGCCAACGAGCCACCTTGACTGCTCGTTGTGCTTTCGGGCGCAAGCGTTCCAAGCTGCCCCGAGCCTTGCTGCTCTCCCTGCCCAAGCACCTCGCCCGTGCACGCGCAAAGACTGCACACAAGCAGCAGACAGAGAGCCGCCAATAAAAATTTCGTATATTTCATAAATATTCTCCCAAAATCGAATAGGCGGAGAGTTCCCCCTCCGCCTATATTATAGCGTATTTTTCCCGCATTTGCAAGTCCTGATGCAAAAGGCGCAAAAATTTTACATTTCCTCTGCGTCCAAGGCAGAAAAAGCCTCTTTGAGTTGCGCCGAGGTAAAGCCCTGCGCAAGCATTTTTTGATACAGCTTTTTGCGTGCCTCACCCTCGGGCATGCCGTGTCGGCATTGCTGCCGCAGAGCGATCAGGCAGATCTCGTCAAAGTCCACCTCGTCAAGATAGCATTGCACCTGTGAAGAGCGCGCGTCATACCCCTTTGCCTGCAGGTCGTATTCCACTCTCCTGCGGCTGCGGTGCTTTGCCACGCTGCGCTCCGCCTCGCGCAAAGCAGCACTCTCCTCACGCAAATATCCCGCATCCGCAAGCATTTGCACGGCAACCATAGCATGCTCCTTGGCAATGCCCTTTTGCACAAGCTTATACGTCAAGCCACGCTCGGATTGATCCCCGTAGGAAAGCGAGGTCAAGCCCTTGATATAGGCGCGGCAGACGCCTGATGCGTCCGCAATGCGCTCGGCACACGCCTCGTCGATCTCGCCTATCTGCAGACCAAGCTCCGAGAGCTGCGAGAGCAGCAGCGGATATTTCTCCTTTTGCACCTGCTCGGCATTCTCTCCGCGAAACAGCAGCGTCACCCACGCGATCCCCTTGTCGGGCACGGGGGTGATGCGCTTGATCATGATTTGCATAGCTTAGTCTTCGTCCTTGAGCACGCGGATGTCGAATGCGTCATCCTCGTCCTCGTCCAGATCGAATTCCTCTTCCACGAGCATGTCGCCCTCTGCCAGCAGCACGCGTACCTTTTCCTCGATCTCTGCCATGAGCTCGGGATTGCCCTCAATGAGCTTGCGCACGTTGTCCTTGCCCTGCCCGATCCTCTCGCCGTTATACGAGAACCAAGAGCCGCTCTTTTTGATGATATCCGAGTTGATGGCAAAATCCAGCACCTCACCGGAGCGGCAGATGCCCTTGCCGTACAGAATATCAAACTCCGCCACGCGGAAGGGAGGCGCGACCTTATTCTTAACGATCTTGCACTTGACACGGTTACCGTAGATCTCGCCGCCGTTCTTGAGCTGATCGGTCTTTCTGATATCAATACGCACCGACGCGTAGAACTTGAGCGCGCGGCCGCCCGTGGTGGTCTCGGGGTTGCCGTACATGACGCCCACCTTTTCACGCAGCTGGTTGATGAAGATCACCACGCAGTTGGACTTATTGATGACAGCAGACAGCTTGCGCATTGCCTGCGACATCAATCTCGCCTGCATACCCATCTGTGCCTGACCCATGTCGCCCTCCAGCTCCTGCTTGGGAACAAGGGCTGCTACCGAGTCAATGACCACGCAATCGATGGCGCCCGAGCGCACCAGCGCCTCGGTGATCTCCAAAGCGTCCTCACCGCAATCGGGCTGGGAAACCAGCAGATTATTGATATCCACGCCCAAAGCCTTTGCATATACGGGGTCAAGCGCGTGCTCCGCGTCAATAAACGCAGCCTCGCCGCCCGCCTTTTGCACCTCGGCTACAATGTGCAAAGCAACGGTGGTCTTACCCGAGGACTCAGGCCCGAAGATCTCAATAATTCTGCCCTTGGGCACGCCGCCGATGCCCAGCGCCATATCCAACGAGATAGAGCCCGTGGAAACCGCCTGCACCTCCATGTGCGCATTCTCGCCCAGACGCATGACCGCGCCCGCGCCAAACTCGCGCTCGATCTGCGCCATAGCAGTATTGAGCGCTCTTTGCTTTTCAGCCTTCTTATCTACAACAACCTCGGGTGTAACTGTTTTCTTTGCCATAATAATATTCCTTCCCTTCCGCCTGCGAATGCGCAAGCCCTCATTCTTTTATGGTAACATTATACACCCGCCATGCGTGTTTGTCAATAGGTTTTGCAAATGTTTTGTTCCGAAATCGGAATTTTATTTTTACCACGGCATTTTTGATCGCGCGCGTTTTTCCGTTTTTGGCGCAATAATGCACGTACGAGAGCGACGACGGACACAAAAAGTTCTTTGCGCCCGGGCGGGCGATCAATGATCGCCCCTACAGCAAAACCAATATGGTTCTGGTTATGCGAAACCGCAGCGCACACAGTCGTAGGGGCGATCAGCGATCGCCCGCCTCCTGCCCAAACTAACAAAACAGACGCGGGACGTGCCCCGGCCGTCTGTATTTTTTTTTATGTTGTTCAAGAGATCCGTAAAAAACAACACCGGTA
>JAZNCE010000114.1:0-18621 GCA_045587385.1 Eubacteriales bacterium
TAAATTATTGTTTACCACACAGAAGGAAAAAAGTCCCTCACCGAGCGACCAAATCATAAAATCAATACGCTATAATAGAGAAAACACTACACAAAAGGAGAATAATCATGTCAAAATACTTCACTGAGGCTGATTATGAAAATTCGTTACTCGAATTATTCGAGAACATGGGATACGACTATAAGTACGGCCCAAATATCGAGAGGGATTTCTATAGCCCTCTTTATCAGGATGTCCTTGAAGAAAGCATTAGGAAATTGAACCCCTCTCTCCCTTATGATGCCATCAAGGAAGCTCTCTTCAAACTGACCAACTTTGAGAATGCCGAGCTTGTTCAAAAGAACGCTGTGTTCATGGACTATCTGCAGAACGGCATCGAAGTAAGATATTATGACAAGGGTGAACCGCGCTCTGCGAGAGTGAAGCTCGCTGATTTTGACACGCCCGAAAACAACTCCTTTATTGTAGCGAATCAATGGACATTCATCGAAAACAGCAATAAACGCCCCGACATTCTGTTATTCCTCAACGGTCTGCCTGTGGTACTTGTAGAACTGAAGTCTCCGTCCCGTGAAGAAGCGGATGCTTCCGAAGCTTACAATCAGATCAGAAACTACATGAAGGAAATCCCTTCGATGTTCATTTACAACTGCATCTGCGTAATGAGTGATCAGCTCGTATCCAAAGCCGGAACTATCACATCAGGCGAAGATCGCTTCATGGAATGGAAAACGGTAGACGGTAGCTATGAGAACACGCAATTCGCACAGTTCGATACGTTCTTTGAAGGAATGTTCACCAAGGCACGCCTTCTCGACCTCATCAAGAACTTTATTTGCTTCTCTAACGAAGGAATCAAGAGATATAAGATACTCGCAGGTTATCACCAATACTTCGCCGTCAGAAAAGCCGTAGAATCGACGAAAAAAGCAACGGTGACTGACGGTAAGGGTGGTGTCTTTTGGCACACGCAAGGAAGCGGAAAATCGCTCTCCATGGTGTTCTATGCTCACCTCTTGCAAGAAGCACTTGACTCGCCAACAATCGTAGTTCTCACAGACAGAAATGACCTCGACGATCAGCTCTTTGGTCAATTTTCCAAGTGTAGCGAATTTCTCCGTCAGATACCTGTACAGGCAGAGAGTCGCGCACACCTCAAGGAACTCCTTGCAGGTAGAAAAGCAAATGGTATCTTCTTCACGACGATGCAGAAATTCGAGGAATCGGACGAACCTCTCTCTGATAGAAGAAACATCATCGTAATGGCAGACGAAGCTCACAGAGGACAGTATGGTCTCTCCGAGCGCATTGATGCTGAAACAGGAAAGATTAAGGTCGGAACGGCAAGAATCATCCGTGATAGTTTACCTAACGCTACATACATTGGCTTCACCGGAACACCGATCTCTCTCAAAGACCGCAGCACCCGTGAGGTGTTCGGTGATTATATCGACATTTACGATATGACTCAGGCAGTAGAAGATGGAGCAACTCGCCCCGTTTACTACGAAAGCCGTGTTATCAAACTTAAACTTGATAAAGAAACCATCAAGCTCATCGACCAAGAGTATGACCTCATGGCGGCTCAAGCCGAACCCGGCGTAGTCGAAAAGAGCAAGCGCGAGATGAGTCAGATGGAAGCCGTACTTGGCAATGAGAACACCATCAACTCCCTTGTTGTTGATATTCTTGACCATTACGAGAACTACCGTGCAAACCTGCTCACAGGTAAGGCGATGATCGTTGCATACTCTCGCCCTATCGCTATGCAGATTTACAAGAAGATTTTGGAACTTCGCCCGGATTGGACGGAGAAAGTTGCTGTCGTTATGACTTCGGGCAACAAAGATCCCGAAGAATGGCATGATATCATCGGTAACAAGCACCATAAAGACGAGCTTGCAAAGAAATTCAAGGACAATGACAGCCCCCTCAAGATTGCAATCGTTGTCGACATGTGGCTGACAGGCTTCGACGTACCGTCCCTCGCTACCATGTATGTGTACAAGCCCATGAATGGTTACAACTTGATGCAAGCAATTGCACGTGTTAACCGTGTATTTGGGGACAAAGAAGGTGGTCTCGTCGTTGACTATGTCGGCATCGCATCCGCGCTCAAGCAAGCGATGAACGATTATACCAAGCGTGATAAGGATAAGTACGGCGACACCGACATCACCAAGATGGCATTCCCGAAGTTCCTTGAAAAGCTCGAAATATGCCGTGATTTGCTATACGGATTCGACTATAGCGCGTTCTCCTATGGTTCTGATCTCGAAAGAGCCAAGACGATTAGCGGTGCCGTCAACTTCTTCGTAGCTCCCGACAAGGAAGAAGAAAGAAACAACTATCTCAAGGAAGCGTTGGCATTGCATCAGGCGTTGTCTCTTTGCTCATCTATCGTGGACGAGAACCTACGTATCGAAGCCGCGTTTATGGAAGCTGTTCGTGTTCTTCTCATGAAGCTGATGAACCAAGGCAGCGGTGGTAAGAAGATTTCCTTGCCCGAAATGAATGCAAGAATAAATGAGCTTCTCAAGCAGAGTATAAAGAGTGATGGTGTAATCAATCTTTTCTCTGATGTCCAAGAAGAATTCTCGTTGTTCGATCCCAAGTTCCTTGCAGATGTCGCCAAAATGAAAGAAAAGAACTTGGCTGTCGAATTATTGAAGAAGTTAATTGCCGAACAGATTGTTGTGTTCAAGAGGACCAATGTCGTTAAGTCAGGCAAATTTAGCGAAATAATTCAAGAAACAATGAACCGCTACCTCAACGGCATGTTGACCAACGAAGAAGTCATCCAAGAGCTTCTCAAAATTGCGAAAGATATAGCAAGTGCAAAAGAAGCAGGTGCAGATCTTGGTCTTACAGACGAGGAAATGGCATTCTATGACGCACTTACCAAGCCCGAAGCAATTAAGGACTTCTACGAGAACGATCAGCTCGTGGCTCTCACCAAGGAGCTGACCGAAACCTTACGCAAGAATCAGACGATTGATTGGCAGAAAAAAGACCAAGCAAGAGCAAGAATGCGTATGATGATCAAGAAACTACTCAAGAAATACAACTATCCGCCGGAAGATCGTGAAGATGCTGTTGTGATTGTAATGCAACAATGCGAACTTTGGGCAGATAAGATTATGATTAGCTAAACGTACAGTTCGAGGTGATAACCATGTTAGAATTTCAAAGTTTAACTAAATACATTCCTTTGATATCCAATGATGAAATTGGCACTTGGGTTATCGACCGAGAAAACGATGGTACAATGGAACATCCTATTCATTTCCCGTTTGTAAACTACTCCGAGATGGTAGATAGATTTGTGGAAGATGTGTATGCTTTCCATGGTGAACACCCAGAATTCGGACTCAATCGATATGGCGAAATATTAGAAAAGAACGGTTTGGAATGGGGTGGGAAAATGAGTACAGCGGATGTTTCTGACAAGGACGCACAATGCATATTGGCTCTTATCATCGGGGCTGTCCGAGCAGAAAGATTTTGCGATGGTGCTTTGATGGGATTCTTCAAAGACGGTAGTATTGAAAAATGGCTCACGAGATTGCTTGAAATAGACGGAGGAAACAACTAAAAATGTATAACGACATAATTCTTGAAACAAAACTTGTCGCAGATATCAAAGGGGAGTTCTATGTCCCCTCTTATCAGCGAGGATATAGATGGGGAGAAGATGAGGTTACCCGTTTGCTTGATGACGTGTTTGTAAACGGAGAAAAAAACTACTGCTTACAACCTATAGTCTTAAGAAAGAATGCGAATAGATTTGAACTAATTGATGGTCAGCAAAGACTTACCACGTTATACCTCATATACAAATATCTGAACGATTTTGGAGCTATGTTTTTTCCGAAGCCGGCGTTCAATCTTGTTTATGATACAAGAGAGCAATCAGCAGATTTCTTAAATAACATTGATTTTTCTAAACAAGATGATAATATAGATTTTTGGTTTATTGCAAATGCCTATAAAACAATAAAGACTTGGTTTGAGGTTGAATCTCCACTTCGCGCAATGAAAATGTATCAATACTTTAAGGAACACGTTAAGGTAATATGGTATGAAGTTGGTGTTGGCGATGATGCTATCTCCTTGTTTACTCGCTTGAATATCGGAAAAATTCCCCTCACAAGTGCGGAACTTGTAAAAGCCATGTTCCTCAGCCGTGATAACTCCGAAAATATGGATAGGGAGAAACAAGAAGAAATCTCCTTGCAATGGGATAATATTGAAAAAGAGTTACATAACGACTCAATGTGGTATTTCCTCACCAATAACATTAAGAACAAGTATCAAACCCGTATTGACCTTATACTTGATTTGATTTCCGGTAAGGAAGAAACGAGCAAGGAGAAATACTATACCTTCTTCACATTCGATGCAATGCGGAAAGAAAAGCAGTTAGAGGATATTTGGAGAAAGATTCAGCAGACATTCCTTGTTCTCAAGGATTGGTTTGAAAATCACGAGTTATATCATAAGATCGGCTATCTTATTGCTTCAGGTACAAAGACGCTTCAACAAATATTTGACGAGTCGGAAAACAAAACCAAGGACGAGTTCAATGCGTTGCTGAATGACTTTATTAGAAAAAGCATTGCAATTAACGGGAATTACTCGGAATTAAGCTATGAAAAACCGTTAGATTACAGAAGAATCAGTACGCTCCTTCTCTTGTTTAATGTAGAGTCTGTAAGACAAAACGGCGAGAATTCTCAATGGTTTCCTTTTGACAAATTCAAGTACAGCAAAGGCAACCGAGTAACGTGGAGTTTGGAACACATTCACGCTCAACAGTCGGAAGGTATGAGAACTCAAGAAGTGTGGAAAGAATGGTTGGTTCGCCACATACCTTCGGTAAAAGTTGTAAGTCAAAACCAAGACGAACTTATCGCTGAAATGCAAGCTGCCGTAGATAAGGAAAAGTTGGAGCGTAGTGAGTTTGATACAATACAGCAGAAGGTTCTCGAAATATTGTCTGTATCAGGAAACAGAGAATATTTGCACTCCATTGCGAATCTCGCCTTATTGAACACGGCTGATAACGCAGCTCTCAACAATTCGACATTCGATGTTAAGAGGAACGCAATTGTTGACATGGATAAGAGAGGTCAGTATATTCCTTTCTGCACGAAAATGGTGTTCTTAAAATACTACACCCCTTCCGAACATAATCAACTACATTTTTGGGGGCAGGCAGACAGAATTGCATATGTTAACGCTATAAATACTGTATTAGCCGAATACTTGTCCGAAGCAATCATTCTTGAAAAGGAGGAAGCGTAATGAGTACCACACTTCATTCGTTCATGGATATATTTGAAACCGAATTTGATGCTGGCGAAGAAAAAGTGCAGCTCAAAAAAATAGCCATTCCTCTGATTCAGCGTGATTACGCGCAAGGTCGTTTGGATGGCGATGTTAACAGAGTAAGAACCCGCTTTTTAGCAGCTCTGCACGATGCTATAGTAAACAAGCCCATAACATTGGATTTTGTGTATGGCGATATTGATGAAAAAGGAGTTATGACTCCTTTGGATGGTCAGCAGAGATTGACCACTCTATTCCTTCTGCATTGGTATGCCGCAAAAAAGGAAAATGTAACGGAAGAAGAATGCGAATTTCTCGGAAAATTCAGCTATGAAACAAGATACAGCGCAAGATATTTTTGTGCTGAACTTGTAAAGTTCCAACCTTCATTCAAGACAAAGATATCGGCAGAAATTATCAATCAAGCGTGGTTCCCTTTGGATTGGAAGAAAGATCCCACCATTAGCTCGATGTTAGTAATGCTCGATGCCATTGACGAGCAATTCAAGGATGTTTCGGATATTTGGAACAAACTGAAAGATAGAGCTATAACATTCTACTTCTTACCAATAAAGGATATGGGGCTTACCGATGAGCTTTATATCAAAATGAACTCACGTGGTAAACCTTTAACTCTCTTCGAACACTTCAAAGCAGAGCTTGAAAGAGAGATCAGAACGCTTGACGAAAAGACGGGAAACAAAAACGCTGACCGCATAGTTGCTAAAATTGACAAAGCGTGGACAGATTTGCTTTGGCGTTATCGTAACGGAGGATCTGGTGATTCGGCAGACGATAATATAATCGACGATGAGTTTTTAAGATATTTCAAGTTCATCTGCGATATCATTTGTTACAGAAGTGGCAAATCACCGCAAAGCTACAGCAATGATGTTTTTGACTTATTGCACTTGTATTTTTCGGCTAAAGACGAGGAATTTTCTCTCAAAAACATCACAGTACTCGAAGCATTCTTTGATTGCTGGTGCGATATCGTTGGGTTTGATACTCCCACCAAATTCCTTGAATCCTTCATGAGCTTCGATCATGCAGAAGGAAAGATTGTTGTTGATTCAAAACATTATAAGGTGGATATCTTTGAAGATTGCATTCATTCTTACTCCGATAAATCGGGCAGGCTCCGTCAGTTCCCATTGAACAGAATTGTTCTCTTATACGCAATCACTGTATACTTGCAGAATCAGCAAAAAGTAGCTTACGATGATTTCGTGAGAAGAATAAGAATAGTCAACAATCTCATCCAAAATTCCGAGGACGAGGTTTCTGACAGACTTGATCGTAACAGAATCCCTGCCATCTTGAAGGCAGTTGATGCAATTATTCTTACAGGTGACATTGATGACAAGATTGAAATCAACTTCAATGTTAATCAGATTCAAGAGGAAAAAGAGAAAATTGCATTTTTAAACGAAAATCAAGATAAGAGTTCTATACTGTTTACTCTTGAAGATCATCCTATGCTTAAAGGACAAATCAGCATTGTAGGTCTTGAAAATCTCGATTACTACAAGAGATTTGCTTCACTCTTCGAGTGCTCGTGGGATAAAATCGATTGTGCGTTAATGACGATTGGAAACTACGGACAGCAAGAGAGAAACAAATGGCGTTATCAATTTGCCTCCAAGGGAATGCAACTGGCTTGGGATGAACTGTTCCACATGAGCGCAAACGACGGCTTTGATAAAACAAAAGAAATCCTTATTAAACTGTTAGGCACAAATGAAGAATTTGATGACAGTGTCTTGGATTCCATTATTTCAAACTACATCGCCGAATGTGAAAACAACTCTATCTATCCGTGGAATTATTATTATGTAAAGTATCCCGTGTTCCGCCCCGGAAGTTACGGAAAATTTAGTAACTCTGAGGCGGCAGAGAAACCTTATCTGTTCTCGATTTTGCAGACAAGATCGGCATGGTCTCAAAACACATATATGCCTTATTTGAAAGCCGTCGACGATGCACACTTGTCGAGAGATTCAATGGGGCAACGCTTGGAATATGCTGATATTCAAGTAACCTGTGAAAATGCAGCGTATGTCTTTAGCACTATCGGCGATGAAAGCACAACAGAAAAAATCATGATTCCGCAGAATTCGGAAGGGATAGACACGGCAGATAGAATTATTTTGCTTAAAAACACCCTTGTTTCTAAAGGTCTCATCTAAAAGTAATTACAGGAGTGGGAAATGGACTACTTACAGTTAATAGAGTTTTGTGGCGAAGATGCAGTAAATAGCCTTTCCCACAGAACCGAAATACAAAAGCAAATCATCGGGCTTCAAGCAGAACAAGCAGCCCTTGAAGAAGAACTCAAAAAGAGTTTTTCAGTGGATCTCTCCTTGACCGATGTGTTGGTTGCTTCAATTGCAGGTATCGTATGTGGAGCGATGAACGGATTATTTAAAACCTACATTCCCAAGCACGGTAACCTCCAGCACAAGCATTCAACCACGAGATCAGGCGTAGACTACAAAGTTCCAAAGCCCGAAGATATGAAAGGATCTGTTCAAGGGTTGCACAGACAAATCGGCCCCGGACATGACCTTGGAAGGTTTAACGAAGCGTTAGATCTTATGTCAGGAAAGAAGAAAGATTTTCCTTTGTGGGGGAAAACCATTACCGAGCAAACAGGTGGAACACTTCATGCAGGTAATATGAGAGTCGATGATTTCCTTGCCCGTGGTGGCTTTAAAATCCCCGACGATCCCAAGGCAGAACTGATGAATCACCTCTTAATCGACTTCTTTACAAAGACAAGTCTCCCATTACCGTTCACATCCTACATAGCAGACCATAGTCAAGCCATGGCGAAGATTATGATGGGAATGTACGGAAACGGACTAAACCTTAAAAATCTTGTCGGGAATGTCTCCTCCATCGCTATGTTGCAGCTGATAACGCATAGCTATGCTTATCTCTTCAAATCGGCAAATACGGTTGATTTGTACGGCAGATTGCATAACATGAAAAGCATTGAAGAATTCGGCGAACTATTCTCCGAATTAAATGCTGAAAACAAGAGATACCTCAAGTCCAACGAATTCAATGTTCTTCAAGCAATAGCGCACGGCTCATCCTTCTTGGTTGATACCATCATCACAATGGCAAGCAAGAACTATGCAGGGCTGTTCTGCTTGGATTACGGCACACTTCTTTGCTTCACCATTGATGTTATCAAGTATGTAAAGCAAAGCACCGACAAACGCAAGAAAACCCTTGCAGAGCTGTCTGTCGTTAGCGATGATATCCTCTCGTTGGAATGTACATGGTATGAAACCTTCAGAAAAGATATGCTTCGGCTTGCACAGAATGACGGATTCTATGATACCTTTAATCCTGAACTCATAATGGCACAGCATGAAGAAATTATTGGAAAGCTCGAAGCAGGTCATGACCGCAGATCGGATATGCTTTCGGAATTAAAGGAGTGGAATGTAGATGAAGCATAAGTTGTTCGGAAAGAAGAAAGAAACGACAGAAGATGTCGTGGTTGCTGACGATAGCATAGAAATCATGGCTACTGCCGAAGAAGATTCGGAAGATTCCATGGACGAGATGCAAAAGGTAGCTCGTACCATCAGCGAAATCAAAAAACAAAATCCCATACAAGCCCTTCTATCAGGAAGCAAAAACGAACGTGCTTTGGCAGAAAATGATGCCCTTATTTCGAGCGTAATCAAGAATATTTTGAATTGGCTTGCGGTGATAACCTCGGCTGAAACCGTCCGTAAGGAAGAATACGATGCCTTGACGAGCCAAATGCTTCAGCTCGACGAAGACGTCAACGCACAGCTTGAAATGCAAGTGAAGTTCAAAAAAGCCTATCAGAGCATGATGCAGAAGCAAGAGGAACAAAAGGCATTGACCGAAAAAGTTGAAAAACTGCAAAAGGAAAATCGATTCTTGAGAATCGTATCCTACGTGGCACTGGGAATTGGTTTTATCGCACTTATTATTGCTTTAGTATAAACTGCGCACATCAAAAAATGATGCGCAGTAAGCAAAGTAAAGCCTTCGATTCACTTTTGGGGTCGAAGGCTTTACTTATGCATTGAAAATTTCACAATTTTTTGATATAATATTATGTAACGCCATACTGGTGTCGCGGAGTTGTGATAAACTGTGGAAGGAGGTGACCAAAATGAATACTGCTACCAACCCGAAAACAGGTAAACCGTTAAAGAAAACGAAAAAGGTACTCATCTATGGATTGAGCGAAACAGAAACTGCCCAAGTGCAGGACAATCTGCCGAACGCAGATATTGAGGTAATGGATTGCACAGGCTGTTTCACAGACATAATCGCACATGCCTATATTGCAGTGATTATGAATCCGGATACGCTGGAACTTGATGATATCGAGTATTTCAATGAATTCGCAAACGATGTCGGAGCTTACTCCGAAAAGATTATCTTTTCAAAACCCCATGATATACTGGATCGCTTGAATCGCAACGTAAGTTACGTGGTTTTTGCTGATGAGTTCGACTTCCAAGACAAAATCAAATATGTGCTGTTAGAAGCAAGTCGTGCAGATAAGAGATCAAATTCTTACTCCGATACAGTCTCCCAGACCATAAGAGTATTAAGTGAGATAAGAAAGCATCCGTATATATCCACAGCACATCTTGCCGAAATAATCGAGAGAAACCCGAGAACCGTTCAAAGATATATTACCACCCTTGTATGTGCAGGTGAGTTTATCGAATATGATAAAAAGAAAAAGGGTTGGTTTCTCTATGAGAACAAATCAGTATTGTGGGGTGATTATTAATGAACATCATCCACGTAATATTACTGATAGGCATCTGGATATCAGCAATCGTCAATGGAAACTCCTATCTCAAGCAAAGAGATGATTTTATAAAATCGGGCGAAAAAGAACAGCCTAAATCCTTGAAAAAAGCTCGCAGCTCATTTATAAGCAGTGCGCTATGTGCAATCATCTACACAATAATAAAACTCGCATAATGGAGAATAAATGGAAATAGCAAAACTACTTGATTTATCAATCAAACAGGCTGAAACGAACGGAAGCAAGGCTGACAAGAGCTACGTTCACAATGGCAGAGAATATAATAATTATTTGGATAATGCTTCATGGCAAGACTTCATCACCGAGATGAAAACCCTGTATTACCCGATATATGAGAATTACAAAAACGGATCGGGCGATGAGCTCGGTATAAAGAAGGTCGGCAAATATCCGCCGAAAATGGCATCCTACGGATCCTCAAGTAGAATGATATACTTGCTGTCAAGAGATATCCCGGAATTCTGCTTTGAGAAGAAACTCTTCACCACAATAGGTGGAACGGCTAATATGGATGGGTATCTCAATAATAACGGAACAGATTATTATATCGAAGCCAAGTGCCGAGAACCATATTATTCTCATCAATTCACTATCGACAGGAAATACGAACATCTTTATAGATACCTCGACAAGCGCGAAGGTCTCGACTTCAAGTGCAGTATTGACATAATCGATACCAAGTGGATGAAGGTACATTTTTCAAACAGTCAGAGAGTTATAGAACACTTCGACATCAAGCAAATGATATGCCATCTGCTCGGTATTGCTACTGATAAAATAGAAACGCCCACAGAGGAAAAGATACAATTCCTGTATTTACTTTACAACCCCACAAGGATAACCATCCTCGAAGAACTGCAAAAGAAGAAGTTGCTTGCATTGTATGAGCAAGAAATCGCAGAATGCGATAGCATCCACTTTGCGGAGCTGTTCGATGCTATCATAGATTATTTGTTAGCCAATACAAACGTGAAAAGATCCTCCGAAGCAACCCCCGAACAACTTAAAAAACGATTCTCATTTAAGAGATGTGATCAAACTACGTTCATAGAAACCCTAAAATGATAATCGGGGTGTCGCAAAAAGCGGCACCCCATTTTTGTTTATCAGTCAGAACACTCAAGCAGATACAGAGCATCCTCGTCAGCGAATATCTTCTTCCAAGTGCAACCAAGATGATGACTCAAGATCTTTGCAGAAATACTCAAACCAAAATCGTGACTGCAAGCATCTCCATCCTCGGGTGGGAACGCTTCCTTGCGCTCTTCTTGATTAGCCTTGACTGCATGGCATACCTCCTCAATTTCTGCAACAGGCATCGCATAATCAACAAATCTAACGCCCCAATAGGTCTGATCGTCAAAATCCATGTGACACTTGATGGTCTTGCCAAGCACCTCCTTGAAGAAAGCCTCAAAGAGCGAGTCCAGATCCTCCCATACCATCTTAATCGTTCTTACTTCCATGACATAATTTCCTTTCAAGTTTTGATATAGCAAACGCATCCACCGGAGAACGGCGGATGCGTTTTACTTTTATTCTTCTACTACCCCAAGCACTCTACCACAGCAATAAACGCTATCAGAAGAACCAAGCTTGATGGGCTTGTATGCTGAGTTGTGAGAAATCAAGCACTTGTTACCAAGCTCTTTAATATAGGCATCACCATTAACAACGAAGATGCCAATCTCTCCGATTTCAATAGAATCGCACTTCTCCACAAAGACCTTATCTCCACTATGATAGGTAGGCTCCATACTGTCACCGCTAATCGAAAGCACATAGTCTGCCTGTTCTGCTTCGGGGCATTCTTTAACCCATAGTTCATCGGGAGTCTGCTCATCAAGGAAGTTACCAGTACCTGCGGATGCAGGATAATTGAAAAAGTCGACTTTGAGTAGTCTTGCCTTTTTCGGTTTGGCAACTCTTCTATACTCTGCATCGAGCACAGCAGAAACAGCATCCTTGCCGATCTCGTCAATGTCTCTGTATTTATGTAAGATAGCCCACTCATTCAAAGTAGGAGTATCAACGTTCATATTAACACCAAGCACTTGGTTGGGTGTAATGTTCAAAACCTCGCATATACGGATTAGAGTTACACAGTCGGGTTTTGCTTTGCCGACCTCCCACGATGAAACCGCAGCACTCGATTTTGCTCCAATTCGATCAGCTAATTCCTCTTGTTTTAGGTTTTTAGCAAGTCTGGCCTCCTTTATTCTCAAGCCAATAGCCTTCATGATATTATCCTCCTAATATAAGGTGATTACATTATATCACAATAAAAATTGATTGTCAAGATAAAAATCAAATAAAATTTGAATAAACCTCTTGACATTCAAATCAAAATCGTGTATAATAAGAATCACTCAAAGATAATTTGATTTTGTAGCATAGAACGAGTAGAATTCGTAGAAAGCGAGGTACAGATGCCGGAGAGAGCGATATTACACATAGACATGAATAACTTTTACGCATCAGTCGAGTGTATGCTCAACCCGGACTTGAAGCCTTTTCCTATTGCAGTATGCGGAAGTCAAGAAGAAAGGCACGGTATCGTACTTGCAAAGAACTACGCAGCCAAATCAAAAGGAGTAAGTACAGGCGAAGCTATATGGCAAGCCAAGCAGAAATGCCCCAGCCTCGTCATTGTCCCTCCTCATTACGATCAGTACATGAAATTTTCGAAGCTCGCACGAGAGATTTATGGAAGATATACTGACCTTATAGAACCTTTCGGAATGGATGAGGTGTGGGCAGATGTCACCGGAAGCCAAAGAGCTATGGGTACGCCATTGCATATGGCAGAAGAAATAAAGAAAACCATTACATACGAACTCGGCCTTACCGTCTCTATCGGTGTTTCCTTCAACAAAATATTCGCTAAACTCGGATCGGATATGAAGAAACCCGATGCAATCACGGTCATAAATAAGGAAACGTTCCGTGAGCAGATATGGAATCTACCTGCCTCGGATATGTTAGGCGTAGGACGAGCTACCGAGAAAAAGCTATCCTCGGTGGGAATACGAACCATCGGTCAGATCGCGCAATATCCTTGCGACTACTTTCAAAGAAAGCTTGGTAAGTGCGGAGTAGATCTATGGCGGTTCGCTAATGGTTTGGATGATTCCCAAGTCACTGTTAGAGATTATGAAGCTCCCGACAAATCAGTAGGTCACGGAATGACAGCTCTACAAGACTTGGAAGATGATGCAGAGGTGTGGAAATTTATCCTTGAACTCTGCCAAGACATAGGACACAGGCTCTATGTCTTTAATAAGAAAGCAACAGGCATCGCAATTGCGGTTAGAGATAATGAGTTATTAACAAAGCAATGGCAATGTGGGATCCCCGTTCCCACGCAAAGTCCTTCGACAATTGCCAAAGAAGCATTCTCCCTGTTCCTTCGCAGCTATGACTGGAAACGCCCGATACGTTCTCTGACGGTTCGTGCCATCAATCTCACGTCACTTGACACGCCGTGTCAGTTGGATATGTTTTCGGATCCCGAAAAAGTTGCAAGGGCAGAAGCTCTCGACAAGACAATCGAAGAACTGCGCCACCGCTATGGAAAGAAGATAATCCGCAATGCTTGTCTGTTGGATAATAAAAAAATGTCGGCAGAAGGTAATCCCAACATCATTATGCCGACAGGTGTACCAATGTAGGAGGTCTTATGGAAAGATTAGACGAAAGAATTGAGCCGGAGCGTTATGTGGCGCTTCCCGATGAATGGCCCCTGCCGAAGAACCTGTCGCTTCTGCACGTTACCTCGTGCAAGCATTTTCGCAAGGAAGGAATCAGGAAAGGCGGTTACATCGGTATAGACGAAACGCTCCCCTTTGAAGAAGGAAGCCCATGTGCTTTTATGAGAATGAGGAAAGGTAAACCCGAATTCAGATTGTCAAGAAAGCTGTTGCCCGATTATGAGTGCATCGGCAGACTCGTGCTTATCGTGTCCTTTCCAATGTTGGAGGTCAATAATGCAAACAATTAAATATGTTAAGCAACCTGTCGCTGTTATTGTTGCCATTGGGCGAGATGGACAGGTTCGCCCTAAAAAATTCCAATGGAAAGATGGTCATACATACCCAATAGATCGTGTATGTAAAGCAGAGCGTGCAGCTTCCACTAAAGTGGGTGGCTGTGGCATTAGATACACCATAATGGTTGGTGGATTGCCTCGTTTCCTCTACGATGAAGATGGCAAATGGTTCATGGAAGATGAGGTAATAATTGAGGACAATGGATGATCATAGGAACAAAGATAGAATTTGAGCATCTTGCTGACTGCATTCTTCGAGATTATCTCGGAAGCGAATACGAAAGCTACAAACCTTTTGATGTACAAGCCTTCGCCAAGGACTACTTGAAACTTAACATTTCGTATCATGAGTTTAATCCCGAAGACAACATTGAAGGAATGCGTATAGGAAATCAGATTATATTAGATCAACGATTAAGTGATTCAACAAGGGTTGGTGAGCGAAACTTCACAATTGCTCACGAGTGTGGTCATGATCTGATAAATTGGCAGGATCCTAATTATGTTCCCGAACAAGTATTAAATTATCGGATAAGGAGTCAGCATAAAGAGCTGAAAACAGAAAATGATTTTAAAGAATGGCAAGCCAATGTGGTGGCATCGTGTCTGTTGCTACGTCCCCATCTTGTAGGTTGGGCTCTTTTCACTTTTGCACAGAAAGACAAGCTCACTATATACGGTGATTACATCATGTACAAAAAAGATAGATTTGCTCTCAAAAATATGGCACACTATCTTGGTGTATCACAAGAATGCCTCCGCTACAGGCTTGATAGACTTGGTCTATTGGATCACAAACCATATTCCGAATACGATCCAATAATGAACCTATGTTTACATTGGGAGGTGAATGAAGATGAGTAAAAGAAGAATCGTCATCGATCAAGCATACATTGCTCGTGTCAGAAAAGAAGAAGCACCTCTTCAAGCTCGAGCTGCAACATTGGAAAAGAAACGCATTCCATGTAAATTTTGCGGATATCCGACCATCATTAAATTTGATGGAATGACAGGACTTTTTCAAGCAAAATGTTCACACTGTAATCTCGAAGGTATATATGACGGAGCAGATTACAGACATTATTCATATATAGCGTATCCCGAAGCTATTCCAACATGGACAAGGGATTATGCGTAACTTTAATTAAATAACAACACAAATGTTGTGCTGTGGAGTCGCTGAAAGTTGTTTCTCCCAAGAGCCGCATGAAGTCTAAATCCTATATACCCGTATAGGATAGACGTTCTGTGGCTTTTGGCAACTTTCATGCGGCTCCTTTTCTTTTTCCTTTCTGCTTCTCCCGGCAGAAAGGATTTTTTATGCCTTGGGAAACCTACATTGCTAAATACCCGTAATTCCACGTTTGCTCAATCACCCAAAACTGCACCGCAGTAAGCAAAGAAAAGCAAACGAAAGGAATTACAAAATGAAAGACTATAATCTCACAGAAAAAGAAATCAACGGAAAAACCCACTATTACGCAACCTTCATAGATGGACAAGGCATCGAGCAGACAACCGAGCTTGAAAAAGATGTATACGATGCAATAAATGACTCGCAGACACAGATAAGCTCTCGCGCAAGGAAAGACAGAAGATACGGTCTCTGCTCTTTTGATGAATCCATAGGCGAAGCTGATATTATCGATGATTCCGCGCAAACCGAAGAATTGCTCAAGAAGGTATGGGAACATATCGATGAGTTAACGGAAGTACAGCAACGCAGGATCCGACTCTATTATTTTGAAAAGAAAACTCTTGCCGAAATTGGAAAGATGGAAGGTGCAGCTCCCAAGAACATCTTAAAGAGCATTACTTCTGCACTTGAATTTCTCCGCTCCAAAAAATATTTTTGAGAAATTTTTTCGTTAGGGGTAAAAAACGGCACATTTTTGTCCTATTAGGTGAGAGGACAAAATCCTCCACTGATATTTGACAAGTGAATACCGTTATAGCAGATACGTTACCAACTCCGCGCGTGAGCGCAAGCCACACAAGCGAACGACCGCTGTCTTCGGACAGCAAGTGTCCTTCAGGACTTGGACCAATGAGTAGCAATCATTGGAAGGCCATGACAGGGGTTGGGGATAATGATACTTCCGTACGCGGATGCCGGAGTACCCGGCGGTTGGTGAGAGGCCAATGAGATTGCTACGCTGGCAATCGTCTGTTATATGCCCGTGGGTAAAACCACAATATCGGGGGTGTCGGGCGACAAATACGATAAGACATATAGAAAACAAAACGAACTTATTACTCATGAAAATGAGTTAAACTTTTTCGGCTGATGGCGCACTGTTCGGTTAATCCGATTAATCCACCCATTAGCCTTTTACATATTAATCAGGAGGTAAAATACATGACTGTTCATAAAAACGATGTCTTTTATGCCGATCTGAGTCCGGTCATAGGTAGTGAGCAAGGCGGCACCAGACCAGTCCTCGTTATTCAAAACGATACAGGAAACAAGGTCTCGCCAACGATCATTGTCGCAGCTATCACGAGCAGACAGAAGAAACTGCGCATGCCTACGCATGTGCCGATTGCTCTTGAAGACGGCCGACTTCCCAAAAATTCAATGGCGATGCTTGAACAGATCCGTACCATTGACAAGGAACGACTCAAGAACTACGTTGGAAAGATCGATAAACATTCAGCAGAAGCAATCGAGCGAGCTTCGCTTGAAAGCCTCGGCATCGATGTGTATAAGACGTACAGGAGGCTCTATGGAAAATAATCAGCAGAAAGACATCGACTTCATTATCCAGTTGCAGATGCTGTCTCTGCTCCTCTCCCAAGGACTGATCAGCGAGAAGGAGCATACGGACACGGTAAATAAGTTGAGAGCAAAACATAATTGCAAACTAATTGTAACTTCAGCGAACTTTTGAAAAATAACGCTGGACTTTTATTTTCTTTGTGGTATACTTTGTGTTAACAAAAAAACGAAAGGAGTGTAAGCAATGCGACAAACCATCATACCAATAAAGCCAATAGATGAAATCAAGACAAAAGTTCGTGTTGCTGCCTATATTCGAGTTAGTACCAACAAGGAAGACCAACAGAACTCCTTCGCAGCTCAATATATCCACTATAAGAAGCTGTTCGAAGACAGCCTCACAGAAGAACTGATAGACATCTACTCCGATGAAGGTATCACAGGAACTTCCACCGAGAAGCGTGAGGGCTTCAACCGAATGATTGAAGACTGCGAAAGAGGAAGAATACAGCGAATCTACGTGAAATCAATCTCACGATTCGGAAGAAACACTGTAGAATGCCTCTCGCACATCCGCTACCTTAAATCGAAAGGCATCTCGGTATACTTCGAGAAAGAAGAACTCGATACCTCAATCGAAGAAACAGAATTCAGACTCACCATGATGGAGTTCCATGCACAAGAAGAATCAATCTCCATCTCAAAGAATGTCCGCCTCGGTGAAAAGTACCGCATGGAACGAGGCGATTACTTACTCAAGGTTGCCCCCTATGGCTACGAAAGATACGAGAGAACGCTTATCGTCAATGAAGCAGAAGCAATCATCGTCAGACGAATCTTCGATGACTATATCAGCGGAAAAAGCACAAGACTGATAGCAGAAGAACTCAACGAAGAAAACATTCCGAGAAAGGATCCTACCGTACCGTGGAAACGCACCGCTGTCGAGTATATCCTCTCGAACGAAAAATATATCGGAGATCAGATGTACCTCAAGCGTTACCGCACCGAGGACTTCCCATTCGTTAGAGTCCGCAACCACGGAGAGCATGAATACTACTATATCGAAGAATCCCATCAACCCATCGTTTCGAAAACAACATTCGATTACGCGCAGAAGCTCCGCAAGTCGAGAGTTCCCAAGTGCGTAACAGAAGATAACGAGTATTCACCCTTGACCGGTGCAATCCACTGCGGAGTGTGCGGTAAAGGGGTTAGAATCGTCAATAGAAAGAAATCTGTACAGTGGGTATGCAGAACGCATCACAAGAATGCATCCTCATGCCCAACCAAATGTGTCCCCGAAACGGAGATCATCAGAGCCTTTGCCGAAATGTATAACAAGCTGAAAGCAAACAGAAAAATAATCATCACTCCTCTGATAAGCCAGCTTGTAACACTGAAGAATAAACTCTCTTCCCAATCGATCGAATATGCGGAACTCGACCGCCAGATCATGCTGATTAACGATCAGCTTGCCCTCATTGCCGAGCTCAAGCAGAAGCAAGTCGGATCGTAGCCATGTCGTTCTGTGAGCCAAGGAGTTGATAGCCCCAGTTGTCTTCCCTAAGACCGCTTGGCCTCCGACTTTCTCTTCCCAATCGATCGAATATGCGGAACTCGACCGCCAGATCATGCTGATTAACGATCAGCTTGCCCTCATTGCCGAGCTCAAGCAGAAGC
>JAZNCE010000115.1:0-17157 GCA_045587385.1 Eubacteriales bacterium
CGAATGGAAGGTTTTGATTTCTACGAAGTTTGCCGCATTACCGATCAAGCCAACTAATCGTTTTTTGAATTCGGTAGCTGCCGCACGAGAGAATGTTACCATTAACAACTGCTCATGCTTTACATCCTCAAGAAGAAGCAATGATGCAAGCTTGTGTACAAGCACTCTTGTTTTTCCGCTTCCGGGGCCTGCCGCAACCACGATATACTTAGAATCTGCATCGTTAATGATTTCGGCTTGTTTATCGGAGAGTTCGCCAAAGAGCTGATTGTATTTTTCAGGCGTTATATTACGTTCGATTTCTTTCGCTCTATCGCCTTTGAAATATGTTGCGATGAACTTCTTGAAGTCCATATTGAAGTAGTCCTGAACGAATTGCAATGCAGCATTATAGTCGCGAACCATAAGATTTGCATATTCGCCTACAATGTGAATTTGTCTTATCTTCTGCTTGTAAAACTCATCAAGCAAACGATAGTCGTCAACCTTGTATTTAATACGGTTATCCTTAACAATTCGCTTGATTTCCATGCCGTTGTAAAGCACCAGGAAACCACCTTCAAGCTTTAATGCTCCAATTTTTGAAAGGTACAGAAGCGCATCTTCCACATCAGAAAGAGCGACAGGAATATCGCTCACTTCCATTCGCGGCACAGCTTGATACGCCTTGAACAAGCCTACAAGTGAAAATTCCACAGGCTTCTTTTCGGCATCAGCATCTCCATCCGGCGTTGCTTTAGTATAGAGCTCACCGAGAATAAATCGACAAATCTCTATTCTTCTCTCAAACTTGTCCATGAGTCGTTTAAGATCAAGCGACGGAACAAGATTCACCGAGAAACTATCTCTGTTTTCTTCTTTGGTTATATAGTTTTTGATCGTCAGATAATGAAGTAGCGTTCTTATATTCTTTACGTTAGAAGTCGTGATTCCTTCGTTTTGAGCTTCTTCGTTCAACTCTTTGAATCCGAATGATGCACCTTCATCCGTAATTTTCGAAAGAATAAATCTTTCGAGTTTAGAGAAACGATCAAGAACAAGCGTTGATTTGTGCTGACTATCTGAGTCGTAAATGTATGCGGACATATCGCTATAATCCTCAAGCAGTCCTTCCTGACGCATGAGGTTTATCGACTCAATAACAGACTCTTTTTCGATTCCAAGAATATCCGCGAGATAATCCACGCGCGACTCTGCATCTGCATTACCTGCAGTCGCGATGCTACGGCTTGAAATCAAAGATTTCACAATGCGAATAGCCGTATTCTTTTGTTCTTCCGTAAACAATTCGGAGCTACGGATGCGGTAAGATGCCTCAGTCATATCCTTCGCGCGAATACTCGTTGCATATACTTTAGGCACATTCCTTCCACGCACAATATAACCCGCGGTTTCGAGCGCAGATACGGCAGTTCTGACGCGCGTTTCCATCTCTGCTCCGGCAGAATCATCCCATCCTGCCTGACGAGCAATTTCAAGAGCAGAACAACAAACGTTCGGTCTGTTTTTTGTCAAGTCTTTAATTGCTTTCCAAACCTGCTGAATTTCGCTAATACTCAGCTTGGTCTGATTGAGAAGGATAAAGTGTTTATCCAAATCATTGTCATTAAACAAAACGTAACAATCCGCTTGCAAAGAGGGATCGCGACCTGCTCTACCTGCTTCCTGAACGTAATTTTCAAGAGAATCCGAGATATCATAGTGAACGACAAGCTTGACATCACTCTTGTCAACGCCCATACCAAAGGCCGAGGTCGCCACAATAATCGACACCTCATTATTCATGAAGGCTTCTTGGTTGGCAATCTTATCGTTAGATTCCATCTTTCCGTTATACGGAAGAGCCTTAAATCCGTCGCTTGTCAGTTTGCTCGCGAGCTCAAAAGTACGCTTTGTTCTCGAAACATAGACAATTGTCGGGCAATTCTTCTGCGCAATCAACGCACGAAGCGCATTGTATTTTTCTTCATCGGTTTCTTTGTGCAAAACCGTATAGTGGAGATTTTCTCTTGTTGCGGTCGATGCAAATATTTCAAGATCCAAGTCAAGTTTTTTCTTGAAATAATCGCAAATATCCGTAATAACCTTTTGCTTTGCCGTTGCGGTAAAACACGACACGGGGATAGGCTTTTTGTCAGTTTTCTTTTCCTTCTGAAGCTTGCGAATGAAATCTCCAATATAGAGATAGTCCACTCTAAAATCCTGCCCCCATGCAGAGAAACAGTGAGCCTCATCAATAACGAATCTCACAATATTGCGCGACATCAAAAGGCGCTCTATGGTTTTAGAACGCAACTGTTCGGGCGAGATATAAAGAATCGAAGCTTTACCGCTTGCGACACGGTCAAGTGCATCTGCACGTTCGATGGGATTGAGCATACCGTTTACTGTAACAGCGTCCTCTATTCCCTTTTCTGCCAAGTTATCCACCTGATCCTTCATCAAAGACTGCAATGGAGAGATGACAACAGTCAAGCCGTGCGCAGCCTTGCCTGCCATCAAAGCAGGCAACTGGAATGTAATCGATTTTCCACCACCAGTCGGGAATACAGCAAGCAGAGATTTTCCTTCTACTGCTGCTTTTGCCGCCATTTCCTGAAGTGGTTCACCGTTGTATGTACGGAAGTTATCGAATCCGAATATTTTCTTAAGTCCTTTGCGCACATCAAGTGCATTTTTGCAATAATCGCATCCATCTGTACAAGGTGTATTGCACAAGAACTTAATTACATTTTCAATCTTAGGGAAATTGTAAAGCAACCACGGAGGTGTGGTAGAGCGGTAATCTTCGCATCCAATCAAAGCGAGCGCATATGCAAGCTCCTTAGGATAATGCTTTACAAGTATATCAATATCTGCATTGGCACAGATTTTATCCTTATATTCATCGAGGATCATTTGTGCCATTTTATATGCGTAAGGCTTAAACTCTACATAATCAAAAAAGCCTTGGAATTCTTCAAAGTTATAGAGAAGTCCGCAAAATATCTTTTTCTTTCCAGGAGAGAGTTGATAAAAAGCATTTACTTCATCAAAGAAAAGAGTTTGAGCTTTCTGACTGTCGTTTACAGGATTGTTTAGTTCTTCTACCTGAAGCTTGTCATCCTTTACCAACCTGTGGTATGGCCTTTTCGGGAACAACAAAGGAGACAAATATAGCGTGTCAATGATTCTCTTGGGCACTCTGCCGTCCACTACGGGCGCAAGATATTTCATATCATGGTGCACCACATTATGACCGCACAAAAAGTCAGCATTTGCCGCAAAGGCACAAAAATCCGACACAGATGCCGTATGCAAGGTTCCCTTGTCACTGCGCACCGCGCCTATATCATGTATTTTCTTGTCATCGACACCTACCTCGGTGTCAAAGAATACTACGCTTTTTGCCATATGCGGCCTCCGTGGTCTAATGATTTATGGTTTTAGTCTGTTATTAATTCTTTCAAATAGGCATCTTGATACTGTTCGCCAATTTGAATCATTTTAAGCGAGGCTTCCCAGTCATCTATATTAGTATATGACCTTGCTTTCGAAACACCCGTCAATATTTCCACACACAAACAACTGATATCCAAAGCTAAATCTATAAGCACATCTGCATCTTTTTTATTTATGGGATTCTTCTCATATATGCTTTTGAAATCAAAGTTTGTTTGCCTATCATTATGTGCATATATTTTGTTTCTCTGAATGCGAAGATTCTCAATCGACGGTTTTATACTGCTTAATTTTTTGACATATAAATCTATAATTTCATCGAATGTAAGCGCTACTGTGGTATGAATATAATCAATTTTTAAGACATCACATGTACTATGTTGTTCAGATACCTCTTTTTTGAAGAAGCATTCTTCATCTTGCTTCAATCTATGCTGAAAACGATTACCACAAAGCTTGTAATGCTTTACAACACTCTCGTGAAAATCATCAACAGATATTTTTTTCATTTCTTCCAAAAGAGTTCCTATTGTGAGTGCATTTCCATGAGCATCATATATCTTAGCAAGATTTATGAAAATTCCCTCTACAAGAGCCTGATATATGACGTGATAAAACGCAGGCGAGTAGTTCATCTCATCGTTGTAATTCGAAATATTGCTATGATACTGATTGACAATATCCCAATACGAATTAGCCATCAAAGCTTCTTCGTATATGTTAGTTGCTAAGTGAATCAATTCTTTCTTTTCCATTAGCATACCTCCTATCAATATCAAATCAATATTCCATTGCAATGATCAATCTCATGCTGAATGATCTGCGCAGTCCAGCCGGTAAAGTTTTTCGTACGCGTTTTCATATCCAAGGTCTGATACTGTACCTTGATGGTCTTGTAGCGTTTACAAGGGCGTGGGCCGCCGAGAAGCGACAGACACCCCTCCTCGGTATCGTATGCACCGTCCTTCTTGATGATCTCGGGATTAAGCATCACGGCATATGTAGGAGCTCGTCCACTTTCATCAAGAAAGGCGATTATGCGTTTACGGACACCAATCATATTCGCCGCCACACCGACGCAACTATCCTTGTGCGCCATCAGCGTGTCCAGCAAGTCCTGCGCGACCTGCAAATCTTCTTTCGTTGCGATCTCAGACTTTCCTGCGAGGAAGATGGGATCGTGCATTAGTTCTTTTATCATGCTATACTATTTCTCCTAACATAAAGCCAACCATTTGCTTTAATCTGCCATTCCAAGTCTTGCGTGGTTTAAGAACCCCCTTTTCGACATTGATTGCAGTTATTAATATCATATATAGTACATCCATAATGGCATTTGCTAAAACATTCACACCGCTTACAAACTCTTGACACATTGTCACGATGAGATTTGAATGAAGTTGACGAATTCCAAATATCGTATAATGTCGCTTCTTTTAAATTCGTCCCTCGTGCAGTATAAAATGAGCATGGGTATACCATCAGTTTTTCATTAATATACGCTGACTTTCTTGCGGCTTCGCAGTAATCAAACAAAGACGAATCCACTTGCAAATAATTACTGACAAAGGAAACAGAACAAGTATCAAACCCTATACCACATGTTTTAAAGTTTGCTACAAAATGAAAGAATTCTACCAAGACATCTTTTGGTGTTCGATTTAAACATAATTCTGTTTTTCCGTCTGCCGGTTTGTAATTCAAAAAAATAATGGCATTTACTTTATCCAACCATTTAGGTGGATTTTTTAGAAAAGTCGTGTAACTTGAGATTAAATCACTTCTCAAAATCATATGTAAATTCACGACTATTCCAAAATTTGAAATTCTTTCGATCGTATCTTTGTAATTCTCAATATTACCATAAATGCTTACAGCCATAGCGCCACAATGCTTTTTAGTTGCAATTAATACTTCATCTGAAAGATAATCCGCATTGGTAGAATAATTTGGTATTATTCCGCTTTCAAAAGTTCGCTTGAGAATTTCAATAAAGTTTGGATGAAGTGTAGGTTCTCCGCCACCGATCGCAATTTGCTGTACGCCACACTGTTTTGCCTGAGATAAAATTAAAGCATAATCTTCCATAGGCATATCGTATCCTTGACGTTGAGATTTTCTATAACAGAAATCACATTGTCGCTCACAGCGATTTGTGACAGAAACATCTAACAATAAGGGGCCTTCTTTTCTATATACAAACTTATCTTTTTCTAACATTAACGCTTGTCCATTAGAAAAATTGAACAATTGAATATAATTGTCACCCTTCAATAATCTTATTTTCATTAATAAACACTATTCCTTAAATTAAGATAAATGTCATCTCCTATTACAATCAAACTCTCGTGAGAATAGAAAGCTTCTATCATACCTCCGTAATCTCCGCTATCACTTAATTCGCCATAGAAAACCGTTTCCCCGTCCAAATATCTTTTCTTTATTTCCTCTTTGTCGGAAATATCTTTCACATGTATACTTTCCAAAAAATAATCAATATCTTCGTTCTTGGGGATAGGTTTCAATGTTTGTTGCAATGTGTAATAAAGTTTTTCGTATATGTCGTATAAAAGCGATTCTTCGCACACCCCAAAGGCAGCCATAAAAGATTCTTTGGTAAGACCGTTTTTACAAGAAAGCACATATGAAGTTGAGGAACTATTAGTTACAAAACCATTACTTATTTTCATAATTCAATTCTCCAATATTTTGTTTAACCTTGGTATTAAATAATCTTCTTCCCATATGTACTCATCAAACATATTAGCAAATCCGTATCCTTCACAAATTGTTACATCTACTTTCCAAAGCGATTCATCTTCCAGCGCTACTTTTATTATTGCTTCGATTTCTTCTTCGTCGAGTCCTTCTTCGGCTTCCAAATAAGCACTTAAGGAGCTGTACTCTTCAGCAAAAAACTGTTCGTATTTCAAAGACAAATTTTCTCCAAAGTCACATATAACTCGCTCAATTCTTTGTGCAATAGAAAAATATTCGGAACCAGCAGTTGCCTTGAATGCTCCATATAGCTTGTTTTTTTGATGAGATGTTTCTTGTGGGCGCCAAATATATAGTTTTTTGTGAAAACTGCCGTCTGCAAAAGCTATTATTCGCATTCTTCATTCACCTCGTATTCTATTCTTTCTACGCCCTCACACAACAAGGACCACTCACTTCTTATTTCAGCCAATGCACTCAGAACGATGTCTGGATATGTAGATTTTAGCCATCTTATATAGACCTTTTCGTTTTCATAAGGCATATATGTAAAAGTTGAAAGAAGAATCAAAATGCCTTTAACTTCATCAGGATATGTACTATCAAATTTTTCGTCAAGTATACTTACTAAAACTCCATGTTGTACATCTGAATATCTATCTTGCTTTACAAAAATATTTGCCCATTCTGTAGGGGATTTTAAATAGTTCTGAATGTAATGTTGTACCACACTACACACAGAAAGATTTTTGTACTCTGTTAAATTCAAGCGTTTACAAATTTCATAATACAAGGCTTCTTGATTTGTTTCTAATGCGCGAGTAATTACCCTAACATCCTCGTCTAACAACGCGCCATCATCAACGGAAAAGATGTTAGCAGAATAGATTCTATTGTAATTATCAGTTCTTTCAAGTGCAGACAACTTCGAACTTCCAGTATTTTTGCAGAACAGAAACAGATATTTTAGCAAACCATCATATCTCGAGTAATTTGTACTCAATTCACTTACTTTTCTCGCAAAGATATCATCTGTTTCTCCAAGCAAAACCATGGCAAGTAAGAAATCTCTAAACTCGTCGTAAGTAAAGGAATATAAAGTATGATTGAAGAATGGATTCTCTTTGTTCTCAACACTTTTAATCAAGATATCTTCTTCAACAACTGTATCCAAAAGGTCTTTTTCGTCAGAAGAAAAACCTCTTGCACTAAAGTTGTCCAAATTGTCCGTTGACAGCATTTGCTTGGCAATTTTTTCGAGCAACGACATAAGATCATCTATCCGTTTTATTTTCCCCAAAGCAAGAAGCTGAGAGGATCTTTTTTCTATGTATGCCTTGAAAAGTTTATACAAGAAAATATCATTCACTACTGCAGTAGAATCACCCTCGAAAACCTCACAGAAAATTCTCAGAAGCAATGTATCATTTGATAATTTTTTCTGCGCCATTTTTGATATATAGCATGATACTTTGAAGTGTTCGCGATACTTTTTCAATATTTTGTATTTGAAGGAAGCGCTTTTTCGTTCTCCCATTCCATAAACACGCTCTATATCAACAGCAATTTTACTTCCGAATGACTCGTTTTCAAATGATTTATAATAGAGATCATAGGCAGCATGTCGAGTTGTAGCTATCATTTTTACGAAGCCAAGATTGTCAATGTGTCTAATAAACTCTAAGACCTCGTTTTTGAATGCTATACCTTTGGTGCTTTCGTTGAGACCGTCTATCACAACAATCAGTTGCCGGTCAACAGTGGACAAGTATTGTTTTAGCAGTTCAATAGAAGATAAATAATCTTTTTTTATCAAGTCAGAAACAATTCTCTCGAAATATGCTAATAAAGAATCTGTAATCTGATTTACATTGATGAATATTGTTGGAATGTTGCGTTTGAACAATACCGTATCACAAAAGTCACATAAAAATGTTGTTTTTCCTTGCCCTGCATCCTTAACCACAATATAGTATCGTTTTTGTGATGTTTCGAAATCCTTCAATAAGTCGCTTATCTCAAATCTTACGCTACTTTCCAACTTGGAGTGCTGTTCATCGTATAGAACTTCTGTGCCATTTTTATAAGTATATGTACCTGTACTATGAGAAATCGCAGTATATTCCTCATAGGATTTCAACTTCGTTAATAGCAGCTTAACCTGTTCAGCCGTAGGATTATCAATGTCGACAAGATCATGTATATTACAATCTTCTGTAAACTCGATTTTTCTTCCCTCAGCCGTAACTGCAATCACATCTTGTAGATTGTCATATTTACTGCCTTGATAAAACATAGGGGCAGTAAAAAACAATAACTTTTCTGCGAGTTTAGGACATGCAAACAATCGACAAGACTTCTTTAAATCTGTTTCGGGGATGTATATCTCGGGAATATATTTTTTCGATGTTGTGTTTGCAATGATTTTCTTAGAAGCTTCGATATTTAGTATTGCCACCAAATCTTCACGGGTTAAAATATCGTCATTTATCCATAATTGGCATAGTTCGTAATATAACTCTACTTTTTCAGCATTTTGTTCAATATCGTCAAAGATATTGGCTAAGGAAATCACTTGCAAATTTGCTTGCCAGTGTCCCTTTTCTGTAAGATGACGACATATTGTATTGGTCTTGTTGTGGTCGAAGAAGAAAACTGTTATTATATTGTATTTGCTTGTTCCCTGAGTGGAATTGACAACTTTTTGTGCGTTGTTTCTTTCGCTCGTTATTTGTATAGCATGGTTATACTCGGTGTTATATAGATCTATGCCTTTTACATTCTTCTTCTCATAATTTAGATTACAAAAACCATACCCATAATATATTTCCAAAAGCTTAGCGCAAAAGTTTTCAAGGTACACTGACAGCGCTGTAGCCCCTCTTTGTGACGCCGCTTGTATCTGTGTTTCTAAAGTTATCAACGCAGCTTTTGTCGCTTCTGATTTTATAAACGGCATCATATGCCTTTCCCTCCTGTTAGTGATGCGTTTTCGGACATATCGTCAAAGAAAATTGTGCATTTGTTGAATTTTTAACATATCACTTCTCCTGACAGAATACTGCAATTGCCGCAGAAGCAAATTCCGCGGTTCCCTCGCAGTACTTGTCGATGTTCTTCTTGAACCGCTCATCAGCAACATACATCTTGCCAAGGCCGAAGAGGATCTCATTGGTGCAAGTATAGTAGTTTGCCGTGATGTGCGCCTGAAGCTTGGCAACAAGTGCCTATGCTTCGGCAGAATCGACACTCGCGCCACTTTCCTTGCGCGCGGCGAACTCGGCCAAAATCGCCATCATGCCATCGTTCGCCTCTGCCCACTTTTCTTTTGTGTAGTTCTTCGTTTTCTGCTCGTGCTCTCGGTAGGCGTCAGTATTGCCCCAGCGAGAGCGAGCCTCAGTTTCGTAGTTTTTCATTTGTATACCTCGCAAATTCTTGCAAGTATTTCTTCATCTGCTGGGCAGAACTCATAGTTTGGAATCTCGTTTGGAGTTATCCATTGAATGTCGTTATGCTCCAACTTCTGCGGTTCTCCTTCCGCTATTGTTGCGTAAAAAAGAGTCAGACGCACCGTCAAGTCGGGATATTCATGGACGACATCCATGAATACGTCGCCTACAGAGAGTGTCACTGCAAGTTCTTCTCTGCACTCGCGAATAAGGGCTTGTTCTTTGGTTTCTCCTGGCTCGACCTTGCCGCCAACGAACTCCCAAAGGAGACCTCTTGCCTTATGCGCTGGGCGTTGGCATATCATGAATGTATTGCCCTGCCAGATCAGGGCAGCCACCACTTCGGTTATTTTCATATTTCTTCAATTCCTAAACTCTTTAAGTATTGATAAGTTCCATCGTAGAGCTTAGGCAAGCGAGTGCTATCCTCCCAAAATCCACTTGGATTCTTATTTGGATTACCTGCCGGAACACAAATCACCATGCCCGCCCTTGCTCTTGTAAGAAGAACACGATAGGCATTAAGCATATATTTGATCTGCTCTTGCTTGTTCTCTGTATCGGGTATTTTTTCATTCCACGCCGTTTTACCGTTAAATGTGTAATAACGCCATTTACCATTATCGCATCTCATATCGGCATCCCACAGCACACATGTATAGTCAAGCTCCAATCCCTGCACCTGAATTTCGGTAGCTGCATCTTCAAGATAGTTGGAAGCTCTTGTATCAACTTTGTCTTCAAGGAACCAATGAACTGCGTTCTCATCACCTGAGGGGAGGATGTGTATTCCCAAAGGCTTAAATCGCGCAGCTTCTTTTGTCACAAGCACTCCTGTGCGCTCTGTTCCTCTGACTTTATTATGAAGCCATCTCTTGGCAGTTTCCATATCTCGCGTTAAGACAATGGGATACCTGTCCTTTATTTCATTATACAACTCTGCTGCATCGGGATTGAACGTAAGCAGCGAATGAACAAATGCGGAGAGCTTTTCAGCTCTAAAGGAGCGCAGAGAAACGCCAAGATGTAAGTTTTCTGAATACGTAACGTTTTCGTTTTTCGCCAACAGTTCGTTAACCTTACCTTCGGCATATTCCGGCTCTGTAAGCTTCGGAGAAATATATACTTTCCAATGTGGGAACTTGTCATTCAGCGCATGTATCCACTCTGAAATTCCCGCTTCGCCGGTATTGATCTCCTGACCGCCTCCTACAAGACAGACAATCGTTGCCCAGTCTTCTCTCTGATCGAGAGACCATATCAAGAAGGCTGCCTCGGATAACGGAAAATTCGGAACTTTAAGTTTATTGCCGTATGTTCCACCTCGTTTGAGATAGTCTGCAAGCCTTTTATGAGTCCACGAACGCTGTGCCTCGTCAAAAATTGCAACATGCTCCACTTCTCCATAACCCGATTCCGCAAGCTTCACTGCTTTTTCGGGATCAATTTCCAACACTCCGTTTTCAACGGGATTCTTGATTTTGGCGAGCATATTATCACGATAACGGTGGATGATTTGAATAAACTTGCCTACCTCTCTGCGTGAATCTGTCAGGTTTTTCTTTTCGTTTCTGTCACGACATTTCTGATAATTATCTTTCGCAAGAGCCTCTGTCAGCACAGCGACCAAAGGACCGTTTCCCGAAAGATATACTGCGCCTTCATCTTCAACAGGTTTATCACTTCCCTGGTAGGTTTGCTTTACAGCTACATCGAGCCCGACGAGTGTTTTACCTGCACCGGGCACACCTGTCACAAAACAGATACTCTTTTCTCCGTTTACTTTGCTTTTCTGTATCACATCAAGAATATATTTAATCGTTGCGTCAGTAGATACCTTGTCCGCTTCGTGACGAGTGATATTTTCAACCGAATGACTTTCGTAAAGCGTTTTTGCCGCTTCAACAATGGTCGGCGTAGGTGCATAAGGACTGATCACCCAATCGTTATGAACCGGAGGTTCGCTCGGAAATTCTTCCAACACGTTTTCAATCAAAGCAGATATTCCTGCTTTTCCTGTCACCAATGGATTTATTACTCTGTCATCATACACCGACATTTGGATGGATGTGCTACGATTGGAATAATTAGTAGCCACCAAAATAGGGGCGATAACTTTGTCCTCACTGAATTTATGGAAGTTTTTCAGATCCAAAGCGTAGTCCAAGACCTGGTCAATATTCGTTTCGAGAATTTTTGACTCACCAACCTTAAATTCAAGGCAGAATACAACACCGCGATAAAGGAGGACAACGTCGATTCTTTTGCCCAGACGAGGAATATCGTATTCAAATATAATTTGGCCATCAACATTGTTAAGTGAAGAAACCACGTTCTTCATAATGTCGATCTCCGCTTTCCACGCATCTCTTGTTGTGGTTAATGCTTCGCCATGGTAATTGTCATCTAAGATTCTGTATATAGACGCTGAATCTGTATATAAGAATGTTGCGAAGTCGCTATTATACAAGCATCTTGCCATAACTGTTGGCTCCTTTATGAATTCTTCTCGGGAACAATTTCAACGATATCATCCAACGTGCATTGAAGCGCCGTGCAAATTTTAACAAGCACATCGCTTGATACAGTAGCACCATCTTTTTTCATCTTCGCGAGAGTTGCCGGGCTGATACCAGCCTTTGCGGCGAGTTCTTTGCTCTTCATTTCGCGATCGATGAGTAGCTTAAAAAGTTTCTTATAGCTTGCAGCCATTTTTTCACCTCATAAGATTATTGTTAAATAACGCTTTTAACACCGTTTCAACATAGGCAACTCCAAACAATTCTTCAGCCAACGCTTTCTGCTGATTTGGAGTTAGCTTTGACAAAGACATTTTTGCTTTCAGTATATCTGCCTTTGCTTTTTCATATGGATCTGTAGGTTCTATGTCCGGTACAATTTTTATCTTATCCATACATTTTTCTCCTTGTAGGAATTATAAGTTATATGATTATATGATTGTATTATACTACTTTTTTCGCCAAATTGCAAGAGGAATTCCGAAAGAATTCAACGATCTTATAATTTGTTCAACTGTTATGAGTTTACTTCTACCCTTTTCTTTGACTACAGCATCTCAAATATTTCCCCTCGAAACCTCTTGACAAACCTCCTTCAAAGAGTTACAATACACCAACCCAAGTGGGCGAATCCCCCAAGGCAACGACCACATGCTCTGACCACAATTGCCATACAAAAAGTTATCCGCTCCCTTGATGCTTGACCACATCAAATGGGGAGCGGATTTTTTGACCACATGTTTGACCATATTCACAACCGGACTTCTTGGAGACAGTAGCACGTAGCGGACTTTATAGCAATCTTTTCGGACAAAAAAGCACGTATTGGACGCTATATCACGCAAAAAACTACACCCCTTTGCTTGGGGTGGTAGAGGACGCAAGTTCAAGTCTTGTCACTCAGACCCAAAATCCGTAGGAATTGTACAGATTTCTACTGATATTTTCTTTTTTTGTTGATATTTGATATATTCTCTGCTTTTTGCACCTTTTCTTCTTCGCTGGTACATACCTGGACACATACATTTTGGTACGTACTTTCGCGGGATGGTATGTACCACTTCTTTCACTTAACGTCAAAAAATCTTTATAAATCAATACTTTTCGAGTTAAAACCTCTACCATTTTTAATTTTTTAAGTGGTAGAGATCCTTTTATATTCCCTTCCGCAAGCACAACAAACATTCTTCATATGCAGACAACGCCAAATTGCATGTGGGTAAAAATCGAAGAAATCTGTACAAAATAGATTTAACCGCATTCTTTCCATCCATAACTCGCGACACCGTTTATCGTTTTTTTACGGAGGATTTACTCTGTTCCCCGGATGTCGCACAGCTTTTGACCGATTTAACAACTATTGTAACACTACAATGCGAATATAGATTCTTCTGCAAAACCTATTGCATTATATGGAACCGTATGGTACAATAGGATATAGTATATGGTTTGGAAGGAGAATGAACATGACAATTCGCGTGCGCACTCTAAGCATAATGCTCTCTCTGCTTATGCTGATAACGCTTCCCTTGGTTGCTTGTGACAAATCGGAGAATACAACTCCCGATACCACAACCGAAGAGATCATCACAGAAATGGAGACTGAGCCTATGACAATGCCGGAAGTCACGACCGAGGAGGTCACCACCGAAGAGATCACAACCGAGGAAGTTACGACCGCGCCTCCCGAAAGCACTCCCGACGGCACAATTCCCTTTGTGCCCGATCATCCCGAGGTGATTGACACCGATTGGAAGGCAATCTGGCTTTCCCAGTTTGACATGCAGCCGATCTACACAAACAGCAACAAGCAACGCGACGAGGCGGATTTCCGCAACCGTATGGTGCAGGTACTGGATAACGTGCAGAGTGACGGCTTTAACACCGTGGTGCTGCAGCTGCGTCCCTATGCGGACAGTATATACCCCTCCGACGTTTACCCGCCCAGCAAATATGCCATAGGCTCTTATGCCGGTGAATTTACGTACGACCCCGTTGCCATCATCATGGAGCTTTGTAAGGAAAGAGATCTTTCGGTGCACGGATGGATCAACCCCATGCGCGGCATGACCGAGGATGAGATAAAGCAGGTGGACGACAAGTACCTGATCAAGCAATGGTACAACGACGCCTCCAAAAAGGGCGACTATATCGTATTTGTCAACAAGAACTGGTATTTGAACATCGCGCATCCTGAGGTCAGAGAGCTGATCTGCAACGGTGCTGCCGAGATTCTTGATAAGTATGAAATGGACGGCATCCATATGGACGACTACTTCTACCCTACTACAGACGCAAGCTTTGACAGCAAGGCTTACAGCACCTACACAAAAGGCGGCGGCACGCTCTCTTTGGCAGATTGGCGCAAGGATTGCCTGAGCTCCTTGGTTGCCGAGCTTTATGCGACGGTCAAGACCCATGACCTGCGCGCACTGTACGGCATTTCTCCTGCAGGAAACATCAACACAGTCAGAGACAGCCACTACGCCGACGTGGATACCTGGTGCGCAAATCCCGGCTATATCGATTATATCATGCCGCAGGTTTATTTTGGCTTTGAGCACGCCAACTGGGCGTTTGACAAGACCTGCAATATCTGGCAGGATATCATTAAGACCGAATATGTCAGCCTGATCGTTGGCATGACCTTCGGTAAGGCACTTTCGGGCGTGGATAACTACGCAGGCGCTGCCGGCAAGGATGAATGGACGCGCCACAAGGATATTATGCTACGATCGCTGCAGTACACCGAGGAGCTGGACAAATGCGTAGGCGTGACCGTTTTCTGCTATCAATATCTTTGGGATCGCTCCAACGGCTCTATTGTCGCAGGTACCAAGCAGGAGCACGAAGCGTTTTCCGCTTACTTAAAGGACGCAACGTGGCACAAATAAACCGTCCCAATACAATCGCAAAAAAATCCGACAGACCGTGTCTGTCGGATTTTTATTTTTTAAGAAACCCCTTTTAGTACAAGCGAAATATCATGATTCGCTCGCGTGGATCATTCCCATCAAAAAGGTCGTCGCAATCGATCTCGTCATAAAACTCAAGCTCGTCAAGCGTCATGAGATAGCACATAAAATCATCGGACGGATAGTAAAAGAACAGCAGCACTTCCCTTGGCTCTTGGTAATAGGAGTCCAAAATCCTTGCCATGACCTTATGCAAAATCTCCACCGAAAATGGATTGAAGAAATAGCAGCGGGTAACGTCCGAGGGCACCTCGTATTCTTCCGCTCTTGCAAGCGCAAAGTTCACCGCTTCCCTGTGCTTTGCCGTTTGGCGGTTTTGCATAGCGTCCGCATAGATATGCGCGTCGTATTCAATGCCAACTGCTTTCGCACCCGTTTGATTGGCGAGGAAAAAGCCAACGCGGCCTTTTCCGCAGCCGTAATCCAACACAACGTCACTCTCCTTGAAAAGTCCGCTTTGCGCAAGGCGATCCAAAACGCTGTAGGGCGTGGGCTCATACGGGTAGCGGTATTCGTCGGAAATGGTATCGTCACGCCCCGAGGTGCGGATATTCAAACGTGAATCCCACTTTTGCTCATGCTCCGTCATGCTTCGATCTCGCCCTTCCAGTCAAGAATTCCGCCAAATTCTACGATATTGGTATATCCCAGCTTGACCAGCTTTTCTGCTGCTTCCATGCTGCGTCTGCCGCTGCGGCAGTATACAAGGATCAGCTGATCCTTGTCAGGCAATTCCGGAATATCGGCGGTGCCTATAGTTTCATTGGCAACGTTGATTGCACCCGGAATATGCCCTGCTGCATACTCATCAGGTCTGCGCACGTCAAGAATAACGTAGCCGCTCTCGTTTTCCATCATTTGTACCGCCTCTTCCATGGAGATCCGGCGATAGGTGTTTTCTTGTTCCTGACTTGCCGCACATCCGGTAAACATCAGCGCGGACAGGAATATCGGTAATAGTTTTCTCATAAGCATCAGTATTTCACCGGCAGCGGATTTTGTGCGTGAACGGTATCGATGACGTCAATGACCTGCGCTGCCATTTCGCAGGTAACGGACAGCGGTGCACCCTCGGTAATAGCACGGTAAACGCTTTCGTAGATCGCCTTGGTGCCTTTGTCAAAGGCATTGCCCGTGTAATTGCCCTGCTCCTCGTGCGCGTTGAGAGGCTCCCAGCAGTAGATCGGACGCCAGTTATCATCGTGGATAAAGGTTTCCTGCACGGGACGCTCGGGGTTTTCGCCATCCACGATATACTTCATGGTATAAGCCCCCGGGGTGCTCTTGAAGGTGCCGCGCGTGCCCTGAATCTTGAGGTTGAAGTCATTATAGGCATCGATAGACGAAATTTCCAAGTCAATCACGGGTTTGCCCGGCGCGCTCAGAATGATCTTTGCGTAGTCCTCGGCGTCTCCGCTTGTCAGCGCGAGATCCAGCTTGGAGAATGCAACGCGGGTTTCTGCGTCAAAATCCAAAAATCCCAGTGCCATGGCGATGGGGTGAGGTCCGGTATTATACACGCTGCCCGCGAGCTTCTTTTGCAGCGTCTGCCAGTCCCAACGGCGCGCCAGCTTGTTGTAGCGGATGTCGATCTGCTTGATCTTACCCAGCTTCTCGGAGGTCAGCATATCGTGGGCAAAGGGATAGAAGGGGGCGAGGAAGGACTGCTGGAACACCGCCAGCACAACACCCTTTTCCTTGGCGATCTGCATCAGCTCGTCGCACTCATAGCGGGAGCGGGCAAAGGGCTTTTCCACCAGCACGTTTTTGCCGTGGAGCAGCAGGTCGCGGGTGATGGGATAGTGCATTTCGGAGAAGGAGGCATTGACCACGAGATCGATATCGTCCAGAGCAAAAAGCTCCTCATAGGAGGAAAGCGCCCTGCAGCCGGGATAGTCTCGCTCTGCCACCTCGCGGCGGTAGGCATCCGCCTCCACCACATACTTCACGTTGTAGTATTGGTTGCTCTCGCTGCGGTAGTAGCTGCCGTGGATCTGTTTGCCGCTTCGGCCTTGTCCGATAATGGCAAGATTTAATTTTTTCATCACAAAAAAT
>JAZNCE010000116.1:0-56975 GCA_045587385.1 Eubacteriales bacterium
ATGCCCCTATAATACTGATTATATTATATCATACATTGGCAGAGAAAGCAAGAGTGATATTCCGACTTCGTCGGAGTGATATTATTGCTATCGCAATAGTGATATTGAAGCCTTACGGCTTCAGTGATATTTTATTCGCCACAAAACTCGCGTAGCGGAATTTCGCCTTTGGCGAAATATTCACTCGGCGACAGCCGAATATCACTGCGTAGCAATACAACTCGCCAAAGGCGAATAAAACTGGCGTGATACTCCGTTAAGAGTATCACGCCAAGCGGCAAGCTTTTTTTGTATTTGCTTTTCCTTATTACAACAGGCTCAGATACAGCGCCTTGATCTCCTCAACGCTGGTCTCGCGGGGGTTACCGGGACGGCAAGCGTCTGCATAAGCGGACTCTGCCAGGAAGTCAACGTCCTCGGGCTTGACGATGTCCTTGAGGTCAGCGGGAATGCCAACGTCTTGGGAAAGCTGCTTGACAGCAGCAATTGCAGCGGCTCTTGCCTCGTCAAGGCTCATATCTGCAACGCCCTTGACGCCCATAGCAACTGCGATATCTCTGTACTTCTCACCGGTAGCGGGAGCGTTATACTCCATAACGGTGGGCAGAATGATGGCGTTAGCTACACCGTGAGGGGTATCGTACAGCGCGCCCAGAGGGTGAGCCATGGAGTGCACGATGCCAAGACCTACGTTAGAGAAGCCCATGCCTGCTACATACTGACCAAGAGCCATACCCTCGCGGCCCTCATCGGTGTTTGCAACAGCACCGCGCAGGCTGCGTGCGATGATCTCGATCGCCTTGATGTGGAACATGTCGGAGAGCTCCCAAGCAGCACCCGTGATATAGCCCTCAATTGCATGGGTCAGCGCGTCCATACCGGTAGCAGCGGTCAGACCCTTGGGCATGGTTGCCATCATATCGGGGTCAACGACAGCGACAACGGGAATGTCGTGTACGTCTACGCAAACCATCTTGCGGTTGTTCTGCGCGTCGGTGATAACATAGTTGATGGTGACCTCTGCGGCAGTGCCTGCAGTGGTGGGGACTGCGATGATGGGGGTGCACTTGTTCTTGGTGGGTGCTACGCCCTCAAGGCTTCTGACGTCGGCAAACTCGGGATTTTCGATGATAATACCGATTGCCTTTGCGGTGTCCATGGAAGACCCGCCGCCGATTGCAACGATGCAATCCGCACCGCTTGCCTTGAATGCCTCTACGCCGCTCTGTACGTTTTCAATGGTGGGGTTGGGCTTGATTTCGCTGAAGATATCGTATGCGATACCTGCCTCGTCCAAAACGTCGGTGACCTTCTTAGTCACGCCGAACTTGATCAGATCGGGGTCGGAGCACACGAATGCTTTCCCAAAGCCTCTTGCGGTGATCTCTGCAGCGATCTCCTTGATCGCGCCCTTGCCGTGATAGCTGGTTTCATTGAGTACAAATCTGTTTGCCATGTCAAAACTCCTTTTTTATTTATTTGTATTTACATTTATTATACACGATTGAGAAAGGTCTGTCAACAATTATTTCAACAAGGAAATCGCGTCGCTGATGTTCTTTTCCAGCGCTTCCCTGCCGTATTTATCGACCTCTGCCTTGTTCTTTTCTCCATGGGTCAGGCAGCCCGCACCGCCGATGCAACCGCCGATGCATGCCATACCCTCAATGAAGTTTCCGTCAAGCACGCCCTTACCCAGCTTGAGAAGTGCCATGCGGCAAGCCTCAATGCCGTCACAGACCACGGGCTTGATCTCAAAGTCGATGTTCTGCTCCTTCATTGCCTGCGCTGCCGCATCGGTCAGACCGCCGCTTCTTGCAAAGATTCTGCCGAAATACGAAGCGTTGTCCAGCACGCCCTCCTCCAGAGCGGCAAGATCCATGTCGCGGCTGTCAAAGAGCGCCTGCAGCTCCTCAAAGGTCAGCACGCAATCCACGTATTGCTTGACCTTTTCCAGCTGCGCTTCCGCTTTCTTTGCGGTGCACGGACCGATGAAGATGACCTTTGCATTGGGCGTGGTTTCCTTGATGTACTTGGCAAGCACAGCCATGGGAGACATATTGTGCGAAATGTGCTCAACCAGCTGCGGGAACTGCGATTTGATGTACTGCACGAATGCGGGACAGCAGGAGCTGGTCAGAAGTCCCTTTTCGGAAAGCTCCTTTGCCTCTGCCATAGCAACCATGTCCGCACCGAGAGCTGCCTCAATGACGTCATGGAAGCCCAGATTCTTCAAGCCCGTAATGACCTGGCCAAGCTTGGCATAGGAGAACTGGCTGGAAATGGAGGGCGCGACAACGGCATATACCTTATAGCTGCCGCCGTGCGTGTTACGCTCACTCTTCTTGAGAATATCAATGGCGTTGACGATGTACGATTTATCCGTGATCGCACCGAAGGGGCACTGATATACGCACGCACCGCATTGAATGCACTTGGAATTATCGATCTTAGCCGCCTTTTCCTCGTTCATGGAGATCGCCTTGACCTTGCAGGCGTTCTGACAAGGACGCTTGCGGCTGACGATCGCGGAATAAGGACACACCTTTGCGCACGCACCGCATTCCTTGCACTTGGATTTATCAATGTGCGCTACGTGGTTGTGGTCAAAAGAGAGCGCACCGAATTTACAAACGTCCTCGCAGCGGTGTGCCAGGCAGCCGCGGCAGGCATTGGTGACCTCGTAGCCGCCAACGGGACATTCATCACAAGCGATATCAATGACCTCAATGACGTTGGGGTTGGTCTTATCACCGCCCATGGCGATCTTGACTCTCTCGCCAAGGATAGCGCGCTCCTTGTAAACGCAGCAGCGCATGGTGGGTTGCTTGCCGGGAACCAATTTTGCGGGAATATCCATAATGTTTTCCAGCAGCTTATCTTCCCATGCAAGGCGTGCCACCTCGCGCAGAACCTTATATTTTAAATACTGTACTTTTGTATCAAACTTACGCATATCTCATGCTCCTTAAAAATAACTGACCTTGATGCGCTTGCCCATCTTTTTCAGGCAGCCGGAGAGTTCCTCAACAAGATTCATCTTGATGTTGAAGTTAATGGGAAGATCGGGATTCTGGTGGGCGGGATTTACCGCTCTGCCCACGTAGAAGTTGATGTCCGTTGCTTCTTCAAACAAAAGGCGACTGATCAGGGACGCACCGTCTTTCTTAAAGCTCCATTCCTCGTACAGCGCATTTTCACCCAGGTAATCCTTGGCGTACTGAATGACCTTGTTCATGGTGATAACGCCCTCTGTAACGAGGTCAACGCCTTCGATCTTTGCAATCGGAGGCACGTCGCTGCGCTCAAAGCTGAGGCTTACCTCTACCTTTTTGCCAAGATATTTTGCCGCAATGGAAGAGGTGGTACCGCCACAGATAATATGCTTCCCTTCCTTGGAGAAAAACAGCGACATCATACGGTTGGCGTCATCGCGGTTAGAGGGAGGACCAAACAGAATGTTCATGGGCTCTCTCTTACGGATCTTGACCACGCAGGCGGTCGTATCGTCCCCCGGCTTGTGACCGTAAAGCTTATCGCACTCGTCAACAAGCATTGTGGAAAGATTCTTTGCCGTATAGCCACCTGCAACAAGTGCCTGCATATACGCTGCAATATCCTCGCGCTTCCAACCGAAATTGTATTTACCGCCCATACCTGCGTGAGGACAACCGTCACTCATGGCGATGAATACGTCATCCTCTTGCAGCTTAATGGTGGATTTATATATTTTTTTGCCGCCGATGTTCATTTCTGTCTTGGGATAATCGTAAATATTGTAATCTCTTATAATAATTACGTGAGGATTATCATACTGAATGATCTCGGCTGTTTGGTTATTCAACAAATGAATAATCGTAAACGTGGAATATGCCACGCCTCGCACCGAGCATACGGGCAAGGTTGCAGCAATAGTAGACACACATTCCTCAATAGGTAGCCCTGCCGCCATCATCGTTGAGATGATCTTGGATGTCAGGGTGGACAGAATACTTGCTTTCACACCCGATCCAAGACCGTCCGCAAGCACGATCACGGTAGAATTCTCATTTTCCTCTATGACGTCTACGTGGTCGCCGCAAAGCTCTTCGCCGACATGATTGATGCTTTTATATCCGATATCTGCACACAAATCATTCATCGCCGATAGACTCCTTCAATTTCGTCAGCGCGATCTTGGTCTCCGCTGCGGTCTCGCCGAGCAAGGACGCGATCTCCTGCACGATTCTCATCTGCTTTTCTACAACCGTATCGGCAACCTCAACGGTCTGCTTGTTGATGCGGGCTTTTCTTTCTCTATCTGCTTCCTCGTCGGTAATATCACGCATAATGCCGATCAGCATACGGGAGTCGGAATCGTAAACGACCGTCTGTTCAACGTATTTTTTATACTCCGCAAGGTAGGTGCGCTGACTTCTGACCGATCTTCCGTTATTTCTGACCTGCAAAAATACGGTGGGATCCAGAATGCGCACGACGGGCTCACCCAGAACGTCGGATGCCGCGCGGATGTTCATGATCTTGCGTGCCGCGTTGTTGATCTGCTGCACCTCAAGGTTCTCGTTAAGCACGATAAGACCGTTGGGGGTGTTGTTGACGATGGTATCCGAAAAACTTTCTGCCTTATCCTTCAAGAACGGCAGGCACATCGAGCTTTCAGCCTTACCCTGAATGATAGCGATTGCCTTTTCGCGGCAGGAATTATAGCCGCAAGAGCCGCAGTTGAGCTCGTCCGCGGGCTTGAATTTGCCCATCTGACGAAGAACGGACATAATCTCGGTTTCCGAGGGATGAGCGAGCTTGTGCTCGATTGCGATAAAGTTCTTTTTGAGATATTCTGCAGCAGGCTGCTCCACGTCAAAGTCACGCTCGCCCGCATAATCCGCGATGGTGACGTAGTCCTTGATGGGCGAGGTGCTGTGGTACTTTTCCATAACGGGTCCACCGATGCAGCTGCCCACGCAGGCAGACATTTCGATAAAGCATTTATGGATCTTACCGCTCTCAATATCCTTGAGTGCGGCAATGCAGTTCTCTACACCGTCAAGAGCAATGTACGTATATCCGGGAATGTCCTTTGCCATGGTTTTGAGCACACCGCCGGTCGTCGGGAAGAAGCGCGCGCGGCTCTCGGGGGTATGGTCTACGTCCTTTTCGAGTTCAATGTGCTCTGCCTTGAGCCAGTTGGTCAGCTCCTCAAAGGTCAGAACGGCATCCACAATGCCCTCGTAGTATTCAGCCTCATCCTTCTTTGCAACGCACGGGCCGATGAATACGGTCTTTGCGTCCGGCATTCTTCTCTTGATATCCGTGCAATGCGCCTGCATGGGAGACATGACATCAGCCAGATACTGCAGACTTGCCGGGAAATATTTCTGAATCAGCAGATTGACCGAGTGGCAGCAGGAGGTGATGATAATATCTCTCTCCTCCTCGCGCAGCATTCTTTCGTACTCGGTCTTGACGATGGTTGCACCGATCGCGGTTTCCTCAACGTCTGCAAAGCCGAGCTTTTTCAGCGCGCGACGCATGGATTCAATTCCAACGCCCTCATAGTTTGCAATAAACGAAGGCGCAAGGCTGACTACAACGGGACTACCGCTCTGCAGCAAAACACGCGCCTTTTCCGTGCTGTCTACGATCTCCTTGGCATTCTGGGGACAAACGACAAAGCAATGACCGCACAAAATGCACTCATTGCCGATAATATGCGCCTGGTTGCCCGAGAAGCGGATCGCCTTGACGGGACAGTGACGGATACACTTATAACAGTTCTTGCAATTTGATTTTTTCAGCGTCAAGCAATTTGCCATTTCCGTCAGTTCCTTTCGTTTTCTATTGCTTCAAGTATATTCTTCCGGAAAAACTCTCTGAAATTCTCTCTCGTCACACCTACGTGAACGTCATCGTTGACCTGCACGGTAACACCGATGCGGTTGCACTTTCCGATGCAAAAGCTACCGGAAAGCACAATCTCATCCTCGATATGATGTTCCTCCACGGCTTTTTCAAAAAGCTCCACAATATCGGCAGAGCCCTTGAGATGGCAAGACGAGCCAACACAAACCTGTACGAACAGCATATCTTACACCTTAGCCAGAACTTCCTTGGCAAAGAACTCGCCAACGTTCTCGGGAGAAACGGAATGGAAGGTGTCACCTACCGTGACGCATACGCCCTGCTGGCACTTGCCCATGCAGAAGGTGCCGCCCAGTTCTACCTTGTCGCCCAGCTTATTCTCGGAGATGAGATACTGCAGCTGCTCAACGACCTGACGAGAACCCTTGATGTGGCAGGAGCTACCGATACAAACAGTGATTTTAAGCATGATATATTACCTCACAAATTATATTTTCATAGGGGTGCGGCGGGAGAAGTTTGCATGCAAACGCTCCCGCCATATAGAGTTGATTTTAATTACTGGTAATCGACAACGCCGACCCAGCCTGCAAGGAATTCTCTTTCCTTTTCGTTGCCCTTAACGGACTGCGAAGCTGCCACGATGGGCATCCACTTCTGTACGTACTGCTTTGCGGTATCGCTCTTCTTGCAGAAGGTGTTGAGGTAGAAATCTGCGCCCTCAATATCACCGTTCAGCCAGAGCAGAAGGTAGGTGCGTGCCACGTCAGCGGACGCATTGCCCTGCGTTGCGTGTGCCCAGTCCAGAATGTAGAGCGTGCCGTCCTCGGTAACAACCACGTTGGAGGGGTTGAAGTCACCGTGGCAGACCTTGTTGTGCTTGGGCATTGCCTCAAGACGGGTGTGGAGGTCGTAACGGGTGGTGGCATCAAAATCGGTCTGTGCGATCTTTCTGCTCATCTTATCCTTGAGCTTGTTCAGCAGAGGGCAGGTCTTGGAGTGTACCTCCATTTGCAGATCAACCAGCTGCTCAATGTACTTTTGCTTGTTGTCGGGATCTTCTGCCATGAGCTGCGCCAGGGTCTTGCCCTTGATGAACTCGTAAACGATCGCCCACTTGCCTTCGATCATGGTGACCTCCAGGATCTTGGGGATGTTCAGACCCGTGCTTTCAATTCTTGCCTGGTTGAGTGCCTCGTTGAGCACGTCTGCCTTGGAATATTCCTCGTTGAAGACCTTAATGCAACGCTCACCGTCGCGGTAGATGGTCTTGTTGTTTCTTACTGCGATAACTCTATCAAGATTCATAGTCAATACCTCCTATAATTAAGCCTTCTTGCTCTTGGTGTATACTGCCTTGATGGCATCGGGAGCGGTGACGGTCAGATCGGTTGCGGGCATGGGCTGCTCGACAAAGTGCTTGCCGTAGTAAGCGTTGAGATACATCTGCTTGATCTCGCTCATCAGAGGATATCTGGGGTTTGCACCGGTGCACTGGTCGTCAAATGCCTGCTCAACCATTTCGTCCAGATTTGCAAGGAAGTTTGCCTCATCAATGCCGTAGTCCTTGATGGTTTCCTTAATGCCAACGCGTGCCTTGAGGTCGTTGATCGCCTTGATCAGGTTCTCCAGCTTTTCCTCGTTGGTCTTACCGCCCAGACCCAGCGCATCTGCGATCTCAGCATAGCGAGCCAGGGTGTGAGGATGATCATACTGGGAGAAAGTACCCATCTTTGCGGGAGCCTCGCTTGCGTTGAAGCGAATGACCTCCTCGATCATCAGCGCGTTTGCAACGCCGTGAGGCAGGTGGTGGAATGCACCCAGCTTGTGCGCCATGGAGTGGCAGACACCGAGGAATGCGTTAGCAAATGCCATACCTGCAATGGTAGCTGCGTTTGCCATCTTCTCTCTTGCCTCTACGTCGGTCTGACCGTTGTCATATGCGCGGGGCAGATATCTGAAGATGTTCTTAAGAGCCTGCAGTGCCAGACCGTCGGTGTAGTCGGTTGCCAGCATAGCCACGTATGCTTCAAGGGCATGGGTGACTGCGTCGATACCGGATGCTGCAGTCAGACCGCGAGGAGCGGACATGTGGAAGTCGGTATCAATGATTGCCATGTTGGGCAGCAGCTCGTAGTCTGCAAGAGGATACTTAACGCCTGTCTTTTCATCGGTGATAACTGCGAAGGGAGTGACCTCAGAGCCGGTACCTGCACTGGTGGGGATGGCAATGAAGTAAGCCTTTTCGCCCATCTTGGGGAAGGTGTAAATTCTCTTACGGATATCAATGAAACGCATTGCCATATCCATAAAGTCAGCTTCGGGATGCTCGTAGAGTACCCACATGATCTTGGCTGCGTCCATTGCGGAGCCGCCGCCGAGTGCGATGATGGTGTCGGGCTTGAATGCAGCCATCTGTGCAGCACCTGCAGTAGCGTTTGCCAGCGTGGGATCGGGCTGTACGTTCCAGAAGCAGGTGTGCTGAATGCCCATTTCGTCCAGCTTATCGGTAATGGGCTTGGTGTAGCCGTTCTCATACAGGAAGGTGTCGGTTACGATGAATGCCTTCTTTGCGCCTCTGACAGTGCGAAGCTCGTCAAGAGCGATGGGCAGGCAGCCCTTCTTGATATATACCTTTTCGGGTGCGCGGAACCAAAGCATGTTTTCTCTCCTCTCGGCTACGGTCTTGATGTTGATCAGGTGCTTAACGCCTACGTTCTCGGAAATGCTGTTACCACCCCAAGAGCCGCAACCCAGCGTCAGAGAGGGAGCGAGCTTGAAGTTGTACAGGTCCCCGATACCGCCGTGTGCGGAGGGAGTGTTGATGACGATACGGCAGGTTCTCATTCTTGCAGCGAAAGCGTCCAGCTTTGCCTTCTGGGTGTTTACGTTGATGTACAGAGAGGAGGTGTGACCAAAGCCGCCGTCCTCGACCAGCTTGTCTGCCTTGTCAAGTGCCTCTTCAAAGCTCTTGAACTTGTACATTGCCAGAACGGGAGAGAGCTTTTCGTGTGCGAACTCCTCGGAGATCTCTACGCTCTCGACCTCACCGATCAGAATCTTGGTGCCTGCGGGAACGGTTACGCCTGCAAGCTCAGCGATGCGAGCTGCCTTCTGACCAACGATCTTTGCGTTCAGACCGCCGTTGATGATGATGGTCTTTCTGACCTTTTCGGTCTCTGCAGGGTTCAGGAAGTAGCAGCCTCTTGCAGCAAACTCAGCCTTGACGGTATCGTAAATGCTCTCGTGCACGATGACGGACTGCTCGGAAGCGCAGATCATACCGTTGTCAAAGGTCTTGGAGTGAATGATGGAGTTGACAGCCAGCAGGATGTTTGCGCTCTCGTCGATAATAGCGGGTACGTTACCTGCACCAACGCCGAGTGCGGGCTTACCGGAGGAATAAGCAGCCTTGACCATGCCGGGACCACCGGTTGCGAGAATGATGTCCGCTTCCTTCATAACCGTGTTGGTCATATCCAGAGAAGGAACGTCGATCCAGTCGATAATGCCCTCGGGAGCACCTGCAGCAACTGCAGCCTCCAAGATCAGCTTAGCAGCTGCAATGGTGGAGTTCTTTGCGCGGGGGTGGGGGCTGATGATGATGGCGTTGCGGGTCTTAAGAGCCAGCAAGCACTTGAAAATGGCGGTAGAAGTGGGGTTGGTGGTGGGGATAACCGCTGCAACGACGCCGATAGGCTCTGCGATCTTGGTAATACCGAAGGTCTTGTCCTCCTCGATCACGCCACAGGTCTTGGTTTCCTTGTACTTGTTGTAAATGTACTCGGCAGCGTAGTGGTTCTTGATGACCTTGTCCTCTACGATACCCATGCCTGTTTCTTCAACAGCGAGCTTTGCAAGAGAGATTCTTGCCTTGTCTGCTGCGGTCGCGGCTGCAAGGAAGATCTTGTCAACCTGCTCCTGGGTGTAAGTTGCGTAAACCTTCTGTGCGGCTCTTACGCGGGTAAGTGCTTCGTGCAGAGCGTCTACGCTGTCTACGATCTGATAAAGTTTGGTGTCCATTTTATATGTCCTCCTGATAAATTAATTACTGATTTGACTTTTAAGATGTGCCAAGGAAAGCGCTAAGTTTTCTTGCTTTAAGGCTACGTTTGCAGGAGCGTTGAGCGGGCACGGTGCAAAATTCCAGATTGCACGAATGCCGCTTGCCACCAGCGCATCACAAACCTCCTGCGCAGATCCCTGCCCTACCGTGATAATGCCAAGACGCACGTCGTGCGCACGGCAGTAATCACCAAGCTCCTTGATAGGCAAGATCTCGGTGGCGTTTTTGCCGGTCTTGATCGCGTGCTCGTTGCAATCAAAGCCTGCGACGATGCGAACACCGTATTCGGAAAAGCCGTCAAAATCCAATAGTGCCTTGCCAAGCTTTCCTGCACCGACCAGAACTGCGTTTGTCAGCTTTTCGTAGCCGAGATGGCGTTCAATATCGGATATCAACGCTGCGCGCTCGTATCCGACCTTGGGCTTGCCCATGCCGCTGACGGCTGCCAGGTCCTTGCGCACCTGCACGTCACCAAGCGAAAGCCCTTTTGCAATCGCCGTTGCCGAAATGGTCGCGCCCTCGATCTCGGGCAGCCCTTTCAGGTAGGCGAGGTATTGCGGAAGCCTTCCCAGCGTTGCCTTGGGGATAGAATATCCGTTCATTTTGCACCTCCTCGTTTTTTTCCTCGCATATTCTATCATATAATCAGAGCTTTGGGAATTATTAAAATGTTATATCGGTGTTATGCGTATCGATATACCATCAATCGATAATTGGTGTATCGATATAAAAAAGCAGCCCGATCTTACTGATCGGGCTGCTAAAAAAACAGTATTGCCTTGTGCAGTTTCAGGGAAATGAGATTGATGCGTCATGGTGTTTTCCCCCAAAAAAGATATTTATTTGATGAACTTGCGTTTTGCCTGACAAAGCGCGGTGATAAATTCCTTATCCAATTTGGAAAGCTTATATCCCTTGTGATAGATCAGAACGTCCCGATAGGTCTTTTTGTTACCTTCGCAAACACGCTGCACAAGGTTATATCTGTCCAGTATCTGCTGCGAGGCAGACGATACCCACATAAAGGTTTTGGGATTTTCGGAAAGCAGGTCAAACTGGCTGGCGCGTTCAAAGACAAAAATTCTTTGATCCACCTTGTCGGGCAGCTCCTCGCGGAATACCTTGGACATGGAAAGCGTGGGCACGTAAGGGTCTGCGTGCGCGATCTCAACGTAACCGGAGAGATCGTCGTAGGTGATGGTTTCCCTTTCTGCAAGCGGATGATCGCGGCTCATAATGAGCACGTAAGAAAACTCCGCAACAAGCTCGTAGGAAAGTCCTTTTTCCTCCAACATTGTTTTATAATATTTGTCGTAAGCATCGGAATACCGAATGATACCCAGCTTGTATTCGTTTTCGAGAAGCTTTTTAATCGTTTTCTTGGAGTTGGTCTCCTTGTAATATATCTCTACGGGAGCATCGCCGATGTTTTTGGAAAACTCAGCCATGGCTGCGGAGATATAGCAAGCACGCGGAACCGAGATGGAAAATTTGCGCTTTTTGTGCGAGCCGTCACGGTAGGATTGCTCCAGCTTATCAATGCGGTGCAAAATATCCTTTGCATAATCTATAAACTCCTCACCGTCCGGCGTCAGTACCATGCCCTTTGCGCTGCGTTGGAATATGGTGATACCAAGATCCGCCTCCAGCTCCTTGATCGAACGGCTGATATTCGGCTGTGCGATCATCAGCGTTTCCGCCGCCTTATTCAGCGACCCGAGTCTGGCTACCTCCACTGCATATTTCATATGTAACAGATTCATATCGATCTCCTTAAACAGTCTGCATGTGCATTTATTACATTATAACATACTTATGAAAATAAATCAACACTTTTCGGCACAGTCTGCCGGATAAAAAACACGAAAGCGCATAAAACCTCCCCTTGCAAAATCAGGAAATGTATGGTATAATCGAATCAGTACGAAAAAGGAGATGCGGCATGTACTACAAACACGATTTGAATTACAAATACCCCGAGCGTTGCGACGAGCACATGATCGAGGTCAAGGCTCTGCGCGACACGGTTTTTGATGAAAAATACCCCTACCTGCGCAAGGATTTTGCATTCAAATGCCTGCGCTCGCTCTATTGGCTGGGGCTGCAGACAATTGGCTTTTTGCTTGTCAAGGTCACGCACGGCTTGCGCGTGTACGGCAGAGAAAACCTCAAAGCCTACAAGGAGCAGCTGCGCGGCGGCGCGATCACCATCTCCAACCACGTGTTCTACTTTGACCTGATCTGCGTTTTGTGCGGCATTCGTCCGCACCTTGTCTACTTCCCTGCCTGGAAGGAGAACCTCAACGGTTCCAACCGCCTGTGGATCCGCATGTCGGGCGGCATTCCCATCCCCACAAACAGCATCCGCTCCATGATCAAATTCAAGCAAGCCATGCAAGAGGTGTTTGAAAGTGAAAAATGGATGCATTTTTATCCCGAGGGGTCGATGTGGCTGTTCTACCCCGACATTCGCCCCTTCAAACCTGCGGTATTCAAGTATGCGGTCAAGTATGACCGCCCGATCGTACCCTTGACCATGTCCTTCCGTCCTCGCAAGGGACCTACCAAGCTGTTTACCAAAAAGCCGCAGGTCGATCTGCACGTGGGAGAGCCGCTGTTCTACGATAAGTCCTTGTCCCCTGCCGAGGCGGCAAAGGATCTGCAGGCGCGTGCTTACCACGTCATGCAAGTCATGAACGGCATTCACCCGAGTGCCCCCAACTACAGAGTGGATCAGGATCCCGACCACTATCAAAAAACGATGTAACATATGGAAAATTACTACGACATTGCCATCATAGGCGCAGGTCCTGCGGGCGCGACCTTTGCACGCGAGCTCTACGTACGCAGACCGAACGTGCGCATTTTGCTCATTGACGGACAGACCGACCAGAATGCCAAGCCCTGCGGGGGCTTGCTCTCACCCGACGCACAAAAGGTGCTGGCGGAATTTGAGCTGACGCTGCCGGGCGCGGTGCTTGCCGATCCGCAGATCTTTTCGGTGCATACCATTGATCTTCAAGCGGGCGTCACACGCCTTTATCAACGCCATTATCTGAACATGGATAGGCTGTGCTTTGACCGCTGGCTGCTCTCGCTCGTACCGGACAGCGTACAGATTGTAAACGGAAGATGCACCGAGATCAGCCGTGAAAACGGCTTTACTTTGCACGTACAGACAGAGGACGGTGAGCATGCATACCACGCGCACGCTTTGGTTGGCGCGGACGGTGCTTCCTCGATCGTGCGCAGGCAATTTTACCGCCGGCAGCCCTACAAATACGTATCCATTCAGCAATGGTTTGCAGGCAGTGATCCTGCCATTCCCGCCTACGCCTGCATTTTTGATCCCCAAACAAGCGACTCCTGCTCGTGGTTGATCCGTAAGGACGACTGCACGATTTTTGGCGGTGCGTTTGCCAAATCCCACAGCCGCGCTGCCTTTGAAGCGCAAAAGGCGCGACTTGAGGAGCACCTTGGCGTGCAGCTGGGTGAGCCGATCAAAACCGAGGCTTGCCAGGTGTGCTCTCCCCGCCGCATGCGTGATTTTGTCACGGGCAAGGACGGAGTTTACCTTATTGGCGAGGCTGCAGGGTTGATCAGCGCAAGCTCTTTTGAGGGCATCAGCTCTGCCATGCTTTCAGGGCGCATGCTGGCAGAAGCATTTACGCAAAAAGACGTCGCGCGCGCCTATCGCAAGGCAACGCGCCGCTTACGGTGCAAGCTGTACGGCAAGACCTTCAAGAGAAGCATTCTGTGTTCCCCCGTTTTGCGCAAATGCATTATGAAAAGCGGTGTGCAAAGCGTCAAAATCTATCAAAGAGGTGACAAAATATGATCATTGAAACGCACGTAACCAAGCTGCGCGACCCCTACGTCTTGCTCGTTGACGGCGTTTACTACGCGTACGGCACGGGCTGGCAATGCTACGTTAACAAAAGCGGGCGACTTGACGGCGAATGGAACCGCTCCGAGGTAAGCCCCACCGTGATCGTGCCCGAGGATTTCGTCAAGCAAAACTGGGCACCCGAGGTACACGCGGTAAACGGCAAATATTATATGTTTACCACCTATTTTTCCTCCAAAACCAATCACCGCGGCTGCAGCGTATTTTGTGCCGAGCATCCCGAAGGCCCCTTTATGCAGATCTCGGACGGGCATTTCACCCCCGACGATTGGGATTGCATTGACGCGACCTTGTACATAGATGAGGACGGTCAGCCCTGGAGCATTTTCGTGCACGAATGGACCTGCCGCCCCGATCACGTGGGATTGATGTCGGTTGCCAAGATGTCGGACGATCTGACGCACCTTATCAGCGAGCCCGTGGATCTGTTCCGCGCGGATGACGCCCCCTGGGCGACTGCAGGCGTGACAGACGGCTGCTTTATGTACAGAACCCAAGGCGGCAAGCTGCTCATGATCTGGTCAAATTTTGCCGAGGACGGCTACGCTGTCGGCATTGCCGAGAGCGAGGACGGCAGACCCGACGGCAAATGGCTGCAGCGCGAAAAGCGTCTTTACGGCAAGACCGATGCGGGCTATCCCTTTGACGGCGGTCACGGTATGCTGTTTCGGGATACGGACGGACAGCTCTACCTTTCCATGCACTCCCCCAACACTCCAGTAGGCGAGCGCGATACCACCATGGTGTTCCTGACCGTTAAGGAGCGGGACGACGATCTGGTGGCAGAGTATTGAGCATAACAAAAGAGAAAACCGAGCTTTTGGCTCGGTTTTCTCTTGTACTGATTCAATTATTGAAACACGATATCGGTAACAACAATCAAATAAGAGGTTGCACCGAAAGCGTTGTTCGCATCGCGGAAGTCAAAGGTCAGATAGGTCTGACCATTGTAATCGATTGCAGAAAGATCGATCTCGACAGTAGTCAGCGCCATATGGGTTGCGGACATGCTGTACTGTGCGGATGCAATAATAGCACTTTCTTCAGGCAGATACTCAAATGCAGAGCCATCCTGAATAGCAGAAGCAGTGTTAAGCAGCATAACTCTCTTTGCGGTTGCCTCATACTGCGTAGCAAAATCACCGCCTGCACTATCACCGCCTACGGGAGTTGCATAGGTAACGGTCACCTTGCTGTACTTGGACAGGTCAACCTCGCCAAGATTGATAGAACCGTAGTGTACAACGTAGATCAGATCCTGTGCAGAGAGCGAAGGAATCAGCTGATTGCCTGCCCAGGGCTCAGCATAGCTGCCGCTGATGGGTGCCTTGCTGAAGTCAACGTCCCAGGAATTATCAGGCTCGGTTGTCTGTTCTTCGGTCGTAGGCTCTTCGGTGGTGGGCTCTTCGGTCGTAGGCTCTTCCGTCGTAGGCTCTTCGGTAGTGGGCTCTTCGGTGGTGGGCTCTTCCGTGGTGGGAGCTTCGGTAGTAGGAGCTTCGGTGGTACCTTCAGTGGTCTCGTCCATGGGCTGCTCGTGCGTATCGCAAGCAACCAGAACAACGGACAATGCCATGCAAAGTGCCAGTAAAACAAGTAACTTTTTCACGATGTAAAACTTCCTTTTCTTTTCATTTTGTGTTGTAAAACCATTGTTTGGCATATACCCTGCAATTTTATCACTATATCGTGCAAAAGTCAAGTGCCCTACGATTAATATTACAAATTTCCAGGTATATTTCAGTTATTGGTCACACAACAGCTTGACCCACACCGCGCTGTCACACGCGGGGAAATCCACGTGCAGCGTGCTTCCCTGCAGCGAAACGGTATCCTTGGCACGTGCGGGGTACATGGCTTCCACGTGTGCGTTCTCGCCTACGTACTTGCCAAGCTCGATCTTTGCGTGCGTCTGCTCGCCCGTCTTCCAAACGGCTAAGAGCAGCGTACCGCTCTCGGGCTCTTGCACACCCAAGGACATAATGCCCTTGTCTGCCATTTTGATAAGCCCCGTGGGATAAACGGGATAGGACTTAGCAATCAAATCGCGGTTTTGCTTGTAAAGATCAATGCCCTCTTTCATCAGCGCAAGATTGTCCGTATCCGCGCAGTCGATATGACCCGACAGATAAATGCAGCCGAGCATGGTCTGCACCATATTGAACACGGTATTGTGTCCGTCCGCAAATCTTGCGGTAAACTCCGCGCCGGGCACAAAGCTCTCGCGGTGCTCGATCATGACGGGATAAGGATAGCCCCAAATGCCGACGCGCTCGGGGGGCATGCAAGCAAAGAGTCCCTGCACCACGCTGGGCATGCGCTCGTAATACTCTTGGTCGCTGACGCTTTGCATATAGAAATGCCGCTCGCTTGCGTGATCGGCTCTCATGCAACCGGACGAGCAGTTTTCAATCACCAGATCGGGAAAGGCTTCGTGCACGCGGTCGATCAGCGCCATAAAGGCGGCTTGGTTGCGCTTGAGCTCTTCGGGAGAAGCCTGCCCGCACGCACCGTCAATGCCGATGCCCACGTTCTGATTGTAGTCGTTCTTGATAAAACGAATGCCCTTATTGTAAAGACGCTCGAAAATGCTGAATACGTGCTCGCGCACGGCGGGATTGCGGAAATCCAGGAATCCCGTGTTCTTGCCTACGACGTGCCCGTGTCTGGTCAGGCGCGCATTGGGAATCTTTTGCAATACCTGCGCGCTTGCATTGACGCTCTCCACCTCCAGCCAGCAACCGGGCAGCATGCCCTTTTCGCGGATATAGGCAAGAATGCCGTCAAAGCCGCCCTCGCCAAACAAGGCATCGTTTTGCTCGTAATCGCCAAGAGCACCGCTCCAATGCTGACCGCCGCCAAACCAGCCCGCATCGATGACGAAATACTCGCAGCCGACTGCTGCAGCCGCATCAATCAACGGCACCAGCTTTTCGCGCGTGGGCAATGCCCACAGGCAGTTCATGTAATCGTTAAAGCATACGGGAATATGCCCGCCGGGGAACGCGCGGTCGATCTTGGCGCGCTTGTATTTTGTCAGCGCGGCAACTGCCTCTTCAAAGCCACCCTTGACCTTACCGTAAATGGCAAGCGGCGCGGTATAGCTCTCCCCTGCCTGCAGCTCATAGTGCCAGCCGTCATGTCCCTCGTGACAAGCAGAGAGCAGCACGTTGAGCCACAGATCGCTGCGATAGCCGCCCACGTTGACCTCAATATACCACGAGGCGTGCGTGGCGATCTCAAAATACCAGGTCTCGCCAAGCGCGGTATCCTCCAGCATGATCATGGGATAGTGACGGCAGGTCGTCCAAGAGCCCGTGCTGCCAATGCGCCATGCGCGCTGCGTGCCGTGGTTATAGGTGGGATATACGCCGAACTCCTCAATATAGCCGCTTCTCCATTGCCCCTCGCCCTGCCAGGACGAATCACACATATGGAGCACAAAACGTTTCTCATGCCAAGGCTTGCCGCCTCTGCCGATGCCTGCCACGTAGCCCGAGGAAAGGCGATCCAGCGTCAAGGACTCTGCTCCCGTATTGCGCACGGTGGTAATGCTTTCGTAGGTATTTTCATCAAAGGGCGTACAGTTCACCTGCACCTCGGCGTCGTAATTTGCCGGGCGATAGATATATTGTCCGTTCTCTGCGGATACGGGTGTCGTGTTCATGGCTTCGGTCATACGGCTGTGATAGTCGTCGTTATGCGCCGCATTGACGCTTAAATAATAAAGAGGGTGATCGGTCAGCATAAAAAGATCTCCTTTATATGGTAGTATCTTAATCATACCTTATCTTTTCTCTTTTGTCAAGCGGTAATGATGCCACCATATCGAAGTAATCATCCTAATAAACGGAAATTTACAGATAGCAACGCGCATCCCTTTATGTGTCATCCGCAAGTTACCACCTATGAGAGCGAGCTCTTCCTCTGCGACTGATATTCAGATGAATTTTAGAAATCTTTTCAAAAATCCTTGATTTTTCGCATAAATCGTGTTATACTAAATATGCCAAGCCAACTGAATAGCATAATGCACACGCTTTATGATAGGGTGACTATACCCTTTTTCTACCACATCTTTATACATATGAGAATTTGTAAAAAATGCAAATTCCGACTGTATGTATGTATGAGGATTGTGGATAACTTGACTATGCCTATTTACAGTTGGTTTGGCGACTATCGGAGTTTGCGTTTTTAGTGCGTCTGCTTCGGTAGCCGCACTTTTTATTTTTAAGGGGTGATGAAATGGGATTGGTCAAGCTCAAGCTCCCTTCGTTCATCAAGATCATGCATCACGAAGAACAGCTCTGCGACGCGGCAATCTATATTGACTCTTATATGGTTTGGTCAGGTCTTTGCAATCGCACCGCGGTGTTTGAAGCAAGCGAAAATACTAACATAGGCATTCTCATTTATAACGCATGTGTCAGATACCCTATCCCGTTTCACCAAGATATCGTAATCACAGGCATTGTTTCTCCCAACAAACAATACGAAATAGCAGAAATACAAAATTCTTTCAAAATTATGGAAATCCATCCCGAGTAGAAAAGGCACATCAAGCAAAACGTTTGATGTGCCTTTTTGTATTCAACCAAGGAAATACCCCGCCAGGGCGCTGGCAAGCGCGCCCAGTACCACGGATAGTGCATATCCGATGGCGCGCTCCAGCACCAACCCCGGCTTGCGCTCCAATGACGCGATACGCGCCTCCTGCCCTTGCGCAAGCCTGTCGTATCTGTCCACCATTTCGGTCAGCTTGATGGTGCACTTTTCCAAGGAATCGATCTGCTCCCCGTGCTTGGCAAGGCGGTTTTCAATGCGCTCGTGCCGCTCCTCGCACAGCACTCTTTGATAGTCCGGCTTATTCTGCATGTTATTTATACTCCCAAACCAAGGAGCAAATGCGGTAATTACCATCGCCCGCTACGCGCACTCCAAGCGAATGGCAGGCACGGGGTGCAAGCGGCACGTACCAAAGCCGCTCCCCTTGATTTTCCAGTACGGCACGCTGCTCCCACGCCTCCCCATCATAGCTGACAGAGAGCGTCAGACTGCTGTTCTGATCACACCATACGCGCAAGCCAAGACGCACGGGCACGATCTGCCCACGCGCATCGTCGCAAAGCGGATGAAACTCGGTAAAGGATTCCACGGCACCCAATGTCGTTCCGTGTCCCGTGACGTTCTGCCCGATCACGTATACCGTATTGTCGCTGCAATAGGCGTACACGTCACCGTTCAAAAATCCGAGATATACGATATTATTTCCCTTTTCCTTATACCAAGCCTCGGTCTCGGTATCGTAGATATACAAGGCTCGCGTACCGTGATCATCCATCGCGCTCAGATAATAGCGTCTGCCGTCGGTGGTAGCAACGCCGTTTTTGAGGTGCACGCCAAGCGATTCGGAGATCACCTTGGCATGGCTGCCGCTGCAGCACACAACACCGTTATCCGAAAGATAATACATACTGCCGCCTACCGAGCAAAGCGAAGCACCGCTGCCCTGCGCCACTCCCGAAAGGCAGGTCTGCACCAAGGAATAATTGGCGGGGCTATCGCCAAACACCTCGACCATGCAATTGCTTTTGAAAAATACGGGGTGTCCCGCGTGCATCACGCAGCCCGTAAAAGGTCCGCGGTCCGCAACCTTGATCTTATAGCTGCTTTGCGCATCGTGATCATAACGGTACCAATTGGTCACGTCATCGGGTGCGCAGGCATAGATAAAGTTACCGCCATACCCCCAAAGGCGGTTGTCCACGGCACACATGCCCTGCATGTCGGGTGTTTCTCTCAGAATATAGCAGGTCTCCATATCCTCTGCCACAAAGGCATTTTCATCAAATCGCAGGTCAAATTCCTCTACAGCGCGAATGGTAAAATAGCCGTTATTGCTGATCGTGCCTGCAATTCTGACCGAATCCCCGGGCTTGAAATAGTCAAGGAAGTTAAAATCCACGCAATGCAGCGTGTTGCGCTTGATGGCGCGCGCGATACCCTGCTCATCCACGTAGTCCTGGTTTTGCACCACTACGTTGGAAAGCAAAAGCCGCACGTATTTTGGGGAAAGCCTTTCTGTCACGGTGTCGTACACCTTGAAATCGGGCAGCACCAGCACGTTGCGATCAAGCGTTCCGAACACCTTGGATTCGCCCGTCACAAGCCCCAGCACCTGCACTCTGTTCTCGGACAGCGACATCATCAGCTCACCGTCCGAGGCAAAATACAACGCATTGGAGCAATGCATGCCCTGCACGCCATCCGAAAGATTCATCCATCTGCGACGCGGGGGCGCGGGAGCAATGATGGGATGCTGCTCACCGCTGATATTTTCGCAATCGTAAAAGCTGCGCTCCCCACCGCCGTGACGGTGCCAAAGTCCACGCGAAAAATCATGCTCTACGCGGCGATAGGTCTTACTCGTTTCCAATGCGGGCAGCATCAAGCATCCCTCTTTCCGATCATAGCGCGCAGCTCGGGCGACAAATTTTCCTCGGAAATATGCAAAAATGCATATTCCAGATCCTTGACCAGCTTGTCGTACGCGCGCGCCAGCATGAGCACAGACTCACCGGGCGGCAAGGAGCGCACCGCGCTCTCCATACCGCGGCTGCCCATCGACGTTTTTGCCATATCAGCCTGCCCCCCTGCTCTGTCCCACAAAGCGGTTTTGCTCTGCCTGCATCAAAAGCGCCGCCTTGGTGTCCTGAATTTCGGATTGATCAAGCACCAGCGCGTACTTACGCTTGATCTTGACCCATTCTCCTCTTTTGATGACGCAATTTTTGCCGTTGATCGCTACGTACACGTCATCCTTGTAGCGATCGTTATCCTTGAAAAGCTTAATGGCAATGTATTCCTCCAAATAAGCCTGCTCGGCGGTCTGTGTATTCATACTCTCTCCTTTCTGCCCCAAGGGCACTTGCCCTTGGGGCACTGTTTAATTACTCGTTGTCGTCAAAGGTGGACGCGGTCTCAATTCTGACCATGAAAGCCTCGACCAGACGCACGGTCACCTTGGTTGCCTTCCAGCCCACGGTTGCGCGCTGGTTGAGCGGGTCGCAGGTGCCTGCGCTGCCCAGCTGCTTAACAATCAGCTCAAGTCCGCCGCCCGTGATCTCGGTGGTACCGTACGCGTTTTCGCCAAACACCATGGTAGCGTAAACGTCACGGCCCATAGCACCCGCCTCACCGGGATAAATGACTGCGTTGTCCTCGCAGCTCACGGATGCAATCATGCTCTTGGTGCTGTCGGTATACAGCGTCATCTCGCTTGCGGTATTGGCACCGACGTATGCGCGTGTGCCGCCGATGAGCACGTATCTGCCCACCAGAGCACCTGCCTGCACGTTGCCACCGTCAAAGGCAATGACGTTTGTGCCCGAATAGCCGCCGCTCTTGTTGACGCTCAGGTTACGGGCATTGTCGGCAAGGTCGTCCGCATGGAACACCTTTGCCTCGCTGGACTCGATGAAACGCACGCCCTCGATCTTACCGATCTCACCCTCCATGATGTTAGAAGGATCTGCGTACTGATTGGGCGTCTTCCAGTTGGGATCGCTCATCAGATCGTACGCGCAGTCGGGGTGCACGATGGCAATATAGCTGCCCTTGATCTTCTCTGCGTTCTGATTCTTAAGGAATCTGACCGCACGACGGATGGCATCAACGGACAGATAGTGGTTGCCGCTCTGCTGACCGCCCGTGAGCAGGTATCTTGCCGCAACGGCATTCTCACCGTACTGTACGTTGGTACCGCCCGCAAGCACCTCACGGGTAATGGTATCCAGCGTTCTGCCCGCCTGCGAGCCCAGCAGCTTGGTTGCCATGCAAAGGTTGTTGTCAATGGCGGTCAGGATCAAAAGGTCGGTCAGCTCCACGTAGCCGCCGTACTGTGCCACGGTCGCCTCCAGCACCTCCATGCTGATGCTCTGCCCTGCAGGGGTCACACCCTCCTTGATGGGCTCGGTCAGCTTGGGCAGCGGATTATAACGGCGGAACTGCACCGTCTTGCCGCCGCCCCGGGGAATCTGATGCTTCTGTGCAAACATATCGTGCACCAGCGCAGGCTCTGCGTTGTCGATCAGATAATCGGAATAGTAGGTCTTCATCTCCTCGGAAAGACCCATGCCCACAGTATAGGCAACGGTGTTGCCCGATACTGCGTTAACGGTACCCTCGGTACCCATGACGTTGGTATCTGCAGCAAAGCGCTGCAGGTCGATCATTCTTTTTTCTCTCATAAAAAATCCTTTCTAAAATGTAATGTGTTCCCCCTTTGCGGCGCGCTCGGCAAGCACGGCTCGCTGTGCACGCGTCAATCGGGAGGCGCGCCCGGATGCGGGCGCAGTATCACGCAAGCCGTTTTCTCCCGGTCTTGCATGGCGAATTTGCACCGCCCCCATGATCTGTCGGGCGGCATCTGCTGCGGCACTCTGCGCAGCGGCGGTTTTGAGGTGATCCAGCTCGTAAAGCTCGTACACCTTGGTCAGCGACACCTCGGGATGCCCTGCAAAGCCCTGCAAAAGAGTAGCAAAGGCAGGATCTTGTGCGTGCTTTTGCAGATCAAACTCCGGATATTTGTCCTGCACGGCACGCTCCTCGCTTGCCCAATCTCTGCTTGCGGGCGCAAGCAATTGCGCAACACGCGCGGGCAGCTCCCGTGGATCGGTTAGCCCCAAAAGTGCTGCGGTATTTTGCAAAAGCGCACCGCTGTGCTTTTCCTCTCCCAGTCGCTTTTTGATGATTTCGGAGACGTGTGCCCGATACAGAGCGCCGTAGCGTTCGGAACTGATCAGCTCCTCCCACTCACGCGCTGCGGCATCTTGGCTCTCGGCGTCAGAGCCCGTGTGTGTATTCTCGCCCGCGCTGCCGCGCTCCGTCGGCAGAGATTGCCCGTCGTCGGCAACCGTGATATTGTTTTGTTCGACCGTCTGCATGTGAAAATTCCTTTCTTAATCTATATGTAAGTCGTCGTCATCGATACGTATGCGGGGTATCTGTCTGCAATGGCTCCAAGTCCGCACACCGCCATATCAAAGGCGGCATTGCGCTCGGATACCGTGATCATGGCATAACCGTCTGCCAGATCTGCCTCAGCGGCAAGATCGTCGTATTCCTCAAGGTAGGTTGCCAGCGACTCGACCAATGCCGAGACCGCGGCACACACCACGTCGTTGCCGCACGCATATTCCGCGTGCCCGATCACCTCAAGACTATACCCCTGCGTGCTTTGTGCTGCAACCGCTTCAATCATGCCTCTGCCCCCTCTCTGAGCATGCGCTTGACCTTGCCGATTCCTTCAAAATCCATCATTTCCAAGAGGATCAGCGTCTGCTCTCTTTGCTCGGGCGAAAACGCGCCTTTTTCGTAAAGTGCTAAGGCAAGCTCGTTTGCCGCCTCCTTGGAAAGCGGGTCTGCCACGCGCGCCTTGACCGCAATGTCAAATACCGGCTTGCGCATATATGCATCGCCGCCGTCCTGCAGTACGGTCTGCTCCAAAATGCCCTTGTTATCATATTGCAGGAATTCATGTCCGTTCTCACGCGTAATGCGGAAGGTGCGCGACTCAGAGTAAAACTGACGGATCAGCTCAATGACCAGCGTCACCACACGCACGTAAGCACGGTGGGATGCGGCTATGACGTCACGCGCGTTCTTATTGCCTGCCTCCTGCAGTGCCTTGATGGCAGTTGCTGCCGTAATGCCTCCCGAGAGAGAGCCCTGCGATACGTCGCGGTTGCCCGTGGTTTCCTTGAGCTCGTCGATCTTGAGCTTTTTGAGTGTCAGAAGTCCTTCGTCAAACCGATCAATGCGGATCTGCTGCAGCTTCTCTTCTTCAATGTCGCCCTCCACCTCCACGATGCGGCGATCAAGGTCCATAAAGTCCTCCTGATTGACGCCAAGGCTCTTTTTTGCCCAAAAGCGCACCTTGCTTGCCCAGTCGGCATACTCCATAAAGTTGGCGTCCAGGCGGTCAATATAGATCTGCGGCTGCTTTGCCACCGCGATCATGCCAAAGCCGTAGCACGTCCCCTCCTCGGGGTACATGACGTCCAGCACTACGGGATACGTGCCGTGATCATACCAGCCGCGCTCGCTGTATACAGGATCGTTTTCGGATGCGTAAAGCACCACGCCATCGGCAAATTTGCAATAATGCAGCACCTGCTTGCCGTCGATCCGCTTTTTATAGTACCAGTCCACCACGACCGTTTTGCCGTCGTCTCCCGTCCCCTCAAACACGCTTTCGGGATCGGGTCTGCGCGTCTTACGGTCAAAGAACGCAGGATAGGTCTGCTCAAGCTGCTCGGTATCCACACGGGCAAGCAAAAACAAATGCTTGCTGTCCTGCAGATCGCGTACACCGGGCTCCCAGTAAAGGCTGCCTACGTCCACGCTGCGCACGTCCACGTCACCAAAGCCGTTTTCAAGGTCATTATTCCAGAAAACGCCGTACGCACATACGCCGTGCTTGAGCTTGTACCAGAGATTGTCCGAATAAGTCGCGTCAAACGCGCAGCGATCCAAGATCACGGGAATGACGGAAGAAAGCGTTGCCGCCTCTTGGCTGTCACCGGGCTCTCGCGCAAGGCAGGTGCAGGTGGGAAGATGATCCATCATGTCCGCATGGCGATTGGCAATGCTGTTGAACAGCCATGCAGAACCGCCCAGATCGCGCACCTCGCGCGGCGCATTGCTGCCGTATCTGCCCTGCCAATACAGCTCGTCCTGCGCAATGCGCGTGTCAAGTGGCTGCTTTGCCGCCCGCCAATTGCGCAGGATGCGTGCCGCCTCGGTAATCTCCTTTTGACCGATCGGCAGCGTCTTCTCCTTCTTTTTTTGAAAAATATCTTTGATTTGCATAATTCTCCTTATCTTGCAAGCGGGTCAAACGCACTTGACACCGCCTTTTTGAGTTGTTGATTTTTCCTTATGGGGTGCGCCATGGCAACGTAGCGGCATTCGTCGTAGATGTGGTCCTCCCCATCCGTATCAATGTCCTCCACGTCTGCGGAATCGTACACCAGCTCGGGAACGGTACGAATGAAATGCCTGCAGGTGGAAAAAACGTAAAACATGGGAATGCCCTTTTCATCAAAAGCAAACCGCGCATGCATCTGCGCCTTGCCTGCCAAGCGCGAGTTGTCCGCGCGATCCCAGTAAACGCCCTCCCTTTCCATCAGCTCTGCAATGCTCTCTCCGCCGTTTTTCTGACGGATCGCAGGGTCTGCAACGCCCGTAATGAACCTGCCGCGCAAATTCGGGTCATCCGCTTCGATCTCGCGGATGCGTCGCGCCACCTGCTCTGCGCCCCAGCGCAGCCCCTCGTTCGGGCTGCCGCTGCAGCCGTACAGCTCGCGGATGCGATACATGCGTCCGTCGTGGTCAAAGGCATACCAGCCCACGGAAAACGGGCGGGTATATCCCCAGTCAAAGCCGCGAAATACGCGCCAGGACTGCGGAATGAGAAACGGCTCTATGACGTGCGTGCCCACGCGGTCAAGGTAGTGATCGGGATCATTGCGCCACTCGGTAAACACCTGCCCTGCAAAGCAATCCCAATCGCCGTACAAAAGTGCCCTGCGCTCCTTTTCGGGCAGCGCAGCCAGGCGCGTCAGATACCCGGGATCGTTTTGCAAGAGGATCTGATTATCAAACACGGTGGACGGCACGAAAATGCGCGATCGCCAGCGTATCTGCTCCTGCCCGTCCGGCATGCGCACCGCATGCTTTTCCCAAATGGTGGTCATGGGCTTGGCAGGCGTGATAAATCGCTGCTTGACCCAGCCGTGCCCGATCCCACCGGGATTGGCTTGCGCCCGCATATAGCAGCGCGTGCCCGCACCGTTGGGGCGGTTACGTGAAAACAGATAGGAATATTCATCCCAGGTAAACTGCGTCAGCTCGTCAAAGTCGATAAAATCATACCGTTTACCTTGGTAGTTGAGTCGGTCGTCGGTATGCTGCAGCGACCCGAAATAGATCTTTGCCCCCGACGGAAACACCCATACGTGCTTGGAATCGTTGTACTTCGCCCCCGGGTAGGCGGCGCGGAACAGCTCCGCAGAGCGGTCGGTCAGCTCGGAAAGCTGGGGATAGGTCTTGCGCAGGATCAATCCGCGATAATACGGGATGTGCACCTGCCGCAAGGATTCCGCCAAGGCGCAATCCGATTTGCCGCCGCCCGCCGCACCGCCGTAAAGTGCCTCATCCTCAAAGCGTGCCATAAAGGCTGCCTGCCGCGGCTGGGGCGTCCAGATCACGCGCTCGCTCATGCATCATCGGGCGGCTCGGGCGCATCCATCACGGGCGGCAGCTCGATCACGCCGCCGCTCTCGGCATCGCTCTCCTGCTTGTCCTGCCCCCACTCACCGCTGCAGCGATTTTGCAGCCAAAAGATCTCGGCTCGCGTATCCGCAGGCACGTGCGCCTCGTCAATGCCCGTCTGCAGCTCCTCGTATTCCGAGAGCTTTTTGCCGGAATCGGGATCGTACTCCACGCGCTTGAGCTTGTAGGTCTTTTTCACGGGCGTGGTGTACCCCACCGCCTTGCGATGCAACGCCTCCATCACGGCAAAGTCTGCTCCGTCCTTGCCGTAAGCAAGGGCTGACGCGATCTCGGGATACCGCTTTTTCCAACGCCTGAGCGTTCCCTCACCAATCCCCATGCAAGCGGCGATCTCGCGCTCGTCCTTGCCCACGCAAGCCATGCCGCGTAAGAGCGAAAGCCCTTCAGGCGTCAGCCATCTTGTCGGTGAATATTTCATTTCCCGTTTTCACCTCGATCAGCCTGAGAATATAATCGTCACCGCCGTCCTCGGCAGTCACTCTGTACTTGCCGCAAACGTCACGAATGCTTTTTTTGGGCACCGTGATATATCCCTCCCTGCCGTAAAGCTTTTCAAGCAGAAAGGTGATATACGCCGCAAAGATCAGATTGGATTGCTCCATCTCATCCAGCATATCCTGCAACATACTGATGCGCTTATCTCTCCACGCAATCATGTACGCAAGTCTGCCTTCATCCTGCAATTTTGTGTTTCCCTGTTTGTTCTCCATTGTACTTCCTTTCATAAAATTGATCCATGGTCTGTTTAAGCACACATTCCCGATACCCGTCGGGATGCGCACAATACTTGTAAACGATGTCCCTGCGCGCCTGCTTATCGGGAAAGCGAAAACGCGCACATTCACAATAGGTGTAACCGTCACCCTTCTCTCTCTGAAAATAGGGGCAAGTCCCCGCAATCGGCATAAAAATCTCCTCCTTTAATCGTCAAGGTTGCTTAACTTCTTTTGTCAAAACAAAAACCGACGCCAAGCTATCGGTTGTCCGAGTGGTTGTGTTTGCTTAACTGTCATGAGTATATCATACACTTTCGCAAAAGTCAACCCCCACTTTAATAAATTTTGCTTAACTTTTTTCGCAAAACCTCTTGACATTTGCTAAACTTCCATGTATAATTAAAACAACGAATTTGAAGGAGTCACGATATGAAACCCATTCATACCTTTACCGATAGACTTCGCACAGCCATGGATCTGCGCGGCACGCGCGCCATTGATTTGGCACGCGACACAGGGCTTTCCAAGGCGCGTATCAGCCAATATACCAACGGCATTTACGTGCCTAAGGCAGACGCCATGCACAAGCTGGCACGCGCTTTGGACGTATCTGATCTGTGGTTGGAGGGCTATGACGTCCCCATGGAGAGAAACGCCTCCACCGTGCCCAATTATCCGGATATCTTCCCCATTGAACGCCGCCGCATTCCCGTGCTTGGCGAGATTGCCTGCGGCACGCCCATCTTAACCGACGAGCAGCACGACAGCTTTGTTATGTCGGGCACAAACCTGGACGCAGACTTTTGCCTGCGCGCCAAGGGCGACAGCATGATCGGTGCGCGCATTCAGGACGGGGATATCGTATTTATCAAAAAAAGCGACATGGTGGCAAACGGCGAGATCGCAGCTGTGGTTATCGAGGACGAGGCAACGCTCAAGCGCGTCTACTACTACCCCGAGAAATCCAAGCTCATCCTGACACCCGAAAATCCCAAGTACGAGCCGCTGGTTTTCATGGGTCCCGAGCTGGACGAGATTCACATCCTCGGCAAAGCCGTGGCATTCCAGTCGGAAATTAAGTAAGAAAATAATATTGAAAACGGGCGAACTGTGTTCGCCCGTTTTTACATCTGCTTTCGTATCTTCTCCAGCGCCCCTTTTTCCAGACGAGAAACCTGCGCCTGCGAGATGCCGATCTCCTCGGCAATCTCCATCTGCGTTTTGTTCTTGTAAAAGCGCATGGCAATGATGTTGCGCTCGCGCTCGGAAAGCGTACGCATTGCTTCCTTGAGCGCAATGTTTTCCAGCCACGCGTCATCCCCAGAGGTGTGGTCGCTGAGCTGGTCAATCACGTAAAGCGTGTCGCCGTTCTCGTTGTACACGGGCTCGTACAGCGAAATAGGCTCCACCACCGCCTCCATGGCGCGCAGCACTGCCTCTTTTTTCTCCCCGATCTTGTCCGCGATCTCCTGCGCACTCGGCTCACGCTGATGCTGACGCATCAGCTCTTCCCTTGCCTGCAGCGAACGGTAGGCAAGATCACGCACCGAACGGCTGATGCGTATGGTGTTGTTGTCGCGCAAATACCGCCGTATCTCACCAATGATCATGGGTACGGCATAGGTCGAAAACTTGACGTCCAGCTCGGTATTGAAGTTGTCAACCGCCTTGACAAGCCCAATACACCCCACTTGAAACAGATCGTCCATGTTCTCCTTGCGGTTGGCAAAGCGCTGCACGATAGACAGCACCAAGCGCAAATTGCCGTAGATCAGCTCCTGCCGCGCCTGGGTATCTCCCGCCTTGGTGCGACGCAACAGCTCGGTCTTTTGCTCGTCGGTCAAAACACTCAGCTTGGCGGTATTGACACCGCATATTTCCACTTTGTTATAATACATAAAAACTCCCCTTGACGCATATTTCGTCAAAGGGAGTTTTGCCCTTTCGGGCTATCTGTATGCAAAATTCCCCCAAGGGGATTTTTTCCTGTCTGTCTGACTCCACCCGCCCTTGGGCGGATTTCATCGCAGGGCGATTTCATCCACGATAGTGGATTTCATCTGCCAAAGGCAGATTTCATTCCTCTATCTCCACCCTGCTCTTTTTCTCCTTGATCTTGTTCACGATCTTTTCGGGCAGGTCGCAAAGGAAATTGATTCCCTTGTTGATGCGCAAAATATCAAAGACGCAATTTTTGAACAGCGTGATGATTGAGGTCACAAACCAGATCGCCAGCACCGCGCCAAAGGACGCAAGCACCATTTTCCAGGTGGGATAATCCGAAAACTTTCTGAAGGAGTGCCACAATTCATCCCAATACCAGCCCGCCGAGCACACGTGCAGCACGAACACGCCCCACGTTGCTTTTGCGAAATTGCCGATCAGCAGCTTGACGGGCTTGCCCTTGATCTTGAGCTGCATGAAGAACAAGAGCAGCATGGTTGCCATGATGACCATGCAGGGAGAAAGGTAGCTGATCAGATCGTCGCTGTACTGATAGGTGACGGATTCTTTGTCAATCAAGCCCGCATCGTACTGCTTTTCTATGTACATCATCTTAAACCACGCGACAAATGCGGAAAGGAAAAACGCAGGCAGCGTCACAAACCACTTTGCCCACTTGGGTGCACCGTAAATGCGGAAATACGCGCCTATGACGTACAAGCAGATCAGCCAGATGGTAGTGTAACCACCGCCAAGGCTGTAGTTGTCCTCGTGCATGATCAGCTTGAACAGCGCGGGCACCTGCAGCCAGATAATGATGACGACGTGTTGCCAACGCTTGATCGATAAAAGCCCCTTGTTGATCAGCGGAAGGAGGGGGTACATGAAAAAGTAGGCGCACAGATACCATAGCTCACGGTGTGAAAGCGGCAAAAGCCCCGTGGTCCACCATTCCTTTTGCACCTCTACAGAGGGAACGAAGAAATGCACAATGGCGGTAATGGCTGCGATCAGCACCACGGTTTCCACCCACAAAAAGATAAAACGGCGGAACTTGAATTTGGTCTTGACGTTGGCAAAGCCCGAAATGATGGCGTAGCAGTTGACCGAGCAATAGCCGATGGTTTCCAAAAACCACGCGACCTCGTAATTGGTGGAAAGGTAAGTGGAATACGGACGCACACCGCCGTGCCCCATGACGTGCAACAAAATCACCAGGATCATGGACACAATGCGGAACAGCTCCACACCCATGTTTCGCTCGCTCTTTTGCGGCGTGGCGGGCAGCATCTCGGCTTGCACCGTTTGCGGTTTTATGGTAAGTTCTGTCATGAAAGCTCTCCTTTTCATTCTGTTTGACTAAGTAGCGGTCGATTCGTTCAGTCGCCCTACAAATGATCTATTGATATAGACGATGTTTTTTCGAAAATGTTCCGCATATTGTCAAAAAAATTCTGTTTTTGTTTGTTTGATCAGTACTCCATGCACGTCACAAACGACCGCGCTAAAAGCCCCATACAAGCAGACCTTCCCGTCCTTGCAAACCTCGACGTCCAAGATCACGTCGTCAAAACCCTTGATGGCATACACCTCTGCATCCGTGCCGTCCCTCTCGCTCCACCAAATCAAATTCCATTGTTTGGTCCCGCGATCCAATCCGACTGCAAGATACGACCGATACGCCCCCTGCGTATTCTGCACGTGCACGATCCAATATTGCAGATCAAGAAAATCTGTAAAGGCAGCAAGATCATGCAACGGATAATAGCGCAGCGTGGAAAGCAGATTTTCATCATTCTGCACCGGCAGATACACGCCCGCGCCGTCATGAGCAAAGCAGCCGCGCCCCTCCAAGCTCCCTGTATAGGGCTTGCGCACGCGATGCTTGCTGACAGAAAAGTCGGCAAGGGACACAAGATGAAACACATTATCATTCGCCACGCACAAAAGCAATCTCTCGTCGGGTGAGATCGCGCCGCAATATACGTACGAAAAGCCACCAAGCTTTTGCAAAAGCGTAAGTTGATGGTTATATATACTCACCGTCCGCCCCGAAAGCAGTACGACGTAAGAATTTGAAACGATTGCGTCCTCTGCGCGTTGCAGATCCTTTTTGAACGTCTCGGTCAGCGGCACGTCAAGTTCCAATCGCATGGTATCCCCTTTCTTTTCAAGAAATAGCATATATGCCTCGCGTCATGTTCAATTCTACACGGTTACTTCTCACCCAACCCGGCAAACACGAGCGAGAGGATCAAAAGCAAAAGCCCTGCAACCAGTAACACTAACCTTACGGTTTTAATCCGATTTCTGCGGGAATCGAAGGTATCACTCACGGGATCGCCGGCATCGTTGGGCATCACCGTCTCAAAATACACCTCTGCACCCCGCGATATTGCCGCGAGATACTTTTCGGATATCGTGGCAAGATACACACCGGGGGCTTGACTTGCAACGCTTTGGAAATACTGCACCGCCGTCTCGGTCTCTTCCAAGCGGTAATACGCCATGGCACACAGGAAAAGTGCGTTGATTTCGGAGAGTCTGCTGCGCGTTTCCTCTGCTTGGCGCTGTTTGCAAAACGCAAGACATGCATCATAGTCACCGTTAGCATAAGAGCGGTAATACGGCATTAAGGGAAAACTGCTCTCAAGCTTTTCTGCGTTCCCGCTTTGATCGACGTAATCGTAAAAGTCCTCGCACACCATCTGCAATTTTACCATATCATCAAGCTCAAAATATACGCGCGCCAGTGCTGCGAAATACACCAACTTTTTCTTATCCGATCTTGCACCCGACATGCCCTTGGCGCAAAGATTGACCACCGTTTGATAATCTCCCGTGTTGATTGCCGCAAGGATCCTATAAGGTTCGGGAACGATCATAAATTTCTTTGCATAGATCTCGTATGCAAACAGTTCTGCATTCAAATCTTGCGTCAATATTGGCAAAAAGCTTTGATTTGCAATGGTTCTGACCAACAAAACCATCGCTAAAAGCAGCACAAGACAAACAACAAGTGCCCATATAATATCCAACCAAATGCATGCTGCAAGAACGCCAAACAAAAACACAGCATACACGATTGCACATTTGATCATGTAGCTTTTAAATCCTTTTCTCATATAAATTCTCTCCTTTGAGAGCATATCTCGCCCTTTTTTATATATAACCATCTTCGAGGCGCAATAATTTGCGTTCTTGCAAAAATTTATTCGTTATCCTTGCCCGAAAGCACGGTTTTGACGGTCATGGCAAGGATCTTGAGATCAAGCGCGGGCGAGAGGTTTTCTGCGTACCACACGTTCATTTCGATGCGCTCGTTCCACGGCACGGCTCTGCGTCCGTTGACCTGTGCCCAGCCCGTGATGCCGGGGCGCACCGAGAACATTTTGCGCTGCTCGGGAGTAAACTCGCCAAGCGGCATGGGCTCGCCCGGCAGCACGGGGCGCGGGCCGACAAGCGACATCTCTCCGCGCAGCACGTCCCACAGCTGCGGCAGCTCGTCCGCAAAGCCGCGCAAAAGCGTCCCGACGCGCGTCACGCGCTGCTCGCCTTGGTACATGGTGCGGAATTTGTGCATGGTAAATTCTTTGCCATCCTTTCCCACGCGCGTTTGCGCAAAAATGGCTTTTCCGGGGGAATCGATGCGCACGAGCACCGCCATGATCAACATGGGCAGCCACAATACAAGCAGCAAAGACAGCGAAATGACGATATCCAAAGCACGTTTGACTGTGCGGTACATGCCCATCCCCCCTTTTTGTGTATTCCCTTGTATTATACCAAAAATCACGCGATCTGTCAACAAGTGACGCTCGATTCCGAAATTTACAATATGTACTTGAAAGCTACCGCCAAACGTGCTAAAATGACAGCATGAACGGAGGTGCTGTCATGAAAAAGCATATCAAAATACTCATCATTGCGCTGTCTTGCCTTGTGTGCGCAGGCTTGCTCGGTGCATCTGCCTTGCTGCTTGCCAACGGGTACGTCAAGCACAGCACCGCAGATCAGATCCTTACCCCCGAGCAGGCTGCCGCGCTGGAGGGCGTGGATTGCATTGTGGTGCTCGGCTGTCTGGTCAAAGCCGACGGCACTCCCAGCGACATGCTGTATGACCGCATTTCGGTCGGCGTGACACTGTACCAGAACGGCACATCCCCCAAGCTGCTGATGAGCGGCGACCACGGACAAAAGGAATACGACGAGGTGAACACCATGAAGACCTGCGCCATCGACGCGGGCGTGCCGAGTGAGGATATCTTTATGGATCACGCGGGCTTTTCCACCTATGAGTCGGTCTATCGTGCCAAGGAGATCTTCGGTGCTAAGAAGATCGTTATCGTCACGCAAGAATACCACCTGCACCGCGCGCTGTATATCGCCAACGCCCTTGGGATCGAGGCTTACGGCGTCAGCGCAGACCTGCGCTCTTATGCGGGGCAGACAAAGAGGGACGTGCGTGAAATTCTTGCCCGCATCAAGGATATGGGCTATTCTCTCTTCAAGCCTTCCCCCACCTATCTCGGCGACCCGATCTCGCTGGATCAAAGTGGCGATATCACAAATGATCAGTAATCATCAAAGAGCCGATGCGTTTGCGTGATGTTCTTATCGGAGAAATCATTTAGCTCGTATATCGATAATTAAATTACTATGCGGTAAACAAAGAGTAACCCCGACAGCTTTTTTAAGTCTGTCGGGGTTACTCTTTCTAATGATGTCTAAGTGCTTTTTCCAATTCTTCAAAAGAATGAACTTTTTCTCCTGTGTATTGTTCATTATATCTGTTATAGAGAATTGAATTTATTCCAAGCTTTTGAGCAGACAATATATTGTTTATGTTATCGTCAATAAAAAGGCATTCATTAGCTTCTGCTTGTATCAGTTGCAACGTGATATTGTATATTTTCTCATCCGGCTTTCGACAGTGCACATCTCCACTGACAATTTTATGTCTAAAATACTTATCCAGTCCGTAAAACTTCGTAATATACCTGCTCCATTCCGAAACATCTGTGGATAACAAAACAAAATTGTACTGTTTATAGAATTTTTCTGCAAAGGATATAAAAGACGGATCAAATGTCAGATAATTTTCAATATAGTTTTTCATATGATATTCGGTGTCTTCATAGCCCAATGCGGAAAGGAACTCATGAGAGGTCATCTCTCCCAACCCTGCTTTGGTAAATAACTTATCATTTTCAAGCAAGTTCCTTATTCGATCATGTTCCGAACTATCAAAATGTTCATATGTATAGGATATAAAGTTTCCCGTTCTATCTTTCAATATAACTCCATACATATCAATTATTAAGGTCGATATTGCTTTAGACATAGCTAAATTGCCTCCTATCACATTTGTTTCTTTATCGCCAGTTTCGCCTTTGTATTACAAAGGCTCAGGGCAAAGCCCATACCCCTATTCTTGTTTAGCTTTAATCGTTTTTAACGATGATATCAACATTCTGCGTATTGCGCCGCAATCGTTTTGAATGGACTTGTAAATCGCTTCTTCAATGCACCCGGTTTCAAACAAAAGCTCAAGCCAATATTCTGTTTCATAACATTCCTTTTGAGCAATTTCAAGTTTAGATATAAAGTCTTTTGTGCCCTGCGCATATTGTGCTTCGTGAATGTTTGCGCCAATGGAAGTGCCGGAACGCAGCAATTGATTTATAAGTACCGTCTCTTTGTGTTCTGCTTTCATATTACGGCAGAGGAAAACGATATTCTTCGCAAAATCCTTGGATTTATCTCTCATAATACTGTTCGACATAACATCACCTCTAAGAATATTATACTACAAAACCGATAAGTAGTCAAGTTATATTCCGACTTCGTCGGAGTGATATTGTCGCTTATGCGACAGTGATATGAAAGCCTATGGCTTTCGTGATATTTTATTCGCCTCTAAACTCGCGTAGCGAATATCACTCGTCATAAGACGAATATCACTGCAAAGCAATAGAACTCGCCGCAGGCGAATAAAACTGGCGTGATACTCCGTTAAGAGTATCACGCCTTGGCATCGGCTCTTTTCTTATGCAATTGTCAGCAGCACCGCAGTTTGTGCAGGTACTGTAATATGCGTCGTATTCCCCAGCTCGGTCGTGCTCTGCGTGCAATCGGCTGCGGTTTGGTGCATGGTGATCTTACCCGAAAGCCCGGACAGCGTCAGCTCGATCTCGCGCTCGGCAGCATCGGGGTTGGCAATCAGCACAGCTCCCGTTTTGCCGTCAGTTGCTGCAAGCATGTCGGCGCACTCCCCTGCCAATTCCACGCAGCCTCCCAGCTTGTACAGCTCGTTATAGTACACGAATGCATAATATGCGGGGGCAACTCTGCGCTTGTTTGCATCGTACACTCCGGAATAAGTAGACCACGGCTGTGCGTCATAGTAGTTCATGACGCGCAGATCGGTCGGGTGCATGCGGCAAAGCATCTGCGCAATATTTGCCAGGTCCTGCGTCGTGCCGCGCACGTCACGCCCGGGATTCCACTCGTTCAGATGCGTTTCGGTATGGGTATAGCCGTACTCGTCCAGCGTCTTGCGCGCATACGCTGCAAAGACCACGTTGCTTGCGGCATCAGCATAGGAATGCCATGAGAAAAAGTCAAGCGGGCAATCTGTTGCGCGGATATGCGCCAAAAAGCCGTGCAAAAAATCAATAAAATGCTCGGTTCTCTCAGAGCTGTTTGCCGCCTTGACATATCCGCCCAGCACCGCGTAAAAGCCGCAGCTGGCGTAGCCGCCGATCATCAGATCGGGAAAGCATGCTTTCAAGTGCTTGGAGGCGACCTCATACAGCCGATAATACTGCTCGGGTGTTCCCTTCCACATGGGGTTGTCCGCAATTTCGGGGGTGTTGTCCGGCTCGTTCCAGATCTCCCAATAGCGAATGCCGTAGTGATAGCCGTCTGCCCAGCCTTCATTATAGTGGCGAATGATGCCCTCGCAGATACGCGCCCATTTGAAGTTATCTGCAGGCGGAATGATATTGCGCGGCTTGATAAAATGCTCGCACTCAATGCTGCTGCCAAGGCGATACACCACCTCGCTGCCCTGCCTGTAAATATCCGCAATCAGCCAATCGGTAAAGGCAAAATCGTAGCTTGCGGGATCTGACGGGTCCTTCTCAAAATCGGGAAACACGTTGGCAATATCCACGTATCTCGCCGCTGCGTAGTGCCCTCCCATATCGTGCAGACGCACGAACGGAATGCCCGCGTTTTGCAGTACGTTATAATATCCCGGCTCGCAATCCGGTTCCGGTGCGTTGTTGACACCGTGCAAGGGCTTGATGCTCCCCGTTACCTTGGAAAAATCGATGCTTGCGTTGATCATACTCCGACCGCCTTTCACTTTACGTTACGTCTATTATAACGCAAAGAAAGGCTTCTGTCAACCCATCTGCTCGCTTTGCAGCTGCTCAAGCATACCTATGCGTTCTCTGAGTGCTACACGCTCTGCAATGACGGATGCGTATTCCTCGCGAGAGGCAGCACCCTCAGCGATCTTGATGACCACGTAATCGGTCTGGGCAAGTCTTTGCTTGCAGTCCTCGATCATGGCTGCGTAGTCGACCCAAACGGGGGTGTTGTCCTCGATTTGCTCGCGCGTTACCACGCCCGTTTTGGCGTTGCAAATAATTCTGTGCTTGATCATCTCGTATACACCTCCACCTTTGTTCCGTTGAAAAATCCGCCTGCCCTGTCTCCGTACATTTTGATGCCCTCGATGACGTCGCTTGTCAGATTCATATGGTAATACTGTCTTTCGTGCTTATAGTAAACAACACCCGCGTCCGAATAGACGGCGTAGTCGTGATTGTTGACCTGATACAACTGATTATGCTCCATCACCTTAAATTCAAGCGTGGAGTAGGTAAAGTTATATCCGATCACGCCAAGGTTACAAGAACCGCTGTTATCCGTAGAGTTGAGCGAGTCAAGGCCAACACCGCCCGTACGAATACCGGTGCCCGTGCCGTACGGGATCATGTTGGTAGGACGCACGAAGCGGAAGGAATTCATGATCTTGCCTCTGACCACGATCAAACATTCCTTGCAATTCAAGTCCTCGATCTCCAGCTCCATGTCCGTGGGTACCTGCTCAAAATGGAATTTGCTTAAGTCCATTTTGTTATTGGTCGTAAAAGTCACCGCAGCGCCGTCTGCCTCCAAGCTTAGTTGGAAGCTATTGGCATCTACGACCTGCACGTAATATTTCTGTGCCGACTCCACGTTGCTGTTGTAGAGGACGCACAGCTTCAAGCCCTTGGGCAGATGATCGTACGGCATAGCGATATTATACGGATAGTGCACGGTTGCCACCACGATATCGTTCTGCACAAGCCCGTGCGCGGAAGCAGTGAACGTGCCCGTTGAATTGTCTACAGCCGTGACGTGGATCTCCTTGTTTCCGCTATGCTCGTATGTATAGCGCAAAGTGGAATACCCCGGAACGGTAGAGTGCATGACACCGTTTGTGTCAATCTCCAATCCTCGCCCTGCAAGATCACCCGAATGCACCTTATGCATAAAGTTATCCAATTGCCTTCCGGTAAAATGTTCTGCTTGATATGTTTTCGTCATAAAACCTCCTGTGTTTTTTTGTAAACATATCATACCACATCTGATTCAAAAAAGCGTCCCCATTCGGTCTTCAATCACGTCTTGCAGCGTACAAGCGGTCACACCGCCGAATACCACGTCGAAAAATATTCTTCTCGCCTGCATCAGATCCGTGTCAAGGTCGCACGTAAGGCTCTCCCCTTCGTGCTCCAGACAAATTCCGTAGTGCATGGTCATGCCCTGCGCGTTTGCAAACAAGATCGCTTTCACTTCCATGCTTCCGACCTTATAAACCGCGTTGCAGATCTGCCCTTCTGCCATACTCCCTTTCATATCGTCATCCTCCGATTTTCAAGTGTCCATTCCATTATAGCACGGCATATGCGTCGAATCTTAAGATTTTGACACGTGGATTTGACGCGTTTTCAGGCTTTTTTCTGCTCTTTTTGGCGCATCATACGACGTTTTTTCCTTTTTTGAGGCTTTTTCAGTCCCAAAACGACATATTTTATTCATTTATTTTAGTAATAAAACCGAGATTTCATACAAAGCAAAAAAGATCGCCGAAAAAACGGCGATCTTTTTTGTGTTTTGAATCTTATGCGTTGAACACGTAGCGGTCGAGTCTGTCAAACGCCTCAATGACCAGAGCTTTGGGCAGCGCAAGGTTGATGCGGATCTGATCAATACCGCCGTGCGCGCGTCCGTCCTGCCATGCTACGCCCACGTCGCAGCCCGACTTGACAAGCTCGTCCAGCGTTTTGCCGTGCTCAGCCAGCCATTCGCTGCAATCAATAAACAGCATGTACGTGCCCTGGGGCTTGGAAACCTTTATACCCTTGAAGTGTTGCCCGATATACTTGCATGCATAGTCCACGTTATCGGAAAGGACACAGCAAAGCTGATCCACCCACTCGCGTCCTTCTGCGGTATACGCACCGATCAGCGCGTACATGGAAAGCACGTTCATGGAATTATAGTGCGAAAGCGAGCATTCCTTATCCATGCGGTCACGCAGACGGTCGTTGTAAATGATGTGATACGCACCGATCAAGCCCGCAAGATTAAAGGTTTTGGAGGGAGCGTACATGGCAACCGTTCTCATTTTCGCGTCCTCGCTGACAGACTGCGTAGGAATATGCTTATGTCCGTCCAGCAGAATGTCCGACCAGATCTCATCGGAAACCACGTACACGTCGTACTTTTGGAACAACGCCATGATACGCTCAATCTCCCAACGCTCCCAAACGCGTCCCGTAGGATTGTGAGGTGAGCAGAAAATTGCTGCGTGAATGCGGTTTTGCACGATCTTTTGCTCCACGTCGTCAAAATCAATGCGCCAGGTGTTCTCCCCATCCAAAATAAGGCGGCTCTCTACGATATGATAGCCGTTATTGGAAAGCGAACCGTGAAAACCCGCATACAAGGGGCTGAGCACCAGCACGTTGTCCCCGCGCGAGCACATGGTAGCAAGTGCGGAAAGCACGCCGCCCAAAACACCGTTTTCATAACCGATATGCCGGGGCTCCAGTCCATTGACGCCCTTGCGGTCGCGCTGCCAGTCGATAATCGCCCTAAAATATTCCTCTCTGGGCTCAAAATAACCGAATGCAGGGTGCTGCACACGTGCGATAATTGCCTCGGTAATGGTGGGGACGGTGGCAAAATTCATGTCCGCTACCCACATCGGGATGGCGTCAAAGCCATCCTTGGGTGCATCCGGAGCCCAGCCGTGACCAAGTGCGTCAACGGCAAGCGCATCCTTTCCGCGTCTGTCCATAATGGTTGTAAAATCGTATTGCATGGGCGTTCTTCCCTTTCCTCTTCATTTGATTTCATTATAGCACACAAACCGGAAAATTGCAACAAAAAAGAAAAAAATGAGTGGAGGCGTTTTCGCCTCCACTTTTATGCAAGCTTATTTCAGCAGCTCATCGCTCAGGCGCAATATCTCGGGCGCGAGCTTTTTGCGCCTTGCCTTGACAATTGCCTGATGCACGGGGTACGCAAGGCTTGCAAGCACACCGCCCACAAGTCCGATCGCGATACCCACCGCGAATGCGGTGCTTCCGTACAAGCCTATCATTGCGCCGACGTCGGTCATGCATAGACTCATGCCAAAGCCAAGCGCCAGCGTGCCGATGACGCCAAACACCAAAGACACCGAACGCGCTGTATTGCCCACGCTGGCATCCAATCGACGCAGCCGCTCCATCTTGCTCTCGTTTTGGGTTGGCATGGTATATTTTTCACGGATCTTCTTGACTTCTGCCTGCTCTCGCGCGGAATAGGTATAAGAAAATCCGGATTGTTCTTGTTGATTATTCTCCATTTTTTACCTCTGTTTTGAGTTTTTTAGTTGAGCCTACGATCATGTAGATCGCAATATACGTAACGACTGCCACAACGGCAGCACCCACGCCGCCAAGCATCAGCTTTTGCGTGGTGGCATCCATGCTCCCGTCATGAAAGGTAGTCAGCATGGTGGAGGTCAGCGTCAGCATGGAAACGCAAGCCGACGCAAAGCTGATTGCCTTTGCAGCCGAAAAAACGGGGCTATGATATTTTCTGTATTTGATCACGTTGAGAATGGCAAGCGTAAAGGAAAGGAAGGTGTACGCTGCCATGGCAATCGCCGTGATCATGTGGTGCTCAAAGGTTCTGTTCCAGTACACCATAAAAAACACGATCAGCGCAAGGGCGAGATTCATAACAAGAAAGACCCAACCCGTAGCGCGATATTTTTTCAGCTCTGTGCGCATGCGCTCCCCGGGTGCATATCTGCCCGTATGCAAGAGCAGCACAAGGCGCATGACGGCAAGACAGATATAGTACGCGCCAAGCGACAGAAACCAAAAGGTTTCGTGATGCAGCCCCAGCCATATCTGAAAGACGCCGTATAAGGCGTTATACGCAAACGTACCGTACAAGGACACGTTCATACGCAGGCGCGCGTCGTCCTGCCATCTTCTTGCGTACTTGTTTTTTTCCTTGAAGGTCTTGAAAAAACGGATCAAATACGGGATCTTGAAGCACCAAACCGTTAAAGTATACGCTGAAATGACGTAAGACACAATGGCAACGGGAGATTGCGTACCAACGTACACCATGGAGCCGACGAGCAAAACGGTAGCTGTGGGAACGAGCAAAAGCATAATTGCTATATGCGGAAACAGCAGCGCCTTACCGAGCTTCTTCCAATGCATCACAAGCCCTCCTGATCCTTACGGTAAACGTTGTGCCGACACCAACGGCACTCTCCACACAAATCTCGCCCTGCATAATGTCAACCACTCTTTTCACAAGAGGCAGCCCGAGTCCGTTGCCCTGCGTGGCGTGCGAGCTGTCGCCTTGATAGAACTTTTCAAAAATATGCGCCCCCACGTCCGCACTCATGCCGCATCCCGTATCGGTTACTTTTACGGTAGCGTACGTGCCGTCAGCCGTCAGCGTCAGCTTTACCCTTCCACCGTCCTCGGTAAACTTAAAGGCGTTGGAAAAAAGATTATTCCAAACAAGCAAAAGCAACTCTGCATCCGCAGATACAAGCACGTCCTGGGCGATCTCGGTTTCAATCTCAATGTTCTTTTTCTCCCAAACGCTCTCGTATTGCAAAAGGCTCTCGCACAGCTGCTCTCCCAGATCATAAACGGTAAGATTTGGATAAATCTGTTGGTTTTCCAGCCTGTTGAGCTTTAAGATATTGGTCATCATATCACCAAGGCGGCGCGAGGCATCCGTAATCGCTCCCGCGTATTCCTTGCGCTGCGCGTCACTTAAGTCGTCCGATTGCAAAAGCCTGCCGTAATTCTGTATCACGGTCAAGGGCGTTTTCATCTCATGCGACACGTTGGCAATAAAATCGGTTCGTAAGGTTTCCACACCGGATAATTCCTCCGCCATGGCGTTGATGGATTCTCCCACACGGTTAAATCCCTCCATACCTGCACCGTGCATGGGTCGCACGCGCGCGGAAAAATCTCCGTTCATGATTTTTTCAGCAGCATCCGTAATCAGCTTAACGGGTCTGTCCACCATGATCCTGCGACGAATAAAGTCAACGGTTTTGAAAAGCACGGTAATGATGATCACGTTGAGAAAGGTGATCTTGGCAGCGCCCGCAATGTTATCGGAGGTGTATTCTATCCCCATTTGGTCAGCCAAAACGTTCAAGAACAGCATCATACAGCAAGAGACCACAAACCCTACCGTTAAAAAGAATAAAAGAAAGCTGCTGAACTCCTGAAGGAAACCGCGAAAGGTCAGCTTTTTCATTTGATCACCGCCTTGTATCCAAGTCCGTGCACGGTCACGATTTCAAAAGACTCGCAAGCCGAGAGCTTGGCGCGCAGCTTGGTCATATACACGTCCACCGTTCTGGTGCTTGCCTGCGTGTCCACGTCCCAGAATTCGTCCATGAGCTGCGTGCGCGTAAAAGTCTTTTTCGGGTAGGAGAGCAGCTTATAAAGCAGATCAAACTCTCTTGCCGTCAAGGAGATCTCCTCGCCGTTCAAGGTCGCACTTCTCTCGTCTGCATCCATGACGAAATCCCCCACCTCAAGGCGACGGCTGGATGCGATCTTGGAGCGACGCAAAAGTGCACCGATGCGCAAAAACATCTCGTCAAGGTCAACGGGCTTGGTCATATAATCGTCGATACCGATGCGGAATCCTCTCTGTTTGGATGCGAAATCGTCACGCGCGGTCATAAACAGAATCGGGATGTCTGCATTGAGCGCGCGCACGGTCTTGGCAAATTCAAAGCCGTCAATGCGCGGCATCATAATATCCGAAACGATGCAATCGAACGTGGTCTTGTACATCTCGTCGTATGCGCTCTCCGCATCAAGGCAACCCACCGCTTCATATCCGCTATTGTTGAGGAAGGAACATACCGAACGGTTCAGATCTCTGTCATCCTCAACAACCAAAATTTTGAACATATTGTCATCCTCCAAGGCATATTTTGGCTTTTACCTATATAGTATAACACAGAAATGTTAAAGTTTTGTTTGTGTTTTTATGTTTCGAGAGGAATTCGTAGATTTTTTCAAATATTTTTCGGGCAGCCGCAGAGACTGCCCGAAAAATAATTATTGCTTATTCAGATACTGCTCGCTGAGCTTAAGGATCTGTGCTGCGTACTTCTTCTTGCGGCTGCCGAGGATGCCCTTATAAATGGGATAGGTCAGAAGCGCCATACCAAGACCGAGGGCACCGATTACAATGCCGGGCACCAACGCGTCGGCAATACCGATAGCTGCACCAACGTCGGTCATGACAAGGCTCATGCCCGCACCCATCACGATGGCGGAAATGCTGCCGAATACGTAAGCGAATACGTTTGCGGGACGCTTTACCTTGGCGTCGAGAGCGCGCAGTGCATCGATCTCGCCGGTCTGCTTTTCCACGTACTGTGCGCGGATCTTCTGTGCCATATACTGCTGGTCATTCTTGTTCATCATAATTACCTCTTTCAATTAAAAATTTATAGTGAGTTTATTCTGCGTCAGTCTTGTTTTTCTTGCCGGAAAGTCTTGCCCTTACGTCCTCGGTGCTCTCGCCCTCCTTGGCAAACAGCACGTCAACACACTTATCGGTGACCTTTTCAAAGCCCTCGACCACACCGGTCTCGATCTTCTTATAGCCGTCCACAACGCCGGTTTCGATTTTCTTGTAGCCCTCCACTACCTTTTGGGCGATCTTTTCATTGGTTTCTGCGATTTTAGACATGTTTGCGTCCTCCTTGTTGCTTTGTGCCTATATTTTACGATACCGTTTTTTGCGGATTGTTGAGGATTTGTTGCCAAAACGTTATAAAAAAGCCCACCGCGAAAATTTTTCGCGGTGGGCAAGAATATGAAATTTACGTATTATTCAGCCTTCTTGTCAAGCTTGGACAGCACAGCATTGGTAATGATACCAAGAATGAGTGCGGTAGCAATAGAGGTGACCTGCAGGGTCTTTGCAACTGCACCGTTGTCTGCGATTGCGTAAGGGATCTGCAGCGTCAAACCGCCGATACCTGCGATCAGGATAGCGGAAACGACGAACAGATTCTTGTTCTCATTGAGGTCAAGTTCCTTGAACATCTTGAGACCGGAAACTGCAATAAAGCCGTACAGCGTCAGGCAAACACCGCCCATGACGCAGGAAGGAATGGTTTGCAGTACAGCCATCAAGGGGCTGATGAAGGACAGGATCATACACATGAAAGCGGTGGTGGTGATGGTAATAACAGATGCGTTACCGGTAATAGCCACACAACCGACAGACTCACCGTAGGTGGTGTTGGGGCAAACGCCGAATGCAGTACCTGCAATAGAACCAACGCCGTCACCCAGCAGCGTGCGGGACAGACCGGGATCTTTGATCAGGTCGCGGTCAATAATGGAGGACAGGTTCTTATGGTCTGCAATGTGTTCTGCGAATACGACCAGCGCAACGGGCAGGAACGCAACAACAACGGTCATAATGCCGCCCAAATCAAGCTGCTTGACCTGACCTGCGGTAGCCTTGAGAATTTCTGCGGAGAACTCACCCTTGACAAGCTCCTTGATACCCTCGATCAATGCGAACTTGGGCAGGCTGAAGATCGCGGATACGCCCTTGAACGCGCCGTCAGCACCAACGAAATTGTTAACAACGGGAGACCAGTCAATGATCTGGAGATATTCAATATTAGCCAGCGTACCGATCACGGTGAATACGGAAGCTGCAGCATAGCCCGCACCGATACCGATGATGAACGGGATGAGCTTAGGCATGGTGTACTTTTTCTGCGTAGAGCAGATAACAACGGTCAGGAAGGTAATGAAACCGCAAAGCAAGCCAACGAGGTTGTAGCCGCCGTTGACAGCGTCTGCGTTTGCCTTTACCATGTCACCCATTGCGTTTCCTGCAAGGGAGAGACCGATAATGGTAACAGTGGGACCAATGATAACGGGAGGCATGAGCTTGGACACCCAGTTGGTGCCAACCAGCTTGATCAGCAGTGCCAGTACAACGTACACAAGACCTGCAACGATCGATCCGATCATGATGCCGCAATAGCCGTATGCAAGCGCAACGCCCAAAGAGCTCAAAAATGCAAAAGAGCTGCCAAGGAATACGGGACTCTTAAACTTGGTGAACAGCTGATAGATCAGTGTACCCACGCCTGCGCCGAAGATAGCGGCGGGCATTTGAGTCGGAAGACCGATGATAGCGGGAACCGCGATGGTTGCTGCCAGGATTGCCAATACCTGCTGTAATGCAAAAATCAGCATGTTACCGAATTTCGGCTTGTCATGGATGTCATAAACTAAATTTTTAGCCATGGTTACTCCCCTTTTTTATGAAATTTTCGGTTGCGCACAGCATATCGTGCCTGCACGCCCCTTAACTTTCATTTTATCACAATATGTAGGTTATGTCAACGAAATACGACAAAAAATAGCGCACAAGAAACGCAAGCAAATTTTGTTCAAAAAGACAATAAAGGGGCTGCAACAAATCAGGCAGCCCCAAAGGTCAATCCATATATTTACTTGCGATCTTGTGTCTGATCTTACGCACCAGCAGCACGATGACCAATACCACGTTGGGTAACAGACAAATGCCAATGGCAACGGGCAAAGTGATCTCGATCCACGGCTGCTCCTCTGCCCCTGTCGGCGGCTCCTGTGTTTGCGGTGCTTCGGTTTCCGGCTCGGGCAGCGCGGCAAGCTCCTGCGTTGCCAGTATCTCACCGCATACCGTGCAGCTCTTTTGCATGCTGCCCACCACGCCTACCTCGGGTGCTTGGGCAAGCGTCCAATCGCTCTCGGTGTGTGCACTTTCGGCAACGGCAGCGGTCTGCACCTCACCGCAAAGCGTGCAGGTGCGGGTAACCTCACCCTTTTCTATGCACGTAGGGGCAAGCGTCAATACCCATTCGCCGTATTCGTGTGCGCAGCCATCGTCTGCTTGCACAGTCAGCGGACAAAGCGTAAATATCAGCAACAATGCCATTAAAAGCAATACTCGTTTTTTCACAAGAAGAACTCCTTAAACCGTTTTCCCTATTATACCACGGCAAAAGTGATTTTTCAAGGCTTTTGCACTTGAATTTGCGCGTGAAATATGGTAGAATAGTGGAGAAATCCACAAGAAAGGAGAAGACGCATGAAGAAAAAGCTGACCATCGGTATTCTTGCGCACGTGGACGCGGGCAAGACCACGCTTTCCGAGGCGTTGCTGTATCTTTCGGGCAAGATCCGCACCCCGGGTCGCGTAGACCACGGCAACACGTATCTTGACACGCACGCGGTCGAGCGCGAGCGCGGCATTACCGTGTTTTCCAAGCAGGCACGTTTTTCGACAGATGCTTGCGATTTTATTTTGCTGGACACCCCGGGGCACGTGGACTTTTCTGCCGAGGCAGAGCGCGTGCTGACGCTTTTGGACTATGCTGTTCTGGTCATCAGCGGCACGGACGGCGTACAGAATCATACGCGCACACTCTGGCAGCTGCTGGAGCACTACAACGTGCCCACGCTGCTCTTTATCAACAAGACCGATATCGCCATCAAGCAAAAAAGTGAGCTGGCGGACGATCTTGCCGTGCTTTCCTCGCGCGTCATTCCCTTTTTTGACACTGATACCAAAGCGCAGCTTGACGAACGGCTTGCCTTGGTGCACGAAGAGTTTTTGGACAGTTTCCTTAGTGGAGAACCTATCAGCGAGCGCGATATTGCTGAGCTGATCGGCACGCGCCGCCTTTTCCCTTGCCTGTTTGGCTCGGCATTGCGCATGCAGGGCGTGACATTTCTTTTGGACGTGCTGGACACCTATACCCTTGAGCCCGCGTACGACACCGGGGCATTCGGTGCACGGGTATTCAAGATCGCCCGTGCGGGAAATGCGCGAATGACCTACGTCAAGATCACGGGCGGCAGCATTGGCGCGCGCGACGAGATCAGTTATCTCGGAGCGGACGGCAAAAAATATGCCGAAAAGATCACACAGCTGCGCCTTTATTCGGGTGACAAATTCGAGCAGACCGAAAAAGCAGAGGCAGGCGAGATCGTCGCGCTGCTCGGTCTTTCCGCAACCTATATCGGGCAAGGACTGGGATTGGAAGCGGACGGCATGGGTCCCGTGCTTGAACCTGTGCTCTCTTACCGCATCGGATTGCCCGAGGGCTGTGACGTTGCCGTGTATTTTCCCAAGCTCAAGGAGCTGGAGGAGGAGGAACCTTCCCTGCACCTTTACTGGAACGCGGAGCTTGAACAGATTGAGGCAAGACTCATGGGCGAGGTGCAGATCGATCTGTTAAAACGCCTGATCCGCGACCGCTTCGCCATTGATTGCGAGCTTGACGCGGGCAAGATTCTGTATAAAGAAAAAATATCTGCAAAGGCGATTGGCGTTGGTCACTTTGAGCCGCTGCGCCACTATGCCGAGGTACAACTGCTCATTGAGCCGCAGCCAAGCGGCACGGGGCTGATTTTTGACTCGCGCGTATCGGAAAGCGTGCTTGACCTCAACTGGCAAAGGCTGATATTGCACAACCTTTATGAAAAGGATCACCGCGGCACGCGCATCGGTGCATTGCTGACCGATACCAAGATCACGCTGGTGGCAGGCAAGGCGCACCTCAAGCACACCGAGGGTGGCGACTTCCGTGAAGCGACGTTGCGCGCGGTGCGGCATGGCCTTATGAAGGCAGGATGCACCCTGCTTGAGCCCTTCTATAAGTTCCGATTGGAGATCCCCGCCTCTATGACGGGGCGCGCCATGAACGACCTGCAGGCAAAATACGCGACCTATGCCATGGAAAGCTCGACCGAGGAGATCACTATCATTACGGGACGCGGACCTGTTTCGACCTTGCACGACTATACGCGCGAGGTGATTGCTTACACGCGCGGCACGGGCAGATTGTTCTGCACCTCGGACGGCTACGAGCCCTGCCACAATGCAGACGAGATCATTGCGAGCGCAGGCTACGACCCCGAAGCGGACATGGAAAACACGCCGCACTCGGTATTCTGCGCGCACGGTGCGGGGTTTGTTGTGTCTTGGCAGGAGGTGGACGCCTACAAGCACCTGGATGCCGGCATTTCCCTTTCCCAAGCAGCGGTCATTATGCCCAAGGCACGCACGCTTGCCAAGAAATATGAGCTGAGTGACGAGGACCTGGAGCAGATCATGCTGCGCGAGTTTGGTCCGATCCGCAGAAAGAAATATACAGAGCCCAAGATCACCATTGCAAACGGCAAAGCGCCGAAAAAGCCCAAAACGGTCAAATCCCCCAAAAACCTTTTGATCGTGGACGGCTATAACGTCATCTATTCGTGGGATGAGCTTAAGGCGATCGCGGACTACAGCCTGGAAAAGGCGCGCGAGGAGCTGATGGATATTCTGAGCAATTACCATGCCTTTACCAAGACCGACGTGCTGCTGGTATTTGACGCATATTTGGTCAAGGACGGCGCGGGAAGCGAGATCAGACACGACGGCTACCGCATCGTGTACACCAAGCAGGATCAGACTGCGGACGCGTATATCGAGCAGATCATGCACGACCTGGGGCCCGACTACAGCATTCGCGTAGTGACGGGCGACAGACTGCTGCAATTCTCTGCCGTCAACTACGGCATCTCTCGCATGACCGCGCAGGAATTTTATAGCGAGATCACGCAGGTCAGCAACGAGATCAACGATTTTGTCAGAAAATTGGCTGCCAAGGGGTAATAAGACTTAATTGATGAAAAGTTTCGGTCAAGCCTTTTCAAAGGCTTGCGCAGGTCGAGGGCGCGCAGCCCTCGTCGCGCCCGCAGGCGCGAAACTCTAAACTCGCCGTTTTTTTGGTTCTTTTTTTGCGGCTACTTGCTCAAAAAAAGAACGGAAACGGTTTTCTCACATAAAATCTCAACGGTCGTGGCGGGCGGATATGGAATCCGCCCCTACGGCATCGAAATTCGGGGCGGGAGCAAGCCCCCGCCCTACGGGGTTATCGCGGGCAATTCGTGAATCGCCCCTACGAGGTCGTGGCGGGCGATTCGCAAATCGCCCCTACAAACAAAACAAGGGAGACACCAACAAGGCGTCTCCCTTCTCTTTTACCATATAAACGGTACAAGTCTGTATTTGACCTTTTTCTTGTATTCCGCATAGCCGTCAAGCTCGGCACTCAGCAGCTTTTCTTCACCACGGATGCGGATCACGATCAGGATCGCATACCAGCCAAAGACGCACAAGCCCCAGAGCGATTGCAAAATCAGCGGCATGGGCAAGAACATCAGCAAAGTGGCAAGATACATGGGGTGGCGCACCATACCGTAAAGCCCCGTGTCCACCACCTTTTGCCCCTCTTGCACCTCGACCGTGCGGGAAAGATACGCATTCTCGCGCATGACCTCGGCATACATGGCGTAGCCGATAAGGAACACGGCAGCTGCGGTGATCATCAGCCACACGGGCACGTGCGACCAGCCAAATCGAAAGTCCAGCGCGCACAGTACAAATCCACCTATAAACATCAGCCCCGCCAGCTTGACAACGCCCTTTTGCGTTTTCTGCTTTTCCTTATTGGACAAGCGCTTTGCAAGCAGCTCCGGCGCGCTGATGAGCAAGACCGCACCCAGTATCAGCATGGGCAAAAACAGCACACCCACAAAGATCCACGCACCGGGGTACGCAAGCGTCCACGCGGGCAAAAACACCAGCGCGCCCACTAAAATGACGCCAAGCAGATACTTGATCAAGCCGGATATTGCCAATTTTGCGCGGTTCATTGCTTCCAGTCCTCCAAACTTACCAAAGTATCGGGCTGCGCGGGGGTAAGCAGGCTGTTATACAGCTCGTGTCCAATATATTCCCTTGCCTCGTCTACCCACTTCTGCCACTCGTTCGTGCCAAGGGCACGCATGGCATGGCAGATCTTTTTATAGTCGCCCGGATTGATCAAGAGGTGCATATCATCGGCATACCCCTTTTCGTAACGCAAGCCGAGGTGCAGCTCGCTCTCGTCGCCAAGCGGCATATCGGCGTAGCGGTTGATCAAGAACCAAGTAATGTTCGGGCACTTCTCAAGCTTTTGCATCAGCAGTACAAAGGCATACGCGCCCTTGTTCTCGGACTCGGGGTCATCGTAATCGGTATGAAATCCCTGCTCGTCACACACCACCGTGCGCACCTTGCCGCGGTACAAAAACGCGGGCATCTCGACCAAAGCCTGCAGCATTTCAAGGTTCTTCATGGTAATGCGCGGCGTGTTCCAATCAAATGTGGCAGTAATATCGTTGTAAAAATCCGGCTTAGTCAGATTCTCGGGGTACGGATGCGCCGCAATGCCCCAATCAAAGTCACCGTCGCGGCGGCAATATTCGGCAAGGTAGACAAGGCAGGCGCGACCGTGGTACATGTGCTGCGGGTCATCCTTGAGCGCAGACGCAAAATAATGGTCAAGAGAGATATTGACGCGCGCATTGGCGTTATATTTGCGTGCGATCAGGTGCGCCAAGCGCAAGGAAACTGTATATTCCTCCATGAAATCCGCGCAAGAGATCGCACCCATGTTATGCCACGTGTCCTGCGCGTTGATCTCGTTGCCGATATCCAGTACGTCGCTGCAGAAAAGCGCGCTTGCAGCGTCCACGTAGCGCGCGCAGATGAAATCGATAAAGGCACAGTACATCCAAAAGCCCTCTTCGGTGCGCAGATTGAAAGCACTCATCTGCTCCGAAAAGCCGGTGGACTCGTAACCGGGGTGCCCGATGATCTTAGTCAGCGCGTCATCCGAGCCCTTGAGCCTATAGGAAAAACGGTTGATCATACGGATCAGACACGGCATGCCACGCTCAATGCAGGGCTGCATGAGTCTGTCGTAAAGATCCATAGTGGTCTTATCAAAATAATAGGTTTTGCCGCAGAATACGTGCGCAATATCATGTTCCTCGGGTTCGAGCTTTTGAATCCAAGGGCTGTTGATCTCGGTCATCATGCAGCCCATGCCGAGATAATCAATATCCTCGGGCGTCGAGGTCACCCACGTGCCCACGGGACGGTCAACCGCAAAGGGCGCGGGCGCGGATGCGGAGCACTCCTCTGCCATATCGGTCACAAAGCGCGCACCGTCCAGAATCTTGCCGCCAACGACCGCTTCAAAGCGGCAAAGCAGCAAATCAATATCCCCTGCATAACGAGGAAACATGATGCTGTGCTTGCGCTTTTTTTCGGTCACGGCAACGATCTTGCCGTGATGCTTGCGGCGCGCGTTACCCGTCACAAGCGGCAATCTTGCCTCGGCGTACACCTTGGAAACCAAAGGCAGCTCGGGGATATACAGCTCGATCTCATCAGGGGTTACAATAATCTGTTCAACTCTCATAGTCATTCCTCCACGTAAGATACAAGTTCGTCTATATCCTTGCGCTTCTTTTGGCGCAGCTTGTCGTCGGCTTTTGCATATCCCAGCGTAACCACCAGGCGCACGGGCGCGTCAAGTCCGCAAATTTTGCGAATTTCGGCATCATCCAGCCAGCCCAGAATACAGGTGGAGAGCCCCTGCGCGGTGGCTTCGGCGGTCAGGTATGCGGTCATAATGCCGATATCGATGGAACGATAGTCGTTTTTCTTGACCTTCGCACCAAGGGCGGCAGTCGTATTATAGGGCTGCTCGGAAAGCACCAGCATCACGGGCGCATCGGACGCAAACTTGTTCATGCCCATGCCCTGCACCGCCTTTGCGACCTTTGCAGCAGCCTCGCCGCGGCAGACCGTGATCTTATAGGGCTGCGCGTTGCAAGCCGAAGGAGCAAGACGCGCGCTTTCCAGTATGGCGTTCAGTTTTTCCTGTTCTACTTCTCTGCTCGCATCATAGCTGCGGCAGGATTGGCGGTTTTGTGCGATTTCGGTGAAGTTCATATGACATTTTCTCCTTTGATCAATTCATCCAGCAGCCCCTCGCAGCCTGCCTTGACGTCGGCATAGGTCACGTCAAAGCGGCGGGTGTACCATGGGTCGGCAACGTCACCGCCCTTGGGGGTATAGTCCATGAGCTTTCGGATCTTATTTTGCGGGTCACCGCCAAGGATGCGGTGCATATTGCGGATATTGGCAGCGTCCATGCCGATAAACAGGTCGTATTTCTCATAATCGGCACGGCAGAGCTGCACGGCGCGCTTTCCTTCGCAAGAAATGCCGTGCTTGGCAAGCTCGGCTTTGGCAGGCGGATAGACGGGATTGCCCACGCCGTTCCATATTTCCTCGGTGCTGGTGGCACCGGATGCGACAATCCATTGATGTGCCATGCCCCGCTCCGCAAGCATTTTTTTGAGTACGAATTCTGCCATGGGGCTGCGGCAGATATTGCCGTGACAAACGAACATAATGCGGGTCATAGGACACCTCCTTGGGGTTTTCTTTATTATATCATAAGTTTTGGAAATTTACAATAGAAAAGTGTAATAGCCAATTACATAATATCATGTGAATAAGCCCTTTCCGTTCTTTTTGACACCTCGGGCGCAAAGATGAACATATTTCGCTTCGCGAAATCAAACGCATAATATTTCGCGCCTGCGGGCGCGACTCAGGGCGCTGCCCCAAGACCCTGCGCCCTTTTTGGTAAAAAGGTCGATCAAAAACTTTCATCGTTTTTCCGCCGCAACAAAAAGAACGGCTAACGCACGTTAACCGTTCTCTTATATTCTTACGTGTGATCCTTGAAATCACCGCGTGCTTCCATCATGCTGTACTGGTCGATGGCATCCTTGATGATGACCTTAGCTTCCTCTGCGCTGTGCAGCTCCTTGACGGCGGTCTGCTTGTTCTCCAGCTGCTTGTACACCATGAAGAAATGCATGATTTCGTCAAAAACGTGGGGAGGCAGCTCGTCAAGAGATTTGACGTCGCGGTAGGTGGGATCGTTGCAAGGCAGCGCGATGATCTTGTCGTCCAGCTTACCGCCGTCGATCATGCGCACCACGCCAATGGGATACACGTCTACCAACGTCATGGGATAAATGGGCTCATCGCAAAGCACCAGCACGTCCAAGGGGTCTCCGTCGTCCGCAAAGGTACGCGGAATGAAGCCGTAGTTTGCGGGATAGTGCGTTGCGGTATACAAAATTCTGTCAAGGCGGCAAAGTCCCGTCTTTTTGTCCATTTCGTATTTGCATTTGCTGCCCTTGGGAATTTCAATAACACCCGTAAACTTCTCGGGGGTAATCTCTGCGGGATCAATATCATGCCAGATATTCATAAGTTGCCTCCTTAAATCATTTTGAAAGAATTATTTGATATAGTCAAACTCAAAATCGTAAATGCAAACGGTGTTGCCGTCGCGGCAGCCCTTTTGCTCCAGTGCCTCGAACACACCGCTCTTTTGCAGTACCTTCTGGAAGTAGTTGAGAGATTCGTAATCGCTGAAATTGATGGTGCCCATCAGATTATACAGCCACTCGCCCTCCACGTAAAAGACACCGTGGTCGTAGGTGATGGTGGTATCCTTGCCGCCGCCAACGTATGCGTCTTCCTCGGCGTACTCTGCTGCGTACACGGTCATGGGCGGCAGATCGACCAAGCGGTCAGCCACGCGGCGGATCATCTCGGGAAGTCCCTGCCCCGTTGCGGCAGACACGTACATCAGCTCCCAGCCGTTCTCCTTGACAAACGCTTCAAACGCCTCCACGTCCACCTGCTCGGGATCCAGCACGTCGATCTTGTTGGCAACAATGATCTGCGGACGGGATGCAAGCTCGGGAGAATAGCGCGCCAGCTCATAGTTGATGGTCTTGATATCCTCAATGGGATCTCTATATTCAACAGAAGCAACGTCAACCACGTGAAGCAGCAGTCTGCAACGGTCTACGTGACGCAGGAATGCGTGTCCAAGACCCGCACCGTCAGCCGCGCCCTCGATCAAACCGGGGATATCCGCAGCCACAAAGCCGCTCTCACCGCCCGTGCTGACCACTCCCAGATTGGGAGAGAGCGTGGTAAAGTGATAATCCGCAATCTTGGGCTTTGCCGAGCTGATGCGCGCCAAGATCGACGATTTACCCACGCTGGGATAGCCGATCAGACCCACGTCTGCAAGCATTTTCAGCTCAAGCAGCACTTCCTTTTCCTGTCCGCGCGTACCGTTCTTGGCAAACAGCGGCACTTGTCTGGTGGGGGTAGCAAAATGCTTATTGCCCCAGCCGCCCTTACCGCCGCGGCAGCAGATAAAGTCCGCGCCGTCATTCTCGGACATATCGTGGATGATCTTACCGCTCTCCACGTCCTTGATCAGCGTTCCGGGAGGCACAAGCACAACTGCATCCGCGCCGGTCGCACCGTGGCACTTAGCGCCCTTGCCGTCACCGCCGCGCTCGGCAATAAACTTGCGCTGATAGCGGAAAGCAAGCAGCGTGTTTGCACCGGGATCGATGCGGAACACCACGTTGCCGCCCTTACCGCCGTCACCGCCGTCGGGACCGCCTGCGGCTACGTATTTTTCACGGCGGAAGGACACGGCACCGTTGCCGCCGTCCCCTGCCTTGAGGTATACCTTTACGTTATCTATAAACATAGTAAATTCCTTTCAAAATCAGACCTTGTCGTCGCCCTTCTGACGGATGATGAGCTTGATGGGCGTACCGCGGAAGCCAAAGGTCTCTCGCATGCAGTTTTCCAGATACCTTTGATACGAATAGTGGAACAGCTCAATGTTGTTGCAGAAAATGACGAACGTGGGGGGAGCTACGCTGATCTGCGTCATGTAGTAGATCTTGAGTCTTCTGCCCTTGTCCGTGGAAGGCTGGGTGCGCATGGTTGCCTCTGCCAGCACGTCGTTGAGCATACCGGTAGAAATGCGCGTGTTCGCCTGGTTGTGCACGTAATTGATGTGCTCGTAAATGTTGGGAATGCGCTGTCCGGTCTTGGCAGATACGAACAGAATGGGCGCGTAAGGCATATACGCCAGCGCGGTACGGATCTTATCGGTATACTGCTTAACCGAATTATTGTCCTTTTCAATGGCATCCCACTTGTTGACCACGATAATGGTCGCCTTGCCTGCCTCGTGCGCAATGCCCGCGATCTTTTCGTCCTGCTCGGTAATACCGGTGGACGCATCGATCATCAAAAGGCACACGTCAGCACGCTCCACAGCCATGTGTGCACGCAGCACGCTGTACTTTTCGATCTTATCGTCGATCTTTGCCTGGCGGCGAATGCCCGCAGTATCGATAAAGGTGAATTTACCGAAATCGTTCTCCACCTTGGTGTCAACTGCGTCACGCGTTGTGCCTGCGATATCGGATACGATCATGCGCTCCTGACCGATAAAGCGGTTGATGATAGAGGACTTGCCCGCGTTAGGCTTACCGATGACGGCAACCTTAATGCTGTCATCCTCTTCCTCGGTGTCATCCCACTCGCCAAGCGCATCCATACAGGCATCCAGAAGGTCACCCGAGCCCGTACCGTGGATGGAGGATACGGCAATGGGATCGCAAGCAAAGCCAAGCTCGTAAAACTCGTAAAATTCGTAAGGCAGATCACCGATACGGTCGCACTTGTTGATGCAAGGCACGATAGGCTTGCCCGAACGCTTGAGCATGACCGCGATGTCACGGTCGCTGGCAGTCAGTCCCGTGCGCACGTCGCACATGAAAACGATCACGTCCGCGTCATCGATCGCGACCTGCGCCTGCGTTTTCATCTGGGAAAGAATGATATCGTTGGTCTTGGGCTCGATACCGCCGGTATCGATCACGGCAAATCTTCTGCCTCTCCATTCGGTCTCACCGTAAATACGGTCACGGGTCACGCCCGGTACGTCCTCTACGATGGAGCGACGCTCGCCGATCAATTTATTAAACAGGGTCGATTTTCCCACGTTGGGGCGACCCACAATCGCAATAACAGGTTTAGACATCTGTATTTTCTCCTTTAGTCACACAATTTTACACCCAGCACCGACTCGATAAAGCCGACGCCGTCATTTGCCGATGGACAAACGGGCACGCCGAGGATTTTTGACAACTGCGGCACGGTCATATCGTCCAGCAAGGTGTCCTCCCCTGCGCGCAAAGCGTTCTCGGGGATAAGCAGGCAATCGCCAAGGTCCTTGCCCGCAAGCTGCTCGGAAATATCCTTACCTGTCAGGAGTCCCGCCACGGTAATGGTCTCCCCGAAGAAATAATTGATAATGCGGTATACTTGTACCTCCAAGCCGTCAAAGGTGCGCTCCAGCTGCTTTGCAAGCTTGCAAACGGTATCGTACGCAGCCACGCCCGTGGCAATGCTGACACGCCTGGGGGCTATAAATTGATCGCGGTATTCTTCGGCATACTCCAATTCTGTAGCAACCTCGGTCACAAGTGAGGTGATCATGCCCACGCCGTTTTCGATCTGGTCGTAGTCACCGTAATAAGCTTCCCCCGGCAGCGGCAGCCCTGCAGAGAGGTACAGCTCATCCGCACAGCAGAAAATGCGCTTGCCGAATTCGCGCTCGCACGCGTCGCCAACGCGGTTGACCTGCTCTATAATGCGTGCGCTTTCCTCGGGGGTATAGGGAGTCAGCTCGTACAGCTTATCGCGGTAGCGCGTCAAGCCTGCGGGCACGATGGAAACCGAGGACATGGCGGGATAGAGGGCTTTGAGGTCCTGCAGTGAGCGGTCAAGCTCCGCGCCGTCATTGATGCCGCGGCACAGCACGATCTGTCCGCACAGCGTAATGCCCGCATCTGCAAGGCGGCGCATGTAAGAAAGCACCTCGCCCGCGCGCTTATTATGCAGCATAAAGCAGCGCAAGTCTGGATTGGTGGTATGCACCGAGATATTGACGGGGCTGATATGCATTTCAATAATGCGATCAATGTCGCGCTCATGCATATTGGTCAGCGTGATATAGTTGCCGTGCAAAAAGGAAAGGCGGGAGTCATCGTCCTTGAAGTAGAGCGTTTCGCGCATGCCGCTTGGCAGCTGATCGATAAAGCAAAAGATGCATTTATTCTCGCAACGCTGCTTTTTATCCATGAGCGGCGTTTCAAAATCCAGACCGATATCGTCGTATTCATGCTTATGAAGCGTCACGTTGATCAGCTCCGCACCGCGGTGCAGCACCATTTCAATGGTAGTATCGGCAAGATAAAAACGGTAATCCAGCACGTCACGGATCTCGCGTCCGTTGATCGAAATCAGAATATCACCTGCCTGCACACCGTGTCGTGCGGCACGGCTTCCCTTTTCCACGCCCGTAATGGTAACCATTCTCATCCCCCCTTTAGGCATAGTTATACATTTTAATCATAATATTATAGCATAAGAATTCCCTTTTGTCAAATATTTTTTGCACAAATCTAGGAAACTCCTCTCAAAAAGTTTTCGCCCGCCTTTTTCAAAAGGCGGCGCAGGTCGAGGGCGCGCAGCCCTCGTCGCTCGTCGCAACGAGCGAAATTCTTTTCACGCCGTTTTTGGTTCTTTTTGCGGCAATTTTGCCAAAAAGAACGGAGTGAGTCAAATCAACGTATCCCACGAGATATTATGTGAGAAAACCGTTTCCGTTCTTTTTGAGCAAGGAGCT
>JAZNCE010000117.1:0-3634 GCA_045587385.1 Eubacteriales bacterium
ACCTCCTAATACCAGACGATCATCATTCCGCCTGCTGCTTCAACTCGTTCAACAAGTTCGCTGTGAAGCATCCCTCTGTATATCCGAGCCGAATTCCAAAGACGGATTATTTCAGTTACATACGGATCTTCTTTGGGAAGGATAAAGTCGCATGAGAAATTGGCAATAGATTGGTCTTTGTACTCCGTATAAGGACTCTCCTTACCATCGCGAATACGCTCTGCTTCATCTCCGTAATAGAGATAACTGCCAAGTACGGCGTTGCCGTGCTCGACCTTATAAGCTTTGATGATTTCACGATTCAAATCGTTGTAGATATCATCTGCTTCCTTAATATTCTCATAACCACCGCAGCTTACAACGTATCGTCTTTGCTTTCTAACCAACGCTTCGAGTGTTTTCATATTGAACCCTCCCCCGAAACCTGCGCTCGACGTGCTTTTGCCCAATTGAGGATAAACTCAAGCTCCGCTTTGTTATCTCCATCTCTACCGAAAATAAAATCGGCGTTGAAGTATTCGTTAACATAGTCAGCAAAGCATTCGTTCTGAGAATCGCAATATTTCCATTCACCCTGGAATCTGTCGGGCAGGATATCAAAGAATTTTTCCGCATCACCGTTTACATCTTCATAGAGCTCAATGATGCGCTCATAATCCAGTATTTCGATCTCAAAACAGCCTTTTTCGCTACATCCCTGCGCATTGTAATAGATGACATACAACTGATCCTCACAACCGTGCAGCTTGCCGGGAAGGAAAACTGCATCTACACCGTCATCAATACGCGAAAGAAGTCTTTTTATTGTAGGCATAGTATCTGCAATTGCCTCAGCGATCTCAGGAGTAAGTTCTACTTTTTCGCACTCTTCAAGCATGTCTCTCAAAATGTGCTGTTCATCGTCGTTTGCGAAGAAGATTTCCTCGAGTGCAGCGGAGCTTGTCCCGCTTTCAAGCGACTCCGAGATGTAGTCTGACACGCACTCCTCAAAGTCTTTCAGTTGAAAGACCGTTGAATGTATCAGCTTATCACCGACAACCGTATATCCAAGAGCCTTCGCCCAGGCTTCTATACAGATGTCCATATTAAAATTGATTTTCATTTGAAACCCTTTCTGCCTTCATAGGCCATGAATTATAAATGTGAGTAATTGCCGCATTTGTCGCAAATCATATAGGCCTTCTGCCCTTCTTTTACGACCTCGCTAAGCAATGGACACAGTGTAAAGACACCATTGGTATAACCGTCAGCGTTTGTGCCACACGAGCAGTGATCTCCCCAAAGACGTTTGGGATAGTCAGTCTCGGAAAAGACAGCCTTACCACCAAAGTGACAAGATACTGTATTCGCCCAGTCTGCAAGCTCCTTGGCTGACAGATGGCGATTGCTGCTAGGCATCTTCACCGTTACGGGTAGTTTTCTCATACTCATTTTCTGATCACCACAATGCAACTATGTACCATTGTACCGCTTTCTTTGAACGCGCCCTCTGGAAGATCGTAAACCGAAGCTCCTACCGAGTCGAGAAACTCTCTGAATTCTTCAGATTTTCTGTTCGTTCTGAACTGGAAGGATACGCTCATAACAGAAACGAGAATACCTCCCTCTGCAAGAAGGCTATACGCCTTCATAACGTGGTCGATATCCTGCTGACGGGAGAAAGGCGGGTTCATAACGATACGATCCCACGCATCCCCCTCGTACAGCAAAAAGTCCTGCCCAGTGATAACCTCATATGGCTTGCCTTCAAGGTACTGTGCCATATCCGTGTTCAGTTCAATACCAAGTAACCGTTTAGGTGTTCTCTTCCACACGGCATCGGCAATATTGCCCTTGCCACAGGATGGCTCAAGAACAGTCGTGTTCTCATTGATACCAGCGAAGTCGCAGAGTTTTTCTGCGATCACGGGAGGCGTCGGAAAGAACTGGAACTCCTTCTTTTTGTCGGTATACTCACCCGTGAGAATAATGTCATCGATCTCATCGGCAGGACAGTGGTCAAACACGTGCCCGCCTACCTTGCGGTTCCATTTACCGCCAAGAGCTTCAAGAACCTTATTCACGTCGGTATAAATCTTGCGATCAAGATTTGCGGGAAGATAAAGAACGTTTTCTTCTACTCGGCAGTTGCCAAGTACATCAAGTACTGTATTATTGATTTTCATAATATTAAATCCTTTCTTATAAAATATGGCAGAGCCTGAATTGACTCTGCCATAGGTTTTGCTGTTCTAACAGCCTGTAATTCGCACGTTTCGTGCTACTCCTTTCATTCTTCAATTGCCAAAAGGTCAAGCAACTCGCTGATAATCTGCGCCGTATCTCCGTAGGTGTTGCAATGCAGATTGTCATTGTCAAGATAAGTTCGATAAAGCGAGTCCAGAATGTTATCCAGCTTTATCAGCGGGACAACCTCCTGTGGCTTATAATCCTCACCCAGCATATCCAGAATATAGCCTTGAAGCTCGGAATAAACATCCACCTTCTTAGCGTTATCAAAGATATCTTTGGGACTCTGCCTGAGCATCTTTTCCATAAAGGCGTTATACTCATCTCTCACCATCTTTTTGACGATTTCAATCGGGCTTTTATTAACCACGGTTTCATCAAGCGTAAATTTAAGCTTATGCGTGTAGTCCTCCTTATCCTTATCCGTCCATACGAGGGCATGAAGCTCACCGTCCTCAGGATACTCAAAAAGAACTCTCGGTGCACTTGCCTGCTCACCTTCGTCAACGTCGGGCACGTATTCCACGTCAATGCCTGGATATGCACTATCACGGCTTGCGCTTGCTACGAGATTGCCTCCCTTGACTCTTACTTTGATCTGTTCCATTTTTATACCTCCTGTTTGGCTAAGTATTGTTCTATCGTTGTCAGGCGGTCCTCGTTTGCTCGAAACTCTTCCTCATCCTGTACGTCGAGATCAAGGATCTCCACGTCAAACTGATTTGGCTTTTCAGCAAATACGCTCTCAACCATTCCGCCCGTACAACGATTACAAGTTTTTCTTGCATAGCACGCCTCCTTTATTTGAGTACAGTAGGAATCTCATCGCCCGCTTGCATGTGCAAAGGACAAATCAATCCGATTCCATCGGGATGCTCAAAATAAGCAGTTGCGTACTTACTTCTATCGTGATACATCTTTGCTCCCGGCAATGCTTCAAGCACGTCAACAAGCTGTTGAGCATCAAGAACAAAATCACCGTAGGAATACACGATTCGTCTTTCCTTCTCGATCTTTTTTATCTTGATATATGCTTTAAGATCCGCAAGCTCCGGAAGTTCAATCTCTTCACCGCGCTTGACCGCAATACGAGCCATGTCCGGCGAGTCTTCCTCGGCACCGCACTTGCACCAATCAATAGGAGCATATAACCCTACTGCATGAACGCTTGAGAGAAACCATTGTATTCCGTTGCTCATAAATGGATACTGCAAGAATTCTTTCGAAGGACTTGCAACAGCAGCATGCTTTAAGATACGTTGCAATGCCTTTCTCTGCGCACTCTTTCCGCAGGCCTTTGCGTCCTCTTTACGAAGCTCCTCTTTTAGCTCATTAATCAGAGCTACCAGTTCGAAAACGAAAATACCGTTCCCTGCCTCTACCTGAATGCCTTTGTCAAGAGTCT
>JAZNCE010000118.1:0-4888 GCA_045587385.1 Eubacteriales bacterium
GATCTCATGAACGTAACGATTCTTGTGGGTGGCATCCCGGAGGGGCATGAAAAGGCAATGCTTACGGGTTACAGCGTTAAGGAAAACCTGATTAACGCCTACAATATTACGAATGACGCTAATATGAAGCAGTTCATCATCGACACGCTTGAATACGGTGCGGCTACTCAGGTATATCGCAATTACAAGACCGATGCCCTTGTTACGAAGGACGTAGCCTTCCTTTCCGAGGGCAAGACTGAAGTAGACGTTCCGAGAAGCTCTCCCGTTGTGAACGAAACGGTTGCTGACTCCATTAAAGAAGCAACAGTAAATTTCAGCGCGACCAACTTTATCAAAGTAAGCTACAACGACGGCGAGATCAAAACGCTCACCTCGGATGCGGTTGCGGCGTATGATTTTGCGAAAAAGATGCAGTTCTCGGCAGACGGTCTGTTCACGCTCGGATATAGCGTAAACGATTATTGCTACGATGTAATCAACAGCGAAACGACAACCGAAGCAATGAAATCTCTCGCAAAAGCTCTCTACAACTACGGTCTTTCCGCACACATCGTGGAAGGCAACCACGAGGGCGGCACCGCAACCTGTGCGGCACAGAAAGTATGTACGATCTGCGGAAACGGCTATGGCAATCTTCTTGACCACAACTACAGCTACACCGCTGACGATGATGCAAACACCATCACCGAGTCCTGCGATAAAGGCTGCGGTCATAACAAGACCATCACGCTCAAAGCTCCCGAAAATGCAGTTTATAACGGCAACGCACATCAGGCAAGCGTAGAAGGTGCTATTGATGCTGAATACGACCTCACCTATAATGCGAACCCTGTTAACGCCGGAAGCTATACCGCAACCCTTACCGTAGATGATAAGAGCGTAAGCGTAACCTACACCATCGAAAAGGGCATCCCTTCTGTAACTGCTCCCACGGCAAACACGCTCACCTATAACGGCGAAGCACAGGAGCTTGTGAGCGCAGGCTCTACAGACTTTGGCACGATGCTTTACAGCTTGACCGAGGAAGGCGAGTTCACAGCCACCATTCCCAGAGGCACAAACGCAGATTCCTATACTGTTTACTACTACGTACAGGGCAATGAGAACGCAAACGATTCCGCAGTAGCAAGTGTGACTGTAGAAATCGCTAAGGCAGTAGCGAGCATCACAGCAGCTCCTACCCCCAATATGCTGACCTACATCGGCGAAGCGCAGTATCTCATCAACGCAGGGGAGGCGAACGTTGGCACGATGGTTTACAGCTTGACCGAGGATGGCGAGTATACCACAAGCATCCCCCAAGGCACAAATGCAGGCGGTTACACGGTTTGGTATTACGTTCAGGGCGATGCAAACCATAATGACAGCGCAAAGGCTACCGTGTCCGTTAACATCGCTAAGGCACCTTTGACTGTAACGGCTGATGCGAAAATCAAGTCCTACGGCGATGAAGATCCCACACTGACATACACGGCAGAAGGTCTGCTTGGTGATGATACGCTGACCGGCGCGCTGACCGGCGCACTGAGTCGTGAAGAAGGCGAAAATGCGGGATCGTATGCCATCACTCTGGGCACTCTGTCCGCAGACAACTACACCATTTCCCTCGAGGGAGCAGATCTTACTATCCAAGAAAAGGAAGTCACCAATCCAATCGTAACTCTTGACCAGACGAGTTACCAGTACGACGGCAACGTAAAGGAGCCCAAGGTTACCTCCATCGTTGTTGACGGTCGCACCTTGACAGAAGGCACAGATTATACCGTATCCTACGAGGACAACGTTTACGTTAATACTGAGGCAAAGGTAGTCATCAACTTCATTGGCAACTACGACGGTACATTCAAAAAGTACTTCACGATCATGCAGGATCCGAGTACCACCGAGTTTGACGGAGAGTGGATTACTGTGCCGTAGGCACAGTAATCCAAATGCAAAATGCAAAGTGCAAAATGCAGAATTATATGCAAAATGCAAAGTGCAAAATGCAAAATTGAGGGACGAAATGGATAACGTAATTGAAACAAAAAGCTTTGAATTTGCGGTGAGAACCGTAAATCTATATAAGCATTTAACGGATAATAAAAAAGAATTTGTTCTATCGAAACAGCTTCTCAGAAGCGGAACGAGCATTGGCGCAAACGTAACCGAGGCACAAAAAGGACAAAGTAAAGCCGATTTTAATGCCAAATGAACATAGCATTAAAGGAAGCGAACGAAAGCGAATATTGGATTCGCTTACTCTATAGAACGGAATATCTTACTAAAGAGGAATTTAACAGCATAGAAAAAGATATAAAGGAAATCATAGCAATTTTGGTTTCCATTTGCAAGAAAACAAACACATAGCGGAGGTAAACGTTATGAGAAAAACAAACCACAATCATTTGCTAAAACAATTTTGCATTTTGCTCTTTGCATTTTGCATTTTCTGCGCCTTTGGCGCAGTATCGGCGAGTGCGGCGGTGACGTCCAATTCGGAAACTTGGGGTGAACATAGCGAAAACGTATACACTTACGCCGACTTCTCGCCGTTTGCAGTCGAAGATAGAGGCGATTCGCCGGAAACTGCTTACGAGATCTGCACTCCGCAACAGCTTGCGGGCCTTGCGGCGTTGGTGAATGCATACGGATCGGACGTTAAGCTCACCGATGCCCAGGGCAACACGGCTACCGCAACTAATTTTTTTGTAAATGGTGAAAGCCAACACATCAAGCTCATGGCGGACATTGATCTGTCAGAGCACGATTGGATCCCGATCGGCTCAGGCGAGTATAAGGCATTTAAAGGCAGCTTTGACGGCGCGGGACACACGATCAGCGGTTTGTTGATCGAATCGGCTACCGTAAGCCACGCGGGCATTTTCGGATACGTAACGGGAGGAACGATCAAAAACGTTGGCGTTAGCGGAGAGATCAAGGTCGCTCTTAGTTCGGGTAACGCATACGTAGGCGGTCTGGTTGGATATGCCAACTCCATCACGATAGAGAACTGTTACAGCACCTGTGCGGTCAGCGGAAGCGGCGTGAATGCCTATGTAGGCGGTCTTGCAGGGCAAGTCTCCTACGCCACGATAACCAACAGCTACAACACAGGCAACGTTAGCGCAACAGGCACAACAGGCTCCACCGCAGGCGGTCTTGTAGGGGTAGTTGAATCTGCCACGACCACAAACTGCTATAGCGCATGCGACGTCAGCGGCAAAACTGCGGGCGGTTGCTTTGGCAGAACTGGCAGTGAGGCAACGATCACTGATTGCTATTGGTATGCGACGGATAGGTCGCTGAAATCTATAGGCGAAGGCACCGCAAACGGTTCTCCCATACAGCTTTCGCAGGATCAAATGAAAGCGGCGCCGGGAGTGACCGACTCAAGCTGGGAAATGATTACGATTTCAAACAGCAATGTTGCGGGTACGGTCAGCCTTGTTGACGCGCTGAACGCTTGGGTGGAAGCAACCCCGGGCTCCACTCCCTGGCATATTCACGATGGCGAATATCCCACACCGGGAGCAAAAAATGAAACGGTAACTCCAAACACCGACGGTCAAACACACACCGTATCCTGTACTGGGTGCGTTTATTCAAAGAAAGAGACCCACACCGGCGGCGAAGCAACCTGCAAGAAACGGGCTTACTGCTCTGTTTGTAATAGCGAGTACGGCGATGCGGACACCGCAAAACACGACGAAACCGTTGCCTTCGACAGCAATGGCTTCTGCGCAAACGGCTGCTATGAGCCTGCCACCGATTCCAACGCCGACGGCTACTACGAAATTGACAATGCAGGCAAGCTCTTCTGGTTTGCAAACCATGTAAACACCATGGACAGAACGGCAAGCGCGGTGCTTGTGGCTGACATCGACCTTGAAAACAGACCTTGGACGCCCATCGGCGCGACCGGTGAGAACAGCAATAACTTCCGCGGTGTCTTTGACGGACAGAACCACACCATAAAAGGGCTGTACGTGGAAGGCGGCAGAGCCGGTCTTGGCTTCTTCGGTGAGGTCAGAACCGGTACGGTCAAGAACTTCACCATCTACGGTGAGGTGATCGTGAACACCGAGGTTGATTACGTTGGCGGTGTCATCGGCTCGATTTGCGGTCTGAACGGAGAAAACGACCTCTACCGCAATGGTGCGGAGATTCAGAATATCACCTCTTACGTAAATCTTACCGCAAAGGCGCACGGCGTTGGTATGATCGGTGGCTTTGTGGGATACGCAAACCATCAAAGCCTCATCGAAAACTGCTCTTGGTACGGCACCTTTGATGCAGGTATTTTCCGTGTTGACGACGGCGCAGGCGGCTTCATCGGTAAGATTCAGGAGAATACCGGTGAAGTGACCATCCGCAACTGCGCGGCATACGGTACCATCAAGACCAATTACGCAGGCGATTATAATGACACCCCAACCATTTATATGGGCGGTTTCCTCAGCCTTTCTGACACGGGAGCGAAGACTACCCTTGAAAACTGCCTGTTTGCAGGTAAGTTTGAGCGCGGTGAAAATCTGACCGATCAGGCTTTTCTTGGCGCATTTGGCACGCTTCGGAGCGTTAATGCAATCAAGAATTGCTATTACCTCGGTGATGGCGTTCTTGAGGCTGTACACAGCAATTCGGATCTGAAACCCGGGAGTGATAACGTAGAGATCACAAGTGTAACCAAAGCACAGCTCCTCTCGGGCGAGGTTGCCTACAAGCTCGGTGAACACTTCGGACAGATACTCGAAGGTGAGAACCGTCAGAGCTATCCCGTCCTCGGCGGTGAGGCTGTTCCTTCTTCGAGATTCGAGATCTACGGTCAGCAGCTGGGCATCGGCGCAGACCTCTCGATGAAGTACTATGTGATGGGCTATGCTCCGCAGTTCAATTCCAAGGG
>JAZNCE010000119.1:0-11436 GCA_045587385.1 Eubacteriales bacterium
AGGGCTGCTTGGTAAGGCAGCCCTGAATGCTTTCAAATAGTAATTGCCTCAGGCGCGGGCGATCACTGATCGCCCCTACAACTGAGTATGTTGGAGTTTTAGAATACTAAAGCCTTAAAGAATACACTGTAGGGGCGATCAGTGATCCCCAGCACCTACAGCAACTATCTATAAAAGCAATCAAGGACTGCATCAAAACGATACAGTCCTTGATTTTTGCGAATTTCTCCGCTTATTTATCAGCCCCATGTGTCGGTGTTTTTTTGATTTGGCTTTAAGCCAACTTCTTTTCCAGTCTCTCTCTGATCGCCTTGAGGAACTCCAGCGAGTTGACCGAGGTGACAGGCGTGCCGGGAACGACAAGACCTACCAAATCCTTGGTCATGATGCCGTCGTCAAGCGTCTGCAGGCAAGCAGCCTCCAGCTTATCAGCAAAATCCACCAGATCGGCAAGTCCGTCCAGCTGACCTCTCTTGCGCAAAGCACCCGACCAAGCAAAAATGGTTGCCATGGGGTTGGTCGAGGTGGTCTCGCCCTTAAGGTAGCGGTAATAGTGGCGCGTGACCGTGCCGTGTGCCGCCTCGTATTCGGTGGTGCCGTCGGGCGCAACCAGTACCGAGGTCATCATGGCAAGAGAGCCGAACGCGGTGGAAACCATGTCACTCATAACGTCGCCGTCGTAGTTCTTGCAAGCCCAGATAAAGCCGCCCTTGGATCTGATCACGCGCGCAACCGCATCGTCAATCAGGGTATAGAAGTATTCGATACCCAGCTCCTCAAACTTTTGCTTGTAATCCGCATCGTAGATCTCCTGGAAGATCAGCTTGAAGGTCTGGTCGTACTGCTTGGAAATGGTGTCCTTGGTGGAGAACCACAGATCCTGCTTGGTGTCAATAGCGTACTGGAAGCAGGAGTGTGCAAAGGAGCGAATGGAGGAGTCCTTGTTGTACTGACTCTGCAGCACGCCGGGGCACTCAAAGTCGTAGACCGTTTCGCGGAAGGTCTCGTTGCCGTCCTTATCGGTAAACACCAGCTCCGCCTTGCCCTCGGTGGGTACGCGGTACTCGGTTGCCTTGTAAACGTCACCGTAAGCGTGGCGCGCGATGGTAATGGGTGCTTCCCAGTTGCGTACCGCGGGGCGAATGGAATCAATGAGAATGGGGGCGCGGAATACCGTGCCGTCCAAAATCGCGCGGATGGTACCGTTGGGGGACTTCCACATCTCGGAAAGGTTGTATTCCTCTACGCGCTGGCGGTTGGGGGTAATGGTAGCGCACTTGACCGCCACGCCGTATTTTTTGGTTGCATAAGCCGAATCGAACGTGACCTGATCCTTGGTGCGCTCGCGCTCCACAAGCCCGAGGTCGTAATATTCCGTGTTGAGGTCAACGAAGGGGAGCAGAAGCTCGTCCTTGATCATTTGCCAAAGCACTCTTGTCATTTCGTCGCCGTCCATTTCGACAAGCGGCGTAGTCATTTTGATCTTGTTCATTGCCATACCTCCGTAATCGGTATTTATTTTATTTGTTTCCGTTTGCGTAATAGTTCATCAGGCAGCCATCCAGAATGATCTGCTTTTCGGTTTCGGTCAAGCCCTTGACGCATAAGGTCAGCGGTGCTGTCGTGCCGTCCGCGCAAATGACCGTAGCGTCAAATTGCTCAGCACCCGCAATCAGCTTTTCCCTGATGTCGGGTACGAACACAAAGTCACCCTCGGTGTAGGGGAAGGGGGTATCTGCATCCAACGTGAAGGGCAGAATGCCCCAGTTGATGCAGTTGGATCTGTATCGCTTGGTCGCAAATTCGTAGCAAATGTTGGCAAAGCCGCCCAGCACCTTCTGGCAGGATGCAGCCTGCTCGCGTGCCGAGCCGTCACCGGGCTTGTTGGCAAACAGGCAAGAGCCGAATTGCGTGTTCTTAGCCAGCGCATCTGCATCGCCTACGCAAGAGAGAGCCTTGTGCAGCTTTTCGGAAATCTCGCCCGCTCTGCGGTCTTTTTCCTGCGCTGCTACCGCCTTGGAACGACCGACGTACTCGGGGCAGCGGCGGGAGAGCGCAAATTCCGCAAGGCGCAGGGGATTGGATCTGTACGACGAGGTCTCGCCCGAGGGGATGAGCTCGTCGGTGGTGGTAACGGGGTCACGAATGACCGCCGCCAGCTCGACAAGGAGGTTGTCCGCCAGCGCGTACTGTGCGGGCCAATCGGTGATATTGGGACCCATGACCAAAGCGGTATCGGGCTGCGGATTGCCGTAGCCGTTGTACACGCGCTTTTGGTAGGGAGATGCATCAAACTGATAGGGCAGAGGAGCAAAATCGTAATCAAGATCGGTTGCAGCCGTGATCACGCCGCCCATAGCTGCGGTTGCCGCAATACTTCTTGCATCCATGAGCGCCACGCAGGAGATCTGTCCCTCGCCGGGCTTGGAGCCCTCGCGGTTGGGGAAGTTACGCGTGGTGTGGCGCAGGGAAAGTCCGTTATTGGCAGGCACGTCACCCGCACCGAAGCAAGGTCCGCAGAAGGAGGGCTTGATCACAGCACCCTGCGCAAGCAGAGAAGCGGTCACACCCTGGCGCGTCAGCTCGAGCGAAACGGGAATACTGGTGGGGTAGACCGAGAGCGAGAATGCACCGTCGCCCACGTCACCCGTCTTCAGAATGGCGTCCGCTTCGCAAATGGATTCGTACATACCGCCCGCACAGCCTGCAATCACGCCCTGATCTGCGTGCACGCCGTTGGCATCCACTTTACCTGTCAAGGAGAGAGGTGCACCGGGGAACAGCTGCGCTGCCTCGGCTTCCACACCTGCAAGCAGCTCGGCAGCACGTGCGTTGAATTCGTGAATGGTGTATGCATTGGAGGGGTGGAAGGGCAGCGCGATCATGGATTCGACCTCGTCGAGCTTGATCTCGATCATGCGGTCGTAGTAAGCACCGTCCTCGGGGGCAAGGGGCGCATAATATTCGCCTCTGCCGTGCGCCTCGTAAAACGCCTTGGTTACCTCGTCGGTTGTCCAGATGGAAGAAAGACACGTGGTTTCGGTGGTCATGACGTCAATGCCGTTACGGAAATCCATGGAGAGGTTTGCCACGCCGGGGCCGACAAATTCCAGAATTCTGTTCTTGACAAAGCCGCCCGGGAAGGCTGCGCCCACCAGCGCAAGCGCGACGTCGTGCGGACCGATGCCGCGACGGGGCTTGCCCGTCAGATATACCAGCACCACCTCGGGTGCGGGAATGTCGTAGGTATTGCAGAGCAGCTGCTTGACAAGCTCGGGGCCGCCCTCGCCGACAGCCATGGTGCCCAAAGCACCGTAGCGGGTGTGAGAGTCAGAGCCGAGAATCATGCCTCCGCATAATGCAAGCTGCTCTCTTGCATAAGAGTGAATGACGCTTTGGTTGGCGGGCACGTAAATACCGCCGTATTTTTTAGCAGCCGAAAGACCGAACACGTGGTCGTCCTCGTTGATGGTACCGCCCACCGCGCACAGCGAATTGTGGCAGTTGGTCAGCGCATAAGGAACAGGGAACTTTTCAAGTCCCGAGGCGCGTGCGGTCTGAATGATGCCAACATAGGTAATATCGTGAGAAATCAAGGCGTCGAAACGGATTTTCAGCACATCCTGATCATGGTTTGTATCTGTATTATGCGCAGCAAGGATGCTTGCGGCTATCGTCTTTTGGCGAGCGGAATTTGCATCGCGGTCGCAGCTGCCGGGGCAGGGTGAACCGTTGCACAAAAACACGCCGGACTCGTACAGCGTTACTGCTTTCATAAAGTGAGCCTCCGTGGAAAATGAATTATCATGATTATATCACAATTTGCAAGAAAGGTCAATAGGAACTTGCAAATTCTCGTGAAAATAATCACAAGCAAAGTGGCTGTTTTTTTCTCTCTGTCCGTGTGATACAAAAGAGAACACAGGGGAGAACCCTGTGTTCAAAAATCAAAACTATTCCGCCCAATACACTTGCCGCAAATCGTCTGCAAATTCATCAATGCGCTCCAATGCATTTCTTTTTCGCAAATACTCGATAGCACGTTCGATCACATCCCACATCATTGCTTTTCTTGCATTTGTGTCGGCATGAATAAACTGCAGATAAGGGATCTGTAGCCTGATATCGGCATATTTCTTTTTCCATGAGATGTAACGTCTTTCGTTGTAAAACCCTTGCGAAAGCAATTCCTCATCCGTACAGATGAAAACGATGGTGATATTTTCAAGCCTGTCCGTCGCATATTTACTTGCGTACTTTGCATTAAACTGCAGTTCGATCGGGTGTATTGCCTGCACAAGAAGATACCCGGCGGGCGATTTGGCTTCGGCACTGAAAAATAAAAATCTCGCATCCATAAATATCACTCCTTGCGCACTTCTTCGAAGAGATTATAACATAAGTTGTTATCATTGTCAAGGAAAATTCCCCTGTCATGTCTGTATTGCAGGACTACGCTTTTGTTTTGATAAAATTTTGAAAAATCTCTTGCAAAAGTGCATATTTTGTGATATAATCATACTGTACGTTTATGTGCGCAAGATTTTTTGCGTTTTTGATATCGATTACTCCGGAAAAGAGGAACAATACATGGATTCTTTGAAGAAAAATTTGTCGACTATTCTGCTTGTCGCAGGTGTTGTTTGCTTGCTGATTGCCGTTGTCATGGCAGTTGCCACGATCGCAGGCTGGGGCAATAACTTCCTGCTTATCAATATCATGCTCATGCTCGCTGCCGTGCTGTTCTTAGCCCTTGGCGGACTTGTGATGTATCTTGCAATGCTCACCACCACGGTGACCAAGCATTTCTTCCTCTACGATAAAAGCACGGGAAAGAATATCAGACCCGCTGAGCTGACCTTTGAAATGGTCAACAAGCGCATGGGTTACTTTATGTCTCGTATGGCTTCCTCCGAGCGTCAGGTCTGGAGCGCAAATATCGTGGGCAGTGACGATCACCGTTTCGGAAAGAACGACGTCTACCGTCCTTTGATGGCTTACAAGATGATCTACGACCTGACCGAGCACAACAGCCCCGAGTACTGGCAGCTGTTTGCCAAGGCAGACGTTGCTATCATTTCCTCGATCTGCGATGCACTGAGTGATAACGACGACGCGCAGTTGGGAGCAACGCTTGTGTTCTTGCGCGAGCATCACGCAGACAATATTGAAAAGATCAGCCGCTTCTTTATGGACAATCGTGCCTATATGCAAAAGCAAATGCTCAAGTACGTACAGGCACACGTGGACAGTATGTATATGGAATGATCGAGAGGCGGGAGCTTTCCCGCCTTTTGCTTTTTTATCCTTTAACCGAAAGGAGAATGACTTATGTTTACAATCAAGGTTGCAGGCGTTTGCGTAGAGATCGACAACCGCTATGGGTTTGTTGAGGACGTTTGCAGAGATTATATTGTCAGAAACGGAGAAGAGCCTGCCTTCCGTGTGCAGATCACGAGTGACGAGGTGCATCGCATGCTGTCGGGCGCGACCTGGAATCTGACCGCACCCATGGCGGAGAGCTACTTGATCAACCGTCAGCTTTGCCGCAAAATGGCGGAGTTTGATGCGTATCTGTTCCATTCCGCAGTCATTACCTATAAAGGCAAGTGCATTGCGTTTTCGGGCAAGAGAGGTACGGGCAAGAGCACGCATATTGGTCTTTGGAAGGATAAATTCGGCAAGGACGTGACCGTGATCAACGGTGATAAGCCCTTGCTGGCTTTGCGTGACGGTAAGCTGATCGCCCACGGTACGCCCTGGTGCGGCAAGGAGGGCTGGCAGACCAACACCGCCCGTGCGCTTGATGCCGTGGTGTTCTTGGAGCAAGCCAAGACAAACGAGATCAAAGACATCGGAAAAGAGGAATTCACGCACCGTCTTAGCGAGCAGATATTGCCGCCCGCCAACCGCGACACGGCGGATAAATTTGTGGAGCTGCTCCATCACACGGTCGAGCACGTGCCCGCTTACGTGCTCAAGTGCAACATGAACACCACTGCTGTGGATACCGTGGTCAGGGAACTGTATAAATAATGGGAAGGTACGTGCGTTGCGCCCGGGAAAGGGCGCAACGCTTTTTTTGCTTTTGCCTTGATTTTTTCTTGACAAAATCTTCATATTATGTTATTATAGAATTAAACTGGCGGAGAATGGGTTTTGATGCAAATCCAAGCCGATTTTCGCGTAATTTTAGGCAACTTGGAGGACTTCCGAATGGAAAGAACGCAAACCAAAGGCAATCAGAAGATCGCGCTTTTGTTTGATGCGGGCACGTTTGTCGAAACGGGCGCGTACATCAAGCGTGCGGGCTGTGCCGAGGAATACGAGGGTGTGATCTGCGGCTACGGCTCTGTGGACGGTAAGCTGGCATTCGCTTTCGTACAGGACGGCGACCGCATGAAGGGCGCGTTTGATGCAACGGGCGCGAAAAAGATCACCGCGCTTTACAAAATGGCAATGAGTGCAGGCGCACCCGTGATTGGTGTGTTTGACTGTGCAGGCGCACTTGTTCCCGAGGGCAGCGCAGTGCTGTCCGCATACGGCGAGCTGCTGGGCTGCATCAGCGCGGCATCCGGCGTTGTACCGCAGATCAGCGTGATCTCGGGCAGCTGCACGGGTCTTTGCGCAGTCGCGGCAGGCATGTTTGATCTTAAGATTGCTGCCGAGGGAGCAAAGGTCTACCTGACCGCAGAAAAGGATGAAACGCTTGATGCAGATCTGATCTGCAAGAGTGAGGATGAGGCATTCGCTGCAGCGAGAAAGCTGATTGAGCTTCTGCCTTCGAATAATAAGGATTGCGCGATCATGCAGGTCGCAGACCCCGCTGAGCGTGCAGTGACTGCCGACGTGCAGGATACTCGCGCACTGTTGGACGATATTTGTGACGCAGGCAACGTACTGGTGCTTGGCGAGCAAAAGAAGGACGGTATGCTGACTGCCCTTGCAACCGTTGGCGGTGTAACCGTGGGCGTTGTGGCAACCGACCGTGCACAGAATGGCGGCAAGCTGACGCACAAGGGTGCACGCCGTGCGGCAAGCCTGATCTCGCTTTGCGACAGCCTGCATATTCCGGTCGTCACCCTGGTTGACTCCGAGGGCATCGCACCCAAGTGCACCTCTTGCGGTGTCAAGGCGTACGGCGCACTTTCGGGTGCTTACGCTACAGCAACATGTGCAAAGGTAACTGTTGTGACCGGTAACGCTTACGGTGCTGCATTTACGCTGCTTGGCAGCCGCGCGCAGGGTGCTGACCTTGCATTGGCTCTGCCCGAGGCATGCATCAGCGCAATGGATCCTGCAGCAGCCGTTGCATTCCTTTACAACGACGAGATCACGGCTGACAAATCCAGAGCCGAGGTTGAAGCAGAGTATAAAGCAACCAAGGCAAGCGCACAGGCAGCAGCAGAGAAGGGCGATATCGACGATATCGTACCCGCAGAGGAGCTTCGCGCACGCATCTGCGCAGCACTCTATATGCTGGGCTCCAAGGCTGACGGCACGCTTTCTCGCCGTCACGCAAATCTGCCTCTCTGATACAGGAGGAAGATATGAATAAGAAATATTTGACAAGGCTTTTGGCTCTTGTTTCGGTGCTTGCGCTGCTGTTTGGCATGTGTATGCTTGGCATTTATGCAGCTGAAGAAACCGAGGCTGTCGAGCAGGAGAGCTCGGTGACCGAGCAAGAAACCGTAGCCCAAAAGAAAAATCCAACAAACGAAGAGCTGGGCGGCTTTTTCTCGGCAGAGCGTATCAAATATGCCGTGCTGGTATCGGTGCAGGGCATGGTGATGATCTTCTTGGTGCTGAGCATTCTGTGGGGTGTTGTGGCTTTGATGAAGGTGTTCTTGCATGATATTCCCGCAAAGAAAGAAGCCAAAAAGGCGGCACTTGCCAAGGCTGTGGAAGTGGCAGTCGCTCCCGTGGAGCAGCCCGTCGTGGTTGCCGAGCCCGAGGAGGACGAGGGCGAGATCGTGGCAGCCATCACCGCTGCGATTGCTCTCATGCTGCAGAGCGAGGAATATAAGGGTCAATTTGAAAGCGGATTTCGCGTCGTGTCCTTTACGCGTAAGGGCGGCGCTTGGAACAAACAAAACTGAGAAAGGGTTTGGTACATTACAATGAAAAGATTTACAGTTACCGTAAACGGAACGGCATATGACGTCGTAGTAGAAGAGGTCAGCGAGGGCGCAGCTCCCGCTCCCGCAGCAGCACCCAAGGCAGCCCCTGCTCCCAAGGCAGCACCTAAGGCAGCTCCCAAGGCAAGCGGTGCACAGGGTAGCGTGCAGATCAAGGCTCCCATGCCCGGCAATATTCTCAAGGTCAACGTAAAGCCCGGCGAAAAGGTTGCCAAGGGCGCAGTTGTTGCAGTGCTGGAGGCTATGAAGATGGAAAACGAGATCTTCGCCCCCGAAGAAGGCACTATCGCATCGGTTGAGGTTGCACAGGGCACCTCTGTTACCGCCGATCAGGTTATCATCACCATGAACTAAACCCGAAAGGAACGATATTATGCTTGACAGTTTGTTAGAATTTCTGACAGGCACGGGTATATGGCAGCTGTTTTTTAAGGCAGCTGAAGGGGATGCGCTCTTCACGCTTGCGAACCAAGCGTGGGCGTTTGACTGGAACTGTTGGCAGGTCGTGGTCATGATGCTGATCTCGTTTGTACTGATTTATTTTGCAATCGTAAAAAAGTACGAGCCTTTGCTGCTTTTGCCTATCGCCATCGGCATGCTGCTGACCAACTTGCCCGGTGCAAATATGTTCCATCTTGATTTCTTTATTGCGGAATCGGTGGATTACATGGAGGTGCTGCACCACGGCGGTTTGCTTGACCTTCTTTATCTCGGCGTGAAGCTGGGTATTTACCCTTGTCTGATCTTTATCGGCATCGGTGCGATGACCGATTTTACTCCTTTGATCGCAAATCCCAAAAGCCTGTTGATTGGTGCGGGCGCACAGCTTGGTGTGTTCGTGGCCTTCTCAGCAGCTTTGCTTACAAGTCTGTTTGGGCTTGAGGCCGCTGCCGCAATCGGTATTATTGGCGGAGCGGACGGACCTACCGCCATTCAGGTCACCAAAACACTTGCCCCCTCGTTGCTTGGTGCGATCGCCATAGCAGCTTATAGTTACATGGCACTCATCCCCATGATCCAGCCGCCCTTTATGCGTCTTTTGACCACCAAGAAGGAGCGTCAGATCAAAATGACGGGATTGCGCAGCGTATCCAAGCTGGAAAAGATCCTTTTCCCCATTATCGTAACAGTTGTGGTCGGCATGATCGTACCCGATGCGCTGACGTTGATCGGTTGCCTGATGTTTGGTAACCTGCTCAACGTGTGCGGTGTGACCGAGCGTCTTTCCAAGACAGTGCAGAACGAGCTGATGAATATCGTCACGGTATTCCTTGGTATCAGCGTGGGTGCTACGGCAAGTGCAGCAAATTTCTTGCGCCTTGAGACACTTGCGATCATCGGCTGCGGATTGGTTGCATTCTGCATTTCCACCTGCGGCGGTCTGATTACCGCTAAGATCATGAACTGGATCACGGGCGGCAAGATCAATCCGCTGATCGGCTCTGCGGGCGTTTCCGCCGTACCTATGGCAGCACGCGTTGCTCAGATCGAGGGTCAGAAGGCGGATCCCTCCAACTTCCTCTTGATGCACGCCATGGGCCCCAACGTAGCGGGCGTTATCGGCTCCGCAGTCGCGGCAGGCGTATTCCTGTCCATGTTTGCTTAAGAAAGGTAATTGACATATGGCACAACTCAAAATTACAGAAACCGTACTGCGTGACTCTCACCAGTCACTCATTGCGACGAGAATGACTACCGAGGAAATGCTTCCTATTCTGGAGGAAATGGATAAGGTCGGCTACCACTCCCTTGAGGCGTGGGGCGGCGCAACCTTTGACTCCTGCATGCGTTTTCTCAATGAAGATCCTTGGGAAAGACTGCGCACCATCCGTGCGCACGTCAAGAACACCAAGCTGCAAATGCTGTTCCGCGGTCAGAATATTCTGGGCTACCGCCACTATTCCGACGACGTGGTTGCATATTTCGTGCAAAAGTGCATTGCCAACGGTATTGATATCATTCGTATCTTTGACGCACTCAACGATCCCCGTAACTTAAAGACTGCCATTGACGCGACCAAGCGCGAGGGCGGTCACGTGCAGGCTGCATTCAGCTACACCACCGGTCCCGTATATACCATGGAGTATTACGCAAATTACGCAAAGCAGCTGGAAGAAATGGGCGCAGACTCCATTTGTATCAAGGATATGGCAGGTCTTTTGAAGCCTTATGATGCTTATGAGCTTGTCAAGACGCTCAAGTCCAGTACCAAGCTGCCCGTGCAGCTGCACACCCACTATACCGCAGGTCTTGCTTCCATGACGCTCTTAAAGGCGGCAGAAGCAGGCGTGGACGTGGTCGATACCGCCATTTCTCCCATGGCAATGGGTACCTCCCAGCCTCCCACAGAAACCTTTGTGGCTGCAGTGCAGGGAACGCCCTATGATACCGGTCTTGATCTGGGTCAGCTCAATAAGGTCTCCAAGCACTTCGCACCTCTGCGTGAGAAGTATCTGGCATCGGGTCAGCTCAACCCCAAGGCACTGGCTGTTGACGTCAACGCGCTCCTTTATCAGGTGCCCGGCGGCATGCTTTCCAACCTCATGAAGCAGCTTGCAGACGCAGGCAGATCCCACCAGCTGACCGAGGTGCTTGAGGAAGTACCGCGCGTCCGCGCAGACGTCGGTTATCCTCCTCTGGTTACTCCCTCTTCGCAGATCGTTGGTACGCAGGCTGTGTACAACGTCATTATGGGTCAGCGTTACAAGACCGTGACCAAGGAATTCAAGGACATCGTGCTTGGCAAGTACGGCAAGACGCCCATGGAGATCGACGAGGCATTTGCAAAGAGCATTATCGGTGACGCAAAGCGCATTACCTACAGACCTGCAGACGATCTTGCTCCCGAGCTGGAAGCAATTCGTGCACGCATTCCTGCAGGACTGGTTGAGCAGGACGAGGACGTTTTGTCCTATGCGCTGTTCGAGCAGATCGCACTCAAGTTCTTTGAGTACAGAAAGAACCAAAAGTACGGCGTAGACGCCAATGCCGATAAGGCAAACGGCATCCATACCGTCTAATTGCATAGCAAAAGGGCAGAGAACAAGCTTCTCTGTCCTTTTTGCTTACCCATACGGACAAGCCCCCTCATGAAAGTTTTCGCCCGCCTTTTTCAAAAGGCGGCGCAGGTCGAGGGCGCGCAGCCCTCGTCGCCCGGCGCAACGAGCGAAATTCTTTTCACGCCGTTTTTGGTTCTTTTTGCGGCAATTTTGCCAAAAAGAACGGAGTGAGTCAAATCAACGTATCCCACGAGATATTATGTGAGAAAACCGTTTCCGTTCTTTTTGAGCAAGGAGCT
>JAZNCE010000120.1:0-153495 GCA_045587385.1 Eubacteriales bacterium
GGATTTCATCGTGCAAAGCAGGATTTCATTAAATTTATTAGCTTAAAAGCAGGTTTGTCGGGATAGTTTTTGTCCTTGCAAGCCTTTTTATTTTAGCCGTAAAATATAAATCGTTCACTTTATGCCCTTATCGTTCAATTTATGGGGTATCGTTCAATTATTGATTCGCTTAAAAAATTATTGATTTTTAATGAATTATGTGATATACTAAACTAACCGATAAATAAGAATTTGATGGGGTGATGTTATGGAATGGTTTAATATTTTCGGTTTGGCGTTTATAACTGCAATAATGATTCCAAACATCATATTTGCGCTCAAACATAAAGAGGCTTTTGAAAATAGGTATCACAACAAAACGATTGAAATCATTGAGCAGATTGGTAGATTTGGATGCTTCGGCTTTATGATTTTCAACATCCCAACGACTTGGTTTGGCTGGTGGTCTGACGAAGCATTTGCTATCTATCTGATGGTAGATGCTGTGCTGATTGTTTTGTATTGCACGATATGGGTTATCTATTGGCGTAAAAACAATGTTTTTAAAGCAATGGCTCTTTCTATTATACCATCGGCAATATTCTTGTTTAGTGGTATTATGTGCAGGTCGATATTGTTGATTATATCGTCTTTGCTATTTGCTCCTGCCCATATTTTTATTTCGTATAAAAATGCTGATTAAGTTTGTTAAATTCCAATTTATCGAACTAAAATGGGCGCAAACCCTTGTAGGAAGATGCACCCATAGTTCAAAAATTTGTACCCATTTTGAAACGGTATCAAAATTTTGGATTACTCACAAAAAACAGGGAGTGCAGTAGCACTCCCTGTTTTTGGTGCGGGCAAGAGGACTTGAACCTCCACCGAGTTGCCCCGACTAGAACCTGAATCTAGCGCGTCTGCCAATTCCGCCATGCCCGCTTATGAGGTTGCATCGATTTTGTCGATGCAACGTTGGTGCGAGAAACGGGACTTGAACCCGTACGGTGTAAACCACACGCCCCTCAAACGTGCGCGTCTGCCAGTTCCGCCACTCTCGCATTCGCTGCCTTGGCTTGCTCACCGGCAACGATACTATTATACTACTTTTTTTTAATTTGTCAATACCTTTTTTGAAATTTTTCAAAAAAATTTTTCGCAAATTAAAGTGCGCCGCAAATCCCTTATATTATAAGGGATTTGCGTTGTCGTTATTTACATCCCCGTCCGAGTTTGCATATTCTTCGGTCGGTTGCACATAGGTTGTTCTGTGAGAATTTTCTTCCAGAAGTGCTTCCCTGTCCGAATATCTTTTGAGCATGCCGTAGTACTGTGGAAAGCTCATGAACAGCGTGTACAGTGCAGCGAAAATCGCGAACGCTCCCACAAAGATCAAAACGCTGACGTCCTTGGTTGCCATAGAGCATTCGGAGGTGTATCCTGCACCGTATTTGATCCACCCTGCCATGTATAATGCGCCGCCGGTCACCCATGGAGAGAATCCAAACAAGAAGCCTAAAACGAAATGCACTCCCATTGCGATGCCGATCGCAGGAAAAACGACTCCTTTATCAAAACTTGCAAAATGATATCCTTCCCAGTAAGAAACAGCGGTCAGAATCGCGCCGCTGACAAGAATTGTCAGAAACACTCTGATCACACTTGCTGCATGCGTTTCTTCTAAGACTAATACTGTATTCATCATGCGTATGATCTGGTCTGCTATTAAATACGATGCCGTAGCGGCAAATGAGACCAGCAGCCAATAAATCAGCGCAAGAACCAGTCTTTCCGTCCACTTCTTATTCACGGTTCCCTACCAATCTGTTGACAAGCGCATCGGAGCGCGTCTTGATCAACGTTGCGTAATATGCAACAACGATTGCTTCCAGCGCATCGGTCAATCTTTCCCTTGCACCTTCCATCACCTCAGTATATCCTGCGGTCTGCTGCTCGATCACTTTTCTGATCGAGGAGAAGGAGCACTGATTCTGCTCTACCAGAGCATCAAGAATACGACAGATATAGTCGTAAAGCACACTTGCGCGAATGATATCGTCGCTTGCGTCCTCCAGGTCGCCATTGATATATTCCAGCATATAGGCAATCTTATCCAGCTGCATGCAGGGGCGCAGCATATTAATGATCAGGATATACGCAACCTGGTCAATATCATATTTTTTAGACTTGGAAAGCGGTACCCAGCCTCTTTTGGTCCAGTTTTGCAACGTTGAACCGTCGATGCCGGAAATGTCTCTGATCTGTGTCAACATAACGCCGTCGGTAATAAAAAAGATCTTAGATAAAAAAGCCAATCCCGTCACGCCGTCCATATCTGCTCTGCGCAGTTTTGTACCGGGGATCAAAGCATCGTGTATCTTTAAATGCATAACAAGCCTCCCTTTTATGTGATGACATTATTATATATGACAATCAACTGATTGTCAACTGATATTTTGTGAATTTTTCAATACCAAAGGTGAATTTTATGCGTAAATTGAAAATATCCGTGTCCCCTGCCACCTTTATATTATTGTTATCTATGCTCGCAACGACACCTTTGCCGCAGCTTTGTGCGTGCTTATTGGCGGCAAGCATTCACGAAATAGGGCATATTGCAGCAGCGAAGTTGTTGTCCATTGACCTTTCTCACATGAAGCTTGACGTATTGGGCGCACGACTGACAACAGCGGGCAGGTTGTGCTCTTATCCCGCGCTGATCTGTTTGTGTCTGGCAGGTCCTTTTATCAATGTGATTTTCTTTTTACTGACACTGCCTTTTTGCGAGGTGTCCGAGTGGATCATGCAGTTCTGCTTATCAAACCTTTCTTTGTGCCTGCTCAATCTTATTCCCATTGAGGGCTTTGACGGCGGCAGGATCGTGCACGGATTTCTGTGTATCTTTTTCAAGCTGAACACAGCAGAAAAAATATGCTCTATCCTTAGCTTTTGCAGCCTGCTTTGCATGTGGATGTTCTCGGTCTGGCTGATTTTGCGCACATCCTCCTCTCTTGCGCTGTTTGTGTTCTCTTGTTGCCTTTTTGGTATGCTTTTCGTATAAACGAAAAACGGAGAAAACAAGAGAAAACGGGAGATTACGCGAGATATTGCATGAAAACCGTCCTCTTTTCATTGTCTTTGACAGAAATTTCGCGATTATTCAAAGAATTTTGCGAAATCTATTGCATTTTTGCTGCAAATCTGCTACAATATGAGTATTATCTATATTTCTGTCAAAAAGGAGTTTTGATGCGGAATGAATGATCAAGTTTTGGTTCGGCTCAAGGGTGTTGCCAAGTCGTTTGACGGCGAGCCTGTATTGCGTGCCATAGACCTGGATATCCATGACAAAGAGTTCGTTACTCTGCTCGGTCCCTCGGGCTGCGGCAAGACCACGACGCTTCGTATCATCGGCGGATTCGTTTCTCCCGATGCAGGCGACGTTATGTTCGCCGGTCAACGTATCAATGACGTGCCTGCTTATAAGCGTCACGTAAACACGGTGTTTCAGAGATATGCTCTGTTCCCTCACCTGAACGTATATGAAAACGTTGCGTTCGGTCTGAAAATTCAAAAAGTGAAAAAGGATGAAATAGATCGCCGCGTGAAAGAAATGCTTGAGCTTGTCAACCTTAAGGGCTTTGAAAAGCGTCACGTAGGCAACCTTTCCGGCGGCCAGCAGCAAAGAGTTGCTATTGCACGTGCGCTGATCAACCGCCCCAAGCTGCTTTTGCTGGACGAGCCTCTCGGTGCGCTTGACCTCAAGCTGCGTAAGGATATGCAACGCGAGCTCAAGAACATTCAGCGCGAGACCGGAATCACCTTTATTTACGTCACGCACGATCAGGAAGAGGCACTTTCCATGTCCGATACTGTGGTCGTTATGGCAGACGGTGCAATCCAGCAGATCGGATCTCCTACCGATATTTACAACGAGCCCGTCAACGCATTCGTTGCTGACTTTATCGGTGAATCCAATATTCTTGACGGCGTGATGCTCTGCGACTACAAGGCAAAGATCGCCGGTCACGTATTCGAGTGCCTGGACAGAGGCTTTGCTCCCAATGAAAAGGTTGACGTGGTCATTCGTCCCGAGGACGTTGACGTTGTCGACGTTAAGGACGGCATGCTGATCGGCACGGTTTCGGGAGTTACCTTTAAGGGTGATTATTACGAGATCATCGTGGACGTTCAGGGCTTCAAGTGGATGCTGGAGACCTCCGACTTTGTTGCCGAGGGTCAGACCATCGGTCTGCATATTCAGCCTGATGCAATCCATATCATGAAAAAGTCCGAGTATTCGGGCAAGTTCGGCGACTATTCCACCTTCTCCGATGAGATGGACCACCTCTCCGACGTGGTAGACGAGGAGGAATGAGCATGAAGCGTACCGCTAAAGGACCGATGTCGCGCCTGCTCGCGGCACCGCACATTCTTTGGAGTGTGCTGTTTATCCTTATTCCCTTGGCGTTTGTTGCGTTTTATGCATTTACCGAAACATCCGAGCAAGCAGGTATTACCTTTACGCTTGAACATATTCAGTTGTTTTTTACACCTAAGTATCTCAACGTATTTCTAAGATCAGTAAAGCTTGCGTTTATCGCAACGCTGATTTGCTTGGTAATCGGTTACCCCGCTGCATACTTCATTTCCCGCACCTCCCCCAATGCGCAAAAGATTCTGGTTGTGCTGATCATGCTCCCCATGTGGACAAACTTTATCATCCGTACCTACGCGCTTTCTGAGGTGCTTGAAGTACTCAACAACGCAGTTGTCTTCCTTCTCTCGCTTTTGCCCGAGGGTTTAGTACCTATTCCGCTTGACCCCAAGCCCGACATTCTGATCTACAACGAATTTGCCGTTGTAATCGGTATGGTTTACGATTTTCTTCCCTATATGATCCTTCCCATCTATTCCGTCATGGCAAAGCTTGACTACCATTTGGTGGAAGCAGCACAGGATCTTGGCTGCAACGGCTTTGGCGTTTTGCGCAAGGTCATTATGCCGCAGAGTATTCCCGGCGTGCTTTCCGGCTTTACTATGGTATTTGTTCCTTCTATTTCCACGTTCTATATTTCCAACCAGCTGGGCGGCATTTTCCTGATCGGTGATATTATTGATTATTACTACTATAATAATAATCACCACTTTGCCGCTGCACTTTCCTTTGTACTGATGCTGATTCTGCTTGCAGGTCTGATCCTGATGAACAGATTTGGTGATACGGAAAAGGAGGGATCACGATGAAAAAGAATTCTTTCCTTGCAAAGTTCTACATGTTCATGGTGTTCTTCTTCCTGTTTGCACCAATCGTAGTCATGGTTATCTTTTCGTTCAACGCCGGCAAGAGTACGTCCGTATTTGAGGGATTTTCTCTGAAGTGGTATTTGGAGATGATTACCAATGAAGCAATTTTGGAGGCTGTACGCAATACGCTTTTGCTAGCCGTTACGTCTTCAGTCATCTCTACGATGCTTGGTACGATTGCTGCCTACGGTATCAACAAAATGCGCTCCCCCGGTGTGCGTACCATGCTGATGACCGTTACGCAGATCCCCATGATCAACCCCGAAATCATCACAGGTTTTTCATTTACCTTGATGTTCGTATTTGTCGGAGTATTGTTACACGTTTCCGAAACGTTCAGCTTTTGGACCATGCTGATCGCGCACGTGACGTTTTCTCTTCCCTACGTCATGCTGCAGATCACGCCAAAGCTCAAGCAAATGGACAAGTCTCTTCCCGAGGCAGCTATGGACCTTGGATGCAATCCCGTGCAGTCCTTCTTCAAAGTGGAACTGCCGGAGATCATGCCCGGTATCGTGACAGGTCTGATCATGGCATTCACGCTCTCTTTGGATGATTTCGTCATTTCTTACTTCACCAAGGGCTCCGGCTTTACAACGCTGCCTATTCTGATCTACGGTGAAGTCAGAAAGTCGGTTAAGCCCGATATCTATGCCCTTGCAACTGTCATTTTTGTAACGGTACTGATCTTCTTGATCCTGTTTAACGTGCTTGGCGCGGACGAGGATGCCAAAGCAAAGCGCCAACTGCAAAAAGACCGCGCAAAAGCACGCAGAGCACGTGCAAAGGAGGCAAGAAAATGAGAAAATCTTCAGTTCTTTCCCTTCTTATCGCATTTGTTCTTGTGCTCCCCTGCTTGTCTTGCCTGAGCGCATGTGATTCGGGTTACGACGTTGTTCTCAACGTTTACAACTGGGGCGAATACATTTCGGACGGTTCGTTTGATTCCGTGGACGTCAATAAGGCGTTTGAGGATTGGTACTATCAGGAGTACGGCATTCGTGTCAAGGTCAACTATGACACTTACGATTCCAACGAAAGCCTTCGTGCAAAGCTGGAAGCCGGCTCGGCAAGCTATGACATCATCATTCCTTCGGATTACATGATCGACTACTTCATCGAGCATGATATGTTGCTGGAGCTGAACTTTGACAACATTCCCAATTTCCAAAAGAATATTCCCGAGCAGTTCCGCAATCTCTTCTACGATCCCGAGAACAAGTATACCGTTCCCTACACCTACGGCATGGTTGGTATCGTGTATGACACAAACATCGTGGACGAGGCTGATACCGGATCCTGGGATCTGATGTGGAACCCCGATTACGCTAAACAGATTTTGCAGTTTGATAACTCACGCGATGCTTTCGGTACCGCGATGTACAAGCTGGGGCTCAGCGTCAACACACAAAATACTGCGGACTGGGATCAGGCATTTGCCGAGCTTTCCAAGCAAAAGCCCGTGCTCAAGAGATACGTCATGGACCAGGTGTTCAATATGATGGAATCCGGTGACGCAGCCATTGCTGCATATTATGCAGGCGACTGCATTACCATGATGGAGAACTCATCCTCCAACGTTGCTTTGGATTTCTTCTATCCCAGAGACGACGAGGGCAATATCAGCACCAATTTGTTCATGGACGCTATGTGTATTCCCACTTGCGCCAAGAACAAGGATATTGCGGAAGCTTACATCAACTTTATGCTCAGCACCGATCTTGTGATCAACGGCGAGTCTTGCGATATAGCGCGTGCGAATGCGGAGTACATTTACTATGCAACGCCAAACGCAGCCGTTTATGAGAATCCCGAGTATCAGGAGTCCTTGGGTATGGGTGATGAAGAGTGCGACTATTACGCAATGCTCTACCCCGAAGGCTTCGATTTTGCAGCTTCCTATGAGAAATTTGCATTTGCAAATCTTGATCCGGAGTTGCTTTCCTACATTTCCGACCTTTGGTTGGATCTGAAACTACAATAAAAACAAGAGCCGCGCACGCGGCTCTTTGTTTACGAGGTATTTATGCAAAAGACAATTCGTTTATTTGATGCGGACAGCTACCTGCAATCTTTTGAGGCTGTCGTGCTCTCTTGCATGCAGGATGGTGATCGTTATGCCGTGATATTGGATGCAACTGCGTTCTTCCCCGAAGAGGGCGGTCAATGTGCAGATGGTGGTACGCTCTGCGAAGCAAACGTCCTTGACGTGCAGGAAAATGACGGTGTGATCACGCACTACGTTGATACCCCGTTACAGGTCGGCAACACCGTGCACGGGCAATTAGACTTCCCTGCACGCTATCAGCGCATGCAAATTCACTCGGGAGAGCACATCGTATCGGGGCTTATGCACAGGAAGTACGGATTTCATAACGTGGGCTTTCATCTGGGCGGTGAGATCACGATGGACTTTGACGGTGAGCTGACGCGCGAGCAACTCAATGAAATTGAGGATGCAGCGAACAGAATCATCTACGAGAACGTGCCGATTACAGCCGAATATCCGCCCGTAGAGGTCTTAATCGCTACGGAATACCGTTCCAAGCTCGATCTGACCGAAAACGTGCGCCTTGTTACGATTGGTGAATACGATATTTGTGCGTGCTGCGCGCCGCACGTATCTCGCACGGGTGAGATTGGAATGATCAAGCTTCTTGATGTGGTTCGCTACAAGGGTGGCATGCGCATCCACTTCCTTGCAGGCAGCGCTGCGCTTGCTCACTATCGCAAGACCTGGAATGACGTTGCAACGCTTTCCGCGATGCTTTCCGTTCCGCAAAGTGACGTTGTCGATGGACTAAGAAAGCGCGATGCGGAAATTGAAAAGCGCGGAGCAATCATTTCTTCCCTGCGCAAGCAGCTGCTGGACTATAAGATCGCTGCATTAAGGGAAACCGAGGGCAATCTCTGCATATTCACGGACGATCCCGATATGTTGGCTCTGCGATTGCTGGTGAATGCGGGCGTGGAAAAATGCACGGGGATTTGCGCTGCATTTTCGGGAAACGATACAGATGGCTATAAATATATTATGGGCGCGCAAAATGCGGATCTGCGCTCCCTCTCCAAGCAAATAAACGCCGCCCTTGGCGGCAAGGGCGGCGGCAGTGCGCAAATGATCCAAGGCAGCTGCAGCGCCAAGGAGAGCGAAATTCGCGCTTATATGAGCAGCTTATAAAATCACGTCACAAACAAGCATATTATGATCGGTAACACGCGAAGTCGTGGTATCGACCGTATGTACGTTTTCCACTTTGTATCCTAAATACAGCACGTTGTCAATGCTTCTGTCTGCATAGGTCAGCAAATCGGTATTGGCGCGATCAAAACGGGGCAGGTATTCTGCAAGCTTTGGGGGATTGGTATTGAAATCTCCGCAGCACAGAAGCCGAGCTCCGTTTTTCTCTACATATTCGCAAAGAATATCGCCCAGGCACAGCATAGTATCCGTGTTTGCTTCTTCGCTTTCAATGGAAAGGTGAGTATTGAAAAGCGTCACGCTCTCTCCTTCCACATCCAAGACCACGTAACCGCAGGAAGTGCCTTGCTTTGCGATTTTCACGGCAAAATTCAAGGTCTGAGCCTCAACTATGGGATAGCGCGACAGAATAGCCGTACCGTATTCACCGCCTTGGAAATCACGTATTTTGATGAAATAAGAATAATCATACCCGGACATATGCGCAAGCTCTGCCGTCATATCTACTCCCTCGGAGCGTGCTGCACATTTATCTACTTCTTGAAGGCAAACGGCATCTGCTCTGACAGCGGCAATGCTCTCTGCCAACAGCTGTAGATTTTCTTTTGTATATTGCCCGTGCAAAAAATGCGATGAGCAAATATTATAGCTTGCTAATTTGAAAGATTTCATAAAATCACCTCTTTTCTATATTGTAGCATAAAATTATCTATTGGTAAAGAGGTAAATCACAAATTCCCTCTTGTAAACTTGACACGATTTGCTCGGTATGATATAATCAGTATAAGGAATCATAACGGAGGTACGCTATGAAGCAATATTTACTTGCCATGGACCAAGGAACGACAAGCTGTCGTGCCATCATATTTTCAGCCACGGGTGAAATGATCGCCACCGCGCAAAAGGAATTTACGCAATTCTTCCCTGCTGATGGCTGGGTGGAGCATGATCCTACCGAGATTTGGGCAACGCAAATCGGTGTTGCGCACGAGGCTCTTGCCAAATCCGGGCTTGACAGCAGCGATATTGCGGGCATTGGCATCACCAATCAGCGCGAAACCACCGTGGTTTGGGATAAAAACACCGGCAAACCGATCTATAATGCAATCGTTTGGCAATGTCGCCGCACTGCTGCATATTGCGATGAATTGAAAGCACAAGGTTATACGGAGACGGTACGCGCCAAGACCGGACTTTTGATCGACTCCTATTTCTCCGCTACTAAAATCCGTTGGATATTGCAAAACGTGCCCGGCGCGATGGAAAAAGCAAACCGCGGAGAATTGCTGTTCGGCACGATCGACGCTTGGTTGATCTGGATGCTTACGGGCGGCAAGGTGCATGCTACCGACCCCAGTAATGCAGCACGAACCATGATTTATAATATTCATGATCTTTGTTGGGATCGCGAGCTTCTCGACTTGTTCGGCATTCCTTCGAATATGCTTCCCGAGGTCATGCCCTCCTCCGGTATTTTCGGATATACCAAGCCCATGCTGTTTGGTTGCGAGATTCCGATTGCAGGCGTTGCAGGTGACCAGCAGGCGGCATTATTCGGGCAATGCTGCTTCGACAAGGGCGACGTCAAAAACACCTACGGCACGGGCGGATTTATGCTCATGAACACCGGTACGACTCCCATTTCTTCTCAGAACGGTCTTGTAACGTCGATCGCGTGGCGTATAGGCGACGTAACCCAATACGTTCTGGAGGGTTCCGTGTTTATTTGCGGTGCTGCCGTACAATGGCTGCGCGACGGTCTTGGTATGATCCGCGCGTCGGCTGATACTGAAAAGCTGGCACGCAGCGTACCGGATAGCGGCGGTGTCTATTTCGTTCCCGCGTTTGTTGGCTTGGGAGCACCCTACTGGGATGCTTACGCCAGAGGCAGTATTACGGGACTGACGCGCGCCACGACAAAAGCGCACATAGTGCGCGCAACGCTTGAAGCGATGGCATATCAAACTGCTGACGTTCTGAGTGTGATGGAACAAGAGGTGGGCACCGAGGTGCAAGCACTTAAGGTGGACGGTGGTGCAAGCGCAAACGGATTTTTGCTGCAATTTCAGTCTGATATTACAGGAATGCGCATTGTGCGTCCTGCGTGTATCGAGACTACCGCGTTGGGTGCTGCTTGCCTTGCAGGTCTTGCCGTGGGTATTTATGAGTCTACAGATCACATTCGTGCCGTCAACAAAGCGGATGCAAGCTTTGACCCGAAGATGACAAGCGAGCAACGCGACGAGCTTTATCTGGGTTGGAAGCGTGCAATCAAAAGAACGCTGAGTGAATAAAAATAAAACGTAAAAAGGGTGCCGTTTGGCACCCCTTTTACGTTTGACCCGGTCAGAAATCAGTCTGCGTAAACGCTGACCTGCTTCTTGTCCTTAGTCTTGTGTTCAAATTTTACCTTGCCGTCGATCAGCGCATACAGAGTGTGGTCGGTACCCATACCAACGTTGTTACCAGCGTGGATAGCGGTTCCTCTCTGTCTTACGATGATGTTGCCGGCGATAACTGCCTGACCGTCAGCCTTCTTAACGCCAAGGCGCTTAGACTCACTGTCACGACCGTTCTTAGTAGAGCCGACACCCTTTTTATGAGCAAAGAACTGTAAACTAAGTCTCAACATGATCTTACCTCCATCTTTAATGCGATCCCAATCCAAGGGGATTCTGAATTTGAAAAATTACGTGGTTTACGACTCGTACGCCTTATCGATAACAGATACGTCCAGGAAATCGTAATACTCTTCGATCATATCCTCAATCTGCTTGTAATAAGCCATGAAGATGCCCGAAACGGCATAACGCTTATAATCGTCCTCCTCAAATTCGGGGAGAGCCGACTTGGACTTAACCGTGATCTTGGTGGTTGACTCATCGATATTGTAATCAATATGCGATGCATACGCCACTTCAACGGTATTGATGATGAGCATGGTCATTGCCGACAAAGCCGCGCAAATGATATCGTCACCCTCTTGTCCGTAACCTGTGTGTCCCTGTTCCTCAAAGCCGTAGAAAATTCCGTCGCTTCTGAAAAATACCAGCTTGGTCATAAAAACCGAAAATTAAGCCTCGATCTTAGTGATCTGAACCTTGGTGTAAGGCTGTCTGTGACCGATCTTCTTCTTTTCGTTCTTCTTGGGCTTGTACTTCATGACGTAAATCTTCTTGTTCTTGCCGTTCTTCAGCACAGTAGCGGTTACCTTAGCGCCTTCAACGGTGGGAACGCCTGCCTTAAAGCCTGCGTCGGTAGAAACTGCAACGACCTTATCAAAAACGATCTCGCTGCCTTCCTCAACATTGAGCTTCTCGACATAGATGATGTCCTGCTCGAGTACCTTGTACTGCTTTCCGCCGGTTTCAATTACTGCAAACACGAAAAGCACCTCTCTTTCATATAGTCTCGCTAAATTCGGCGATGCAATCTTTTAATAAACTGCATACTTAAAAAGCCTATTTTATGCGGCACTATATTTTAGCATATGATAGTATTTTTGTCAAGGGGTTTTTGAAACTTTTTCACAATATTTTGATATTTTTTTCGTGCATTATGACAGATAATGATTCCAAATGAAAAATTGCCGAATTTTATTATCTTTTCGACTTTTTTCTCTTGACGAATGCTGCAAAATATCGTATAATCTAATCGTGATTACCATTAATTACCATTTCGGAGTGTGAGTATGTCTAATAAACCCGATCAAGATTCCCACAGCATTCCTTCGATGCTTAACGGCTTCCGCAGAGAAAATCTATTGTCCTGCTTTTCTGCCCTTTGCGAGCATGCACCCATGACACGCGCGGACCTTGCAGCCATAACGGAGCTTTCCATCATGACAACCGGCAAGATTGCTGATGCCATGATTGAATGCGGCGTGCTGATTGAAGAAAAGCACCCGGGAGCAGGTGCCGGTCGCAGACCGGGCATGCTGCATTTTTCTCCCAAGCCGATATTTTTAATTCTTAACCTGGGCAGCAGGCGCTTTCGCGCACACTTGTTGTCTCCTTCTAAGCAATTCAAGGAGATCTGCGTGCACGATTATAACGATATCTTCCCGTTTGACGATAATCTTTTGATCTTTCTGAACGCAGTACGCAGAGCATGCAACGCTACCAAGGAAAACATTCCTTATCTTGCTGTTATCACCGCCCCCGAGGATGACAAACGTCAATCTATTACGCGTTCCCTGCCTATATCTCCTCGCTCAAACGAGCACATGATAGCCTATATTGGCAAGATCATGCGTCGTGAATGTGACTTAGTTCTGGATGAAATTACAGCTGCTCAGCACTGCTTTCATTCCATTTCCTCATACAAGGACGTGGGTTGCGGTGCGTTCCTGTGCTTATCCGGCATGACCTATGCAACGGTCTGGATGCGAGGAAACCTGCTTTCTCCTCGCGTATGCCGCATTGGTGAATTAATGATGCCTGCACACAGACGTATTTCGGATGCGCTTGCAGATGCATATTGCACCAAGGATGCGATTGAACCGACTGCATATGCTATCGGTAGTCTTGAGACCTTCTTCACGCCTGATTGCGTATTGATTGAGTCCGACAGATTTAACATTGACGAGGCGTTCTTGCAAGGAGTTTATGCGTCTTTGTCCAAGCTTTTGCCTGAAGACAGTCGTATCATTCCACTAAAAAGAGCCAAGGCAGATCCAAGTGCTGCTGTCTGCGGCTGCACAAATGAGCTGCGAAGAATATGGTTTTATGATTTGACGGGAATAAGATAATTTTGCAAACAAGTATTGCAATTTCTGATTATTTGTGGTATAATCTTGTTCGTTATATCACGCCTCCATAGTTAAATGGATATAATAAACCCCTCCTAAGGGTTAGTTATGGGTTCGATTCCCGTTGGGGGTGCCAAAAGGAACACACCGCTTTTGCGGTGTGTTCCTTTTGCATCCTCAACGGTCTCAATGGAAGCCATTTCAAGCTGCCGGTAAAGTTTCGCAGCAATAACTGCAACATGCAGCTTGACATTTCGCACAGCGAAATACGGGTTCAGATTCCCGTTGGGGGTGCCAAAAGGAACACACCTCTTTTGCGGTGTGTTCCTTTTGCATCCTCAACGGTCTCAATGGAAGCCATTTCAAGCTGCCGGTAAAGTTCCGCAGCAATAACTGCAACATGCAGCTTGACATTTCGCGCAGCGAAATACGGGTTCAGATTCCCGTTGGGGGTGCCAAAATAACCGCCTTGCTTGTGCAGGGCGGTTATTTTGCTGCCTCAACGAGTTCAATCAAACCCATTTCAAGCTGCCGGTAAAGTTTCGCAGCAATAACTGCAACATGCAGCTTGACATTTCGCACAGCGAAATACGGGTTCAGATTCCCGTTGGGGGTGCCAAAAGGAACACACCGCCAAAGCGATGTCTTCCTTTGAGCTTATAGCACTTCATTCATAAAAAGTACTTGAAATTACGCCTTAATTATGATATAATAAGTTATTCCTATATGAAAGGAGCAACGATTATGGGAAGAATGCTTGGTTCTTTTGCGGATAATGACGAGCTTGACCGTCCGGACTTAAATAAATGCCCCGATTGCGACTGCTTTTTCGCAAGCGATACCTGCCCACTTTGTAAAAAGGTGTGTCCCGAGGAGATGCGTGCAGGAAACAGAAAACCAGTTAAGCATAAAAAGCAACGCAGAAATACAGGTTCGGGAAGAGTGACCTTTATCTCTTGGTATCACCGTTGGTGGTTCATTTTGCTCATGCTGTGGTTTCTGCCGATAGTCGGTTTGGTGCTTCTGATCTCCAGCCCGCATGAAAAGTGGAAGAAGTGGTTGGTCGCGTCTGTCGCGATCATTTACACGCTGTTATCCTTTGTGGGCGTCGGCACGCTTATAAACGGATTTACCAACCTCTTTGATCCACCCGTCAACACTTCCCTTTCCTATGAAGAATACGTAGAAAGATGCGAAGAGATCAGCGCAGAGCAATATTACCGAGGTTATGCCGACTATGAGGATGAATTTGTTGCCGTGGAGCTCAAAATTCACAAAAATGCCATGTTTACCGACATCAGCGGATACGATCAGTACACCTATTATATTGGCACACCGGTAGACACCAATGACTATTTCATTATTCTGCGTGATTGCCTGATCGACAGCAGCCAATCCTTTATTCCCGGAGATATTGTAACCGTTTACGGTCAGGGGGATATCTTCTGCAAAGCTTTTGATACTGAACAAAGCATTTATCAAGGTCCTTGTTTGAATATGGCTTATGCAGAATTAACCGAATAATTTAAGCCCGAGGCTTGCGCCTCGGGCTATATTTTTAGTTGTTCAGAGCCGCTTGGGCTGCAGTCAGCGTGTTTTGCAGCAGCATGGTGATGGTCATAGGTCCAACGCCACCGGGAACGGGGGTGATCATAGATGCAACCTCGCTTACGGGCTCGAAGTCTACGTCACCGCACAGCTTTCCTTCAGCATTACGATTGATGCCAACGTCAATGACCACTGCGCCGGGCTTGACCATATCTGCGGTCACAAATCCCGGTCTGCCAACTGCTGCGACGAGAATATCCGCCTGCAAAGTCTGCGCCTTGAGATCAGACGTGCGGCTGTGACAAATCGTCACAGTGCCGTTATCATGCAACAGCAGCATTGCCATGGGCTTACCGACGATATTGGAGCGTCCGATCACCACGCAATGTTTGCCCGCCGCGCTGACGCCGCTGCGGAAAAGCAGCTGCATCACGCCTGCAGGGGTACACGGCAGCACGTTATAATCACCGATCATGATCTTACCTACGTTATACGGGTGGAATGCGTCCACGTCCTTTTCGGGCTTGATGCGCAAAAGAATGGTCTGCTCGTCAAGGTGCTTAGGCAGCGGCAGCTGCACCAAAATGCCGTGAATGTTCTCCTGCTTATTGAGTTGATCGATCAAGGCAATGACCTGCTCCTGCGAGGAATCCGCGGGCAACTCATGCACCTCGGAATAAAAACCTACCTCTGCGCACGCCTTATGCTTATTGCGTACATATACACGGGATGCAGGATCTTCCCCTACGATGATAACTGCCAGACCGGGCACTGTACCGTATGAGGCTTCAAACGCTTTTGTTTTATCTGCAAGTTCTACGCGAATCTCAGCGGAAATGCGCTTGCCGTCAATGATTGTCGCCATCTTCCCTGTCCTCACTTTCTTTCTGCTCAGTTTCAGCGTCTTGCGTCTTGCCCATTCTTGCTGCGCGCTTAGCCGCAACTCTGTCTGCCTCGATCTGCTTTTGTTCTTCACGGAACTTTTTGATATCGGGGACGTAATTGGGTACGAACGCAGCCGCAAGCTTGTTCTTGTACGCAAGCACCAGACCGACCGCAATCACAACAACCGAAGCAATCAGCAGCACCAAGCCCAGCATCTGCGAAATACGGATACCCGTGCCGGGAATAAACAAGCTATCGGTACGCAAGCCCTCAATGAACATTCTGCCAAAGCCGTACCATGCAAAATACATCAACGCGATCTGACCGTTGAACTTTTTCTTTTTATAGAAAATATTGATCAGGATAAAGCCAAGAAGATTCCACATCGATTCGTAAAGGAAGGTGGGCTGCACCTCAACCATACCGAAATAACCGTCACCATGTGTTGCGCCCGACTCAACAGCCATGCGCAGCTTGTAAAGAATATTGCTTTCGCTGACTGGATAGGTCTTTTCGGGACCCAGAAATGCATACGTGATCTGACCGTTTACAATAGGAGAACCAAACGCTTCGCCGTTGCAGAAGTTGCCCCATCTGCCGATCGCCTGCGCGATCATAACACCGGGAGCAGCACTGTCAAGCACAGAGAACACGTTCGCCTTGCGGATCAGCGACATGGCAACCATACCGGCGACACCGCCAATAATACCACCGTAAATACCCAAGCCGCCGTTGCGGATGTTGATCCAATCCTTGAGCGTGTTATAGTTTCCGGAATCAAGAGAGGTCAATACGTAGTAGAGTCTCGCACCGATGACACCGAGAATAACGGTGGCAAGCGCAATATCCAATAAATTATCCGTAGAAACCCATTCTCTCTCGGAGCGATACTTGGTATACAGAACCGCCATTGCAATACCGAACGTGATCAGCAAAGCATACCAATAGATATCGATGCCAAACACGGAAACTGCCACGCGGTTGATCTCAAATTCACCGATGCCGAGACCGGGAAATGCAATTCTCGTGATTTCTTTCATATTCCGTCCTCCTTATTTCTGCTTATCCTCGGGATAAACTACAGATAAGCACATCTTGCTCTCGTCAAAACACTTATGTAAATACTCAGTCACCTGCTCAAGCGTTACGCTTTGCATAACCATCGGGTATGCAAGCATCTCACTCCCATCGTCAGCGAAGGACAGCAGCATATTCACAATGTTCTCGGGAGAGTCAAATTCAGCAATAAAATTGCCGTATTCAACGCGCTTTGCTCTTTGGAAATCCTCTACGGGGATTCCCTCTGTTTTAAGCTTACGTACGTAGTCAAGCACAGCGGCGTACACCGCCTCGGGGTCATGCGCTTCGCCTGCAACCGTGCCGGTTGCCACGCGATCATTGATAGAATATCCGTAGTACATGCCGTACGCGATCCGGCCTTGCTCGTAAAGATCGCTGCACAGCTTACTTGACATCGAGAAGATCAGCTCAAAGAGCAGCGTCATACACGCGTCCTTATGAATGCGCTCTTCGGGATCCGCTGCAATATCGGTGTCCTTAAGTCCGATGTAGAATACCGGCTTGGGCACAGGCATGTAGCTGATCGCACGCGTGTTTTTGACGCAAGCATCCTCTTGAAAACACATATGCGAAAAATCAGGCTTTTGATGCTCACAAGGAATCTGCTCTTCTACGATGCGAAGCACCTGCGCGGGAGTCACATCACCGCAAATAGCCAGCGACATATTGGAGGGCACGTAGAAAGTGTCAGTGCAGCTGTACAGCAGCTCGGGTGTCACTTGTGCGATAGATTGCTCGCTGCCCGCGATCTCGTAGCGCACGGTGTGCTGTTCGTACATCGCTTTCATCAACTGCGCGTAGGCCCTCTCCCACGGATGATCTGCTGCACCTCTGATCTCCTCCGCGATAATGCCGCGCTCTCGCTCAACCGATTCCTCGGTAAAGTACGGATGCGTTACAAACCGCAAAAGCTCCGTCAGACAAGCATTTACATTTGAGGTTGCATTAAACAGATAAGCCGTGCGGTCATAAGAGGTAAACGCATTGCATTCTGCACCGAGAGACGAAAAACGCATGTCGGAATTCACCCCGTCCGCGTTTTCAAACATCTTATGTTCCAAGTAATGCGCCGTGCCGAGCGGCATGGTTTGTACGTTTCCCTGTGCATCCAGATATCGTGAATCCATTGAACCGATACCAACCTGCAAAATCGCGTAAACGGAAGAACACTTTTTGGGATAAACGAATATCTTCAATCCACTTGCGTGCAGGATCTCGGTATAACGCTCCCCCAGACGTTGATTTCTGTGCACAGTTCTTGAAAGAATATGATTACTCATCGTCTGCGTCCTCCCCGATCAGCGTTCCATTGAGAAAATACACGGTATCAGGCGTGACTTGATTGGCAACACGCATAACGTCCTGAGCCGTCACCGCTTTGATGCGCACAATGCATGCCTCGGGCGTAAGCGAAGACGCATAAAAGACCTGTCTGCCAAACCAATAGGATTGCATTGCCGCAGGAGAATCTGTGCATTGACGCAGCGCATTGATCAAAGACTTTTGCGCCATTTTCAGCTCCTGCTTTGAAACGGGCTTTTGTTTTAAACGCTCCAGCTGCGCAAAGATTTCTCGCTCGGCAACCTCCCTGTTCTGTGGATGAATACCGCAAGAAACCGTCAAAATACCCTTATGCGCAACGGCGGAAGAATGACAATAGTAGCAAAGACTCTTTTTTTCGCGCACGTTCAAAAACAAGCGAGAAACCGAGCTGCCGCCAAAAATCTCGTTAAAGACGCTTTGGGCAATTGCATCCGGGTGACCGGGCATGATACCGGTGCGAAAACCTATCTCGAGCTTTCCCTGCGCAACTGCCATCTCCTCGGTTACGTACTGCGCCTTCTCTTTTTCAGGTAGCAACGCAGCCTCCGGGGTATGTAACAGCGTCATGTTCGTTGCGCCGAAAACGTCTTCAAGCAATGATGCCACGTATGCAGGATCATCGCCGCCAACGTAAAAGCATTCAATACGGGCACTTTCCAGGATGCGGTGCCAATGCGCAGTCAGCATTTCGGGGGTAAAGCCCTGCACCTGCTCAACCTTGCCAACCAAGGAAGCACCGTAAGGCTGGCCTTCAAACATACACTCGCGCAAGCGAATGCGCGCATAGGAGCGCGTATCGTTGGTTTGTGCGCGAATATCGTCGCAGGTGTTATCAATCTCGCTCTGCACCTCGTCAGCACGTAAAAGTCCGTTTTCATCCAGCAAAGGGTGAAACATCATCTGTTCAATCACGCCAAGTCCCTTTTTTAGGGGATCTTCGGTCTCAGAGTCCGGCAGGTAGCGTTTGCCAAGCGTTTCAAGCACAAAGCCGATCACCTGGCAATCACCAAAGAACGTGTTTCTGTATGAGATTGATGCACCGTACATCATATCCAACACATAGTTAAGGTCTTTAATGGTGGGATATTGCTCCGTGCCGCGACGCAGCACAGAAAACAACAGCGTTGTCAGCGGTGATAATTCCTTGTCAGCCGGCAAGATCAACGACACCGAGAGCTGTGCGTTCTTAAAGCGGTCTGTCTGTATCGCGCGCAGATTGACCGCAGGGGTAATATTATATAATTTCGGAATCATTTTTTCTCCATAAAAATAGTATTGCATTATTATCATACACCCAAACGCAAAAAAAAGCAAGAGTTTTCCCTATTTTGTCTTGCGTTCTGCGCAAAAATCCGCTATAATATAGGTATTCAGAACATTGGAGGTAACAGATATGCCCTTTATTGACGTTAAAACTAACAAGCAAGTCAGCAAAACCGAGGAAGTTGCACTCAAGCAAGCACTTGGTCAGGCGATTGCCATTCTGCCCGGCAAGAGTGAGAGATGGCTGATGCTGGATATTCACGACCAAAGCCGCATGTATTTCCACGGTGACGACGCGCCCTGCGCGATGCTGCAGGTACAGGTATTCGGCAAGATCAATCCCGAAAAATGCGAGGAGCTGACCGCCGAGATCTGCCGTATTATGGATAGCACCCTGCAGATCGCACCCGAGAACACCTACGTTAAATACGAGGAGATCTCGCTCTGGGGCTGGAATTCACAGAACTTCTGATGAACAAGCTGCTACTGGTGGACGGGCATTGCCTGCTCTTTCAGATGTTTTACGGCATGCCTGCGCGCATCATCGGCAAAAACGGCATGCCTATCCAAGGCACGCTTGGCTTTGTGGGAGCGATGCGCAAGATACTTGCCCTTGTGCAGCCGACGCACGTAGCGGTGATTTTTGACGGTGAGACGCATAATCCGCGCGCCGATCTGGATGCCGACTACAAAGCCAACCGCGAGGATTTTTCTCGTGTTGCTCACGAGGATAATCCCTTTTTTCAGCTACCCGATATTTATCGCGCTTTGGACTACATGGGCATTGCGCGCACCGAAACCACCGATTGCGAAACCGACGACGTGCTTGCGGCATATGCAAAAGCGTATGGTGGTGAATGTGAAGTAATCATTTGCTCGCAGGACAGCGACTTTTTCCAGCTGATTTCGGAAAACGTCAGCGTGCTGCGCTATCGCGGAGAAAAAAGCGTGACGTGTGACGTGGCGTATATGCACGAAAGATTAGGCATCTCCCCCGATCAATATGCATTTTTCAAATCGCTGACGGGTGACGGATCGGATAATATCAAAGGCATCCCGGGCATCGGACCCAAGACCGCTGCTGCACTGGCACATCAATTTGGTACTCCCGAGTCACTGCTACAAAACGCAGACCTGATCAAGCAGCCTAAGCTGCGCGAATCGGTCAGACAAAACGCGGACAGACTTGCGCTCAACCTCAAGTTAATCACGCTTGACGGCTGTGCGGCGATTCCCTTCTTACTTGAACAAATGAAATTCCATCCGTTCGAGTTTACAACAAACGAGATATTACAAGCAATCGGCATTAAATAACACAAGAGCGTTGCATCACGGCAACGCTCTCATTTTATTCGTATATTCTGTATTTATCGTACAGCGGCATAAACGCATCCGCCTCGGCTTGCCAGCGCTTGAGGATGCTCTCTGCGCTCTCCTGCGAGGTACGCAGATCGGTGTTTCCGGACGCAAGATCAATGTGCCATCTGCCGCCATTCGGGGGCGGATTGAATGCAAAATCATTTGGGTACATATCCTGTATCGCACGCATCAAGTATACGCCAAGATCGACGGGTCTGACCGCTTTTTGACCAAGCACGTGAATATCCACACCGTAGCAAACGGTATTGGCATACTTGCCGAAGGAAGGGCGGAAAAACGCAGGTGAAAACGCAAGTCCGTCCAAGGCAAGCGCGTTCATGCGCTCTGCAAGGTGGACGGGGTTAATATACGGTGCACCAACCGTCGTAAACGGGGTGGTCGTGCCCCTGCCCTCGGAAACGTTCGTGCCTGCAAACAGACACGTGCCGTTGTAAACGGTGATCGCATCCGTGCTCGGCAGATTGGGGCTGGGTTTGATAAAGGGCAAACCCGTTTCGTCAAAAAACATATCTCGCTTCCAACCGTCAAGCTCCACCACGTGCAACTCGCAGCCAAGGTGATATTCATCGTTATACAGCCGTGCCAGCTCGCCCAGCGTCATGCCGTGACGGATGGGTACTTGCGTCAGCCCAATGAAAGATGCCATTTGGGGCTTTGACACGTTGCCTTGCACAGCACCACCAATGGGGTTTGGTCTGTCAAACACGCAGAGCGCAATTCCCTTTTTCGCGCACGCCTGCATGCAGTAAAACAGCGTAGAAGCATACGTAAAATAGCGCGAGCCCACGTCCTGCATGTCAAACACAAGAATATCAATGGGCAACTCATCGGGCGCATATACGCCTTTTTTCTCGCCGTCGTCCTCGGAAAAGACCATATCCTTGAACAAGCTGAAAGAAGCAATGCCCGAAATACTGTCCACACCGTTCTCGACCGCCTCTCCGGGGCCAAGCACGCCGCGGCTGCCGTGCTCAGGCGCATAAAGCGCCTGCACACGGTACACTTCGGTCATTGCCTCTATCGTGCCAAGGTATTGTCGGTTCAAAGCGGACGCACCGCCACAAAGACCGATGCGCTTACCCTCAAGCAAGCGACGGACGTGCGGCTCGCGTATTCTGTCGATTCCCGCCTTTACCATTCTCTACCTCACTTATTATTCAGCTTATCCTCAATCTTATCGGCAGCCTTGTCCAGATAGTCGTTCTGCATCATTTCGATCCAGCCCTTGTCAACCAGCGCTGCAAGCTTTGCATCCATGGGAATCTGTGCAAGCAGCTCGTAGCCGAACTGATTTGCGATCTCTGCGATGTGGCTCTCGCCGAACACATTGATCTTTTTGCCGCAATCGGGACAGAGCACGTAGCTCATGTTCTCTACCAAGCCAAGCACGGGGATATCCATCATATCTGCCATGTTTGCTGCCTTTTTGACAATCATGGAAACCAGCTCCTGAGGGCTGGAAACGATGACGATGCCGTCAAGAGGAATAGACTGGAATACAGTCAGCGGCACGTCGCCGGTTCCGGGAGGGCAGTCTACGAACAGATAGTCAAGGTCAGCCCAAACGGTCTGCGACCAGAACTGCTTAACGGTACCTGCAATGACGGGACCTCTCCATACAACGGGTCTGGTTTCGTCATCAAGTAACAGATTAACGGACATAATCTCAATGCCGGTGGTGGTTGCGGGCGGCACCATGCCGTCCTGATCGCCCTCAACGGGCTTGTTCAGACCAAACGCCTTAGGGATAGACGGGCCGGTAATGTCTGCGTCAAGAATACCGACGCGGTAGCCTCTGCGCTGCATGAGCACAGCCAGCATAGTGGTAACAAGAGATTTACCAACACCACCCTTGCCGCTGACAACACCAATGATATGCTTGACATTGGTTGCGGGATGGGGTGCCTCATACATACTCTGCTTATCGCGGGAGCCGCAGTTGGCAGAGCAGGTGGAACAATTGTGGGTACATTCGGACATTTTTTAACACTTCCTTTGTAGATATTACTTTTACTCAGTTATTATACCGCACATTTACGACAAATGCAAGGGGCTTGGAAACTTTTTTGCGGATTTTGGACAAACTTTCAATTTTTTTAGTTTGCATCTTGCAATTTCGTGCAAAAAATAGTATAATGATTAGGATTGAAATATTATTATTACTTTTTTGGAGGTTCTTATGAATCAACTGCAAAAGCTTACAAACTTTAAGGGCGTGCAGGGTCCCGTTCTGACCATCGTCATGGACGGTGTAGGTCTTGCACCCGATACCATCTCCAACGCCGTTGCAGGCGCGTACACCCCCACCCTGGATGCTTTGATGAGCAAGTACCCCATGGTATCTCTCAAGGCGCACGGTGTGGCTGTCGGCTTGCCCTCCGATGACGACATGGGTAACTCCGAGGTTGGTCACAACGCACTGGGCGCAGGTCAGGTATTTGCACAGGGCGCAAAGCTGGTCACCAACTCGATCGAGTCCGGCAAGATGTTTGCATCCGCAACATGGCAGGAGCTGATTGCCAACGTCAAGGCAAACAATTCCACCCTGCACTTTATGGGTCTGTTCTCCGACGGTAACGTGCACTCCCACATCGATCACCTCAAGGCTATGATCGAGCATGCCAAGGCTGACGGCGTTGCAACCGTTCGCGTGCACATTTTGCTCGATGGTCGTGACGTTGGCGAAACCAGCGCGTCCGACTACATCCTTCCCTTTGAGGATTTCCTTGCAAGCCTGAATGACAGCGCGTTTGATGCCAAGATCGCATCCGGCGGTGGCAGAATGACCATCACCATGGACAGATACGAAGCTAACTGGAGCATGGTGGAAAAGGGCTGGAACACCCACGTACTGGGCAACGGCAGACAGTTTGCTTCCGCTATCGAGGCTTACAACACCCTGCGTGCAGAAACCGGCAAGATCGACCAGGATATCGATCCCTTCGTCATTGCTGCGGACGGCAAGCCCGTAGGCACTATCGAGGACGGTGACAGCGTGATTTTCTACAACTTCCGCGGTGACCGCGCGATTGAAATCTCCAAGACATTTGACACTCCCGCAGGCGAGTTTGACAAGTTTGACCGCGTTCGTTACCCCAAGGTCGTTTACGCAGGCATGCTGGAGTATGACGGCGACCTTCATATCCCCTCCAAGTACCTGGTAAATCCCCCCGAAATCTCCAACACCATGGGTGAGTACCTTGCAAACACCGGTGTTGCACAGTATGCCATCTCCGAGACCCAAAAGTACGGTCACGTGACTTATTTCTGGAACGGCAACAAGTCCGGCAAGTTCTCCGAGGAGCTTGAAACCTACGTTGAGATTCCCTCTGACGTCGTTCCCTTTGAGCAGCGTCCCTGGATGAAGTGCGCCGAGATCACCGACGAGCTGATCAGCGCTTTACGCGAAGGCAAGTACACCTACTATCGTGTCAACTTCCCCAACGGTGACATGGTTGGTCACACCGGTTCTCTGGCAGCGACTCGTTGCTCCATGGAAGCACTTGATCTGCAGCTGGCTCGTATTCTCAAGGTTGTTGACGAGCTTGGCGGCGTGGCACTGATCACTGCCGACCACGGCAACGCTGACGAGATGTACGAAATGGATAAGAAGTCGGGGCAGCCCAAGGCTGACAAGAACGGCAACTTCAAGGCAAAGACCAGCCATACCCTCAACCCCGTTCCCTGCATCATTTACGACAACACCGATGCAAAGAACTTCTACAGTGTCAAGGCTGATAACGGCAACTTCGGTCTTTCCAACGTCGCGGCCACCATGGTCAACCTCATGGGTTACAAGGCGCCCGATATGTGGAATGAGTCGATTATTGAAGTAAAATAAACCAAAAAAAGAGCTCCGCTGAGTGTCTGCAAAATTAGCGGTAAAATTGAATTTAGCCATCACGGTATCGTGATGGCTTTTTCATACGCAGAAAGCAAAGAAAAGCCCCGCCGAGGCGGGGCAAAAAAATTATTTATCTGTACTTATCTAAAATAGCTCTGTACGCAGGATTCTTGAGAAGTTCGGCTCGTCTACCACCTTTAGCGTTAGTGCGAAAATCAAGATCGAATTTGAAAAAGTTTTCGCTTATCGCTTCTCCATAACGGTCAAAAGCATGATTCAATGCCTGATTTTCCGCTCTCATATCTTCAAGCTTTTTTGTCACACACAGGTTTTTATCCATAACTGCGATTACCTGTTCATCCGTTCCACCTCGATAGCTCAAGTCGTTTTCCATCCTGCCAAAGAAAGAACGCGCGAGCATAAGGAAGAATGCTTCTCCGGTCTCTTCAAAAGCATTTAGCATCAACTCACCGCATTTCAGTGTACGCTCCACCTTTTCTTCCATTGAGAGAGAAGGATTGAAAAACACGGTTCTGCCGAGTTTATCTGCCGCGAAATCCACAAGCTCATACATATTCTTTTGAACATGAAAATAATATTCGCTTGTGTCTTTTGCAAATAGCTGTTCTGTCTTTTGTCCACTGGTGGTAAACCAATCAGTAAATTTTGTTTTGTAGATCTCAAGTGCTTCTTCCGTTTTCCCTTCCGCATGAAGAATTTTCGCACGCATATTCCACGCGCCAAGGCGCAAGTTTTCTTCGGTGCAACCGCCGAGTATCTTTTCGCAAATGGCACGAAATTCGTCCTTGTGTTCAAGCAGAACAACGGGATCGTTATCAGCCAAATCACCACCAATATTCCACATATAGTAGTGCATGATCCAATAATCATTAGGATAATCGCGATAAGCCTTGACGATAATTTCACGCCCTTTTTTGTCATTCCAATGCTGTCTATACAGAGCAATTATCTCGTCAATTTCCGCTTGAATCTTTTCCTGATTATAGCCCATAAGCTCATCGAGCGTTACTCCAAAGAAATAAGCCAATGGTTGGAGAAGTGTAATATCGGGGTAAGTCTCGCCGCGCTCCCACTTGCTCACTGCTGCACAAGTAACATTCATCGCAACCGCAAGCTGTTCCTGCGTGATATTTTTGGCTGTACGCAAACGCTTAATATTTGCACCAATTGTCATTTCCATAATCATACCTCCATAGAGATAAAAGTAAGCCGACGTCTGCTTCTGTTTATATTATAGCACAAAAACAGTTTCAGTAAAGGTATTGATAGGAAACTTTGTATTAACTCAAAGTTGAAAAAAGATAGCATGAGTGTAGAAATAATCACTCTTGTTTTCGATTTTCCAACACTTGCGTCCGGGGCAAGCATAGCGCGTGGACGTCCACGCATTATCGGGCAGAAGCCCAAACCCACTATCCGCAGAGGTATGATGTACAAAGACTCCCTCCGGGAGGGAGCTGTCGCCGTAGGCGACTGAGGGAGAGCGCGTTACAATGAGGTTAATCTAAACTTCAAGTCACGCAGGCCCCTTCCACCGCCATCGCGGTCCCCCTCCCTCTCGGAGGGAGGCTTTGGAGAGCGACCGCCGATAGAAAAACACCACCAAAGAGATTTCCTTGGTGGTGTTCGTGTTTTCTCCGCTAAGAATGCAGAGAGGAAGGCGGAGCTCTTTTTTATGGTTATTTTTTGATGCCGTTTTGATCAAATGTACGTCTGAGCGCAGCCTCGGTTGGCAATACAGGCAAAACCAATGCGATTAACTGCACGGTCATGACAATCATGCTTACAATCCCTACCGTCTGCTCAGAGCTGCTGTAAAACGGAATATGGATCAGGATGGATGGCAACAACAGAACCAAACCGATGATGCACCACAACCGCCCACAGTACGCGTGCGCAAATTTCCAGGTGTCCTCGTTTTTCATGGACATGGCGGTCCTGTAGCCGTATACAGCGTTGATACGCTTGGGGGTATGCTTCCACATAATCCAGCCAAATACCAACATTGACAAAGGAATGAGCAGATCACATATCATCATTGTCCACCAGAACCACATATTTAACCTCCTTGAAACCATTCCAACCAAAACGGATCGTGTGTTTTACAAAGATAGCTATTTCAATCAATGCTGATCGATCAGCGTTACCACTGCGCCGGAAATGCACTCAGCATCAATCCCTGCGGTGGTATAAACCGATTCGTTCTTGGTCTGTACGACGAAGTTATCGTCAACTGCCATGATTGCGTGTTTTGCAAGCGTTCCCTGTCTGCGCATCACATCCGACAGCATCATGCCAAATCCGCCTGCGCGAATCTCCTCTTCAAGGAACACAATGGGTGTTTCGGTGTTACCGATCAGTTCTGCAACGCGTGCCGCGAGGTTATCATAGGGCTTGATATATTCACATAGCAAAATGCCTGCGCGAACGCCCTGCTCCTGCAAAGCTTCCACAGCCTTGATCGCCTCGCGCACGATCTTACCGTGCGTGACAATGATGCACTGTGCACCTTGCACGTTCCACGCGCGCACGTCGATATTATCGTATGCATCGTTCGGATAAAATCTTGTCAGCACGTCGTCATGCTCTCTGCCGTTAGGGTAACGGATCGCCACGGGGCAGCCGTCCTTGATAGCAGTTTTGATCGACAGCGCAAGTCCGTCCGCTGTCCCGGGAGTATAAATCTTAACACCCGGGATATGCGACAGGAACGCAACGTCGAAAATACCGTGATGGGTTGCCCCATCCGCTGTGCTGATACCTGCGCGGTCAATGCACATGACCAGCGGCAGATTTTGCAAGGCGGCATCATGAATGATCTGATCGTACGCTCTTTGCAGGAACGTAGAGTACACCGCAAACACGGGTAGATAGCCGTTTGCAGCCATAGCCGCGCCGAAGGTTACGGCATGCTCCTCGGCAATGCCCACGTCAAAGTAGCGTTTCGGGTGCGCTTGATGAAAGGTTTCAAGCCCCGTGCCATCGCCCATAGCCGCCGTGATGGCACAAATGCGTTTATCTTCGTTTGCAAGCTCGGTCAGCACTTGTCCGCAAACCTTGGAGAAATTGGGCTTTTGCGAGGTTTTACCGACGGGAGAAACACCGTGATACGCGGTAGGTGCTTGCTCTGCGGGTTCGTAACCAAGACCCTTCTGCGTTTTGGCGTGAATGATCACGCTCTCATCCAGCTTCTTTGCCTCACGCAAAAGCGCCTCAATCGCTTCAGCGTCGTTACCGTCTACGGGACCGAGATAGGTAAGTCCCAGATCCTCGAAATAATTACTGCCGTAAAGAAAATTCTTGACACCCATTTTGATGCGCTTGATGCCGGCAAATAATGGCTTACCGATCAAAGGAATGCTCTTGACAAAGTTTCTTGTGACCTTTTTTGCCTTGAAATAGGCTTGACCGCGTCTGATTTTCGATAAGGTGTTTGCAAATCTGCCGGTATTCTTGGCAATAGACATCTCGTTTTCATTAAGAACAATGATCAAACGAAGATCCTTTTCCACGTTGTTGAGTGCCTCGTGCACCATGCCTCCCGTAAAGGCACCGTCACCGATTACGGCAATGGTGTAAGCGCCCGATCCCGACAGCTTATCGGTCATGGCAAAGCCAAGAGCTGCCGAGATCGACGTAGAGCTATGCCCCGCACCGAAGGGATCATGCGCACTCTCGCTGCGCTTGGTAAAACCGGAAAGTCCGCCACTCTGTCGCAGCGTATCAAATTCGTCAAGTCTGCCCGTCAGCATTTTATGTACGTAGCATTGGTGTCCCACGTCCCAAATGATATGATCCCGAGGAGAATCAAAGACGCGGTGCAGCGCTACGCTGAGTTCCACAACGCCAAGGTTAGACGCCAGGTGTCCGCCGTTCTCGCTGACGCGCTCAATCAAAAATTCTCTGATCTCCCTGTTCAGGCAAAGTACTGCCTGCTCATCAAGCGACCGTAGCATCTGCAAGTCGCACATCTTGCCAAGATATTGATATTTGGACATGTCCTGCATACTCTGCCCTCCCTTCAAATAGATAACTTCATTATTATAACACACTTATACGCCAAATGCAAATGGTTTTTGAAAAAAACACATATTTTCTGTCATTGATGGCCAAAATACTGCATATTTCCAAAAAACCCTTGACAAACGTATGCATATCATATATAATAAATGAGAATTTTTGAAAGAAGGAGAAACACTCTACATCATGGACGGAGACAGTATACGATTATTTTTGCTTTTAATCGTATTTGTTGCCCTTGTATCCTGCAGCGGATACTTTTCGGCTACGGAAAGCGCCTTTACGGTGCTTAACAAAATCAGAATCAAAAGTCAGGCAGACGACGGTGACCGTAAGGCAAAGCGCGCTTTGTACATTACCAATCATTTCGAACGCGCCCTGACGACCATTCTCGTTGGTAATAATATCGTAAACATTGCGGCAGCCTCGGTGGCTACCGTCATTGCTGCGCAATTATTAGCCCCTTCGGCGCTCGACGAGGATGCAATCAACTTAATATGTACGATATACGTCACGGTAGTTGTATTTATTTTCGGCGAGATGATTCCCAAGAGTCTTGCAGGAGACAGAAGCGAAAGCATTGCATTGCTGTTCGCTACTCCTTTGCGCTTGCTTATGAAGCTTTTTACACCTATTGTGGCTGTTTTTTCATTTTTGAACAAGCTGGTCTCCCGCGTGTTCAAGGCGAAAGAAGAGCCTTCCATTACTGAAGACGAGCTGTTTGACATCATCGATACGGTCGAGGAAGAGGGCGTTGTGGACGAAGAACAGAGCGATATGCTCAAGTCCGCGTTGGAATTCGCTGACACGACCGCTGCGGACGTCATGACCGTGCGACAGGACATTCTCTATATTGACGTTACCATGGACAACGAGCAGATCAAGGATGTCATCATGAACACCACGCACTCGCGCATTCCTGTTTGCGACGGTGATCTTGACAACATCATCGGTACGTTGCCTATCCGCGCATTTCTCAAAGAATATCTCAAAAATCCCGAGCTCGAGCTGCGCTCCCTGCTCATTCCTGCCTTCTTTGTCAAGGCAACTGCCAATATTGACGATCTTCTGACCATCATGCGTCAGCACCGTTATTACTTAGCAGTAGTCATTGACGATAAAGCAAGCACCATTGGTATTGTGACTATTGAGGACTTCCTTGAAGAGTTGGTTGGCGAGATCTGGGATGAAGATGACGTGGTCGACCCCGACTTTATCAAGCTTGGCGGCAACTACTTCCGCATCACCTCCCGCATGACCATGGGAGAAGCGTTTGGCAGAATCGGACTTCCCGCCCCTGCTCCTGCCGTTGCACAACGACCGCTGATCTCATTCGTGTTCGATACCTTAGGCAGAATGCCCGAGGAAGAAGAAAGCTTTGATTTTGAAGACGTTGAGATCATTGCAGACGAGGTCAAGGATGGCAGACTTACCCAAGTCGTTATCCATATCCCCGATGAAAAGAAGGATAACGAGCAATGATTTTTTATTTAATCGTAATTCTTTTATCCGTACTGCTCTCCGCTTTCTTCTCGAGCAGTGAAATCGCCATCAACTCACTCAACCCTGCAAGGCTGAAAAAAGCTATTGAATCCGGCGACAAAACCGCAAAGGTAGCTTTGGAACTCAGCGAAAACTTCACCGGCACGCTATGCACCATTCTGATCGGTAACAATCTGGTTAATACCGCCGCAACCACAGCGGCAACGGTTGTCATCCTGAACTTCTTATCAAAGCGCAATTTTTCCGGTGCTGATGAACTGGCACCCGTTCTCACTACCGTGATCATGACCGTGATCATTCTGATCTTCGGTGAGATCCTCCCCAAAAACATGGGTAAGGCAAGACCGGAAAAGTGGTCCAAATTCGTTGCCTATCCCATTCGTGCTTTGGCGTGGGTTCTCTTCCCTATTGTGTTTGTTGTAACCGCAGCAATGCGCGTATTACAGCGCATTTGGGGCACTGACGACGAGGATGCGCCGACTGTCACTGAAGAAGAGCTTTCTACCATCATTGAGACCGTCGAAGAAGAAGGCGTTATTGACGAGGAACAGGGCGAACTGCTGCAATCCACACTTGAGTTCCCCGAAACCACGGTTCGTGAAATCATGACGCCTCGTATTGATATGGTACAGATCGACATTGACGACGATCCCCAAGCCATTCTGCAGATTGCGGAAGAATCACGTTATTCCCGTATTCCCGTTTACCGTGACAGTATTGACAATATCATCGGTATTCTTGTACTGAACCACTTCTATAAGGAGCTGACCGAGGTTGGCGGCGACGTGACCAAGATCGATATCGAATCCCTTTTGATCAAGCCTAAGCTGGTACATAAAACCCTGCGCTTGCCCAACGCACTCGGCGTCATGCGTGAGCATAAGACGCACTTGCTTATCGTCGTGGATGAATTTGGCGGTACTATGGGTATTGTAACCATGGAAGATATTCTGGAAGAGCTTGTCGGCGACATATGGGATGAATCCGACGTCATTGTCAAGGAGTTCAGAAAGACCGGCGAAAACACCTATGAGGTTTCCGGTGATATGAACATTGATGATTTCTTTGCAGAGATCGAACACGAGGACGATGAATTCGCGTGCGAATACAAAACCATGGGCGGCTGGGCTGTTGAGGCAATGGACGCAGACCCGCACGTTGGTGACAGCTTCACCTACCAAAATATGTGCATCGTTGTCGATGAAATGGATGATATGCGCGTCACACAGCTGACCGTGCTTGTCACGCCCATCGAAGATGACGAGGAGCTGGATGAGGAAGAATAACACTCTTTTGCGTTATCTATAGCAAAATCATATTATAATTAAAGAACAATCCCCCGTTCCGATTCGGAGCGAGGGATTGTTCTTGCAATTCACACAACAAATAAACTAAAAATGATTAAAAGGGTGATAGCGCCTGAGCCCATTTGTTAATCTGCTCTGTTTGGCTATTCTCTCTCATAACACCCTTCAGATCATAATCAATAGGTAGAAAGTATACATTTTTTTCTCGTCTAATCTTGTCAAACTCTAATTTACCAAAAATACTAATCAAATTAGAAATATGCTTGGACTCATCTTGTTCATTATAGTTAAGTATATATATTTGCGTAGAAGCAGCAAAAATTTCCTCTATAATATCCTTATCGGTTGTATCTAACGAATGCCCAATAACATATAGCACAAAATTTTGAGCATTATTATGCTTCTGTACTAACTCTAGATAGTCTAAATCTGTTCTGTATTTAATGCGTTGGAAATATTTCTTGAATCCAATAAATGTGGTATCAACACTTTCAATGCTGTCTGAAACATCGGGGTTAATCCCCATGACTATCTTTCCATCAATATTGCCATGAATATGCCATACATTACTTGATTTATATATCTTTTCATAAGTGTTGGTATAATTAAAAGTTATAATGTGATCAGAATATTTGAACGCTTGCTTCCAAGGAAACCTTTGAGTATTAGAGACTCTATCAATCATATTATCAACAAAACACTTTAGATATAATCGTAATCCATCTGCTAAAATACTTAATTGTTCAGATAATTCATTTACAATCTTATCTTTATCAATAATCCTATTATTTGAACCAACAGGCTCCTCTAATAAATATTTTTGATTTATAATTCTTTGACTTCTATTATGCACCATTAGATTGATCGGATCCAAAAAGAACCCGAATTCAGTGATTATGTATTTTGAAGTTTGATCCAATTTCCCATAATGAACAATCTCATTGGAGCATTGAGAAAAAATATTTTGAAAAGATTGTATAATAATACCAATTTCTTTTTCGAAATCTATCCAATTCACATCGGCATTGAGAGATTTAGCCAAATATTTGTACCACAAATTGTTAATAGTTAATTTGTGCAACGCACTTAAAGGAGTGGCATCTATTGGCGTTGAATCATACAAATCTCGATACTCTTCATAACTTTCTCTTATTTCTTTATCTTTTTTGTTTAACTCCACATTTGAAAATACATCACCCAATGTTTTAATCTTGGTAATATCTCTTTTCGATAAGCTATCAACAGTGTTAAGAAAATTTATATACTTTGTGGGCAATTTATGCGCCAAATCAAACCCGTTCCCTAAAAATAATACGTTCATCAATTACTCCCTCGATACAAGATTTTGATACATTTTCATCAATTCCGCAACACAAGCACTCTCCGTCATAGTTTTTACATCAAACCCATATGCTTGCATTACTGCGCGATCATTTTCTTGGTGTGCCTTACGGAGTTCGGGCGGCATTGTCAATTCATCATAAAGATCTGCAAGACAACTTTCCGAATACAGCGCACGTGCTGCGAGAATATCTTGTGCCGTTTTTTCAATCAATGCCTTTTGTTCTGCCGTAGGAGTAGGCCAAGGAAAATTGTTATATGTTGCAGGGGAATATCTAAAGTCTGATTTAATTCTACCGCACACTACGCGCATCCAAGCGTTGTGCACATTAGAAGTCATTATACCAAACTGATAGATATTCATATTAGGAACAATAGTACACGCATCACCTGCTATAACATCCGGCGTCATAAATCCAATAGGAATGTATTTGCGGTTTTGTGAAGAATGTCTTGGAATAACCAAATACGTGGTGCTTGGCTGACGATCTTGGCAGAATAAATACGGATACATTGCCATCTTTTGTATTCTATCAGCATTGCTTGATAATCTTAACGCTTTTACTCGCTCTAATCTTTCAACTATTTCTTTTATTTTGTTGTAATCACCGGGATTTCCACCCTTAAACCACAAACAATATCTTGAATAGGACCCCATTTTATCGTGCAAAAATTCTCTCGCACCAATGAATGGCTTTACATACTTATCTAATATTGGATGTTTTGATAACAATTCATCCTTTTCACTAGATGTAAGCAACAGACCTCCATCATCAGTAGGAGGACTACCTGTAGTCATTTTGGGGAAATTTTTATCAGCCTTATTGGTTCTATTCTCTAACCAAATATCGGGAGCATCATAAAGGTATCCATTTATATGCTCTACCCTCCTTATTCCTCCGTCATTTATCAAGTATTTGGTTTTGTTGGTCTTGTGATTTGTAAATCCAACAATGACACAATGAACGTGAGCCTTCTCATTTGCTTCGCTATCCCATATAAAAGATGGATATGCAAATTGAATTTCAGCACCGTGTTCTTCGACCATATGTTTCCAAAATGTTGGAACAGATTCGCCCTGACAAATTGAATTAGTAGAAACAAAGGCAACACAAACAGTATACAGATTATTTGCGTTCAAAAAAGAAATTGCTTTTTCATACCAACACAATACATAATCTTGTTTCGTGATAATGTTTCCTTGGCCAAAAATCAAATTCATATCATTTGATTGATCTTTGGTTCTATTGGATTGTCCAACGAAAGGCGGATTGCCCATAATATAATCAAGCTCGTCCTTCGGGACAATGCTCTCCCAAGCGACGCGCAGAGCATTTCCCTCCACAATATTGGCATAAGATTTCAGCGGAAGAAAATCGAGATTGGTATTTAATATCTCTTCGGTCTGCTTCATCATCTGTGACTCAGCGATCCAAAGAGCTGTTTTTGCAACGGTGACGGCAAAGTCGTTGATCTCAATGCCATAGAATTGTCCGATAGATACCTTGATAATATCGCCAAAGTCAAATACGATATTGTCCTCGTATTTGAGCTTCAACGCCTTATTTTCAAGCAAACGCAAGGATATATAAGTTTCGGTCAGAAAATTACCCGAGCCACAAGCGGGATCAAAGAATGTCAGCTTTGACAGCTTCTCGCGGAAAGCTTCTGCCTTATCGATGCGGATCTTTGGTACTTTCAAAGTCTGAATCTCATCAAATTCCTCACGAAGCTCATCAAGGAATAAAGGATCAATGACCTTGTGAATGTTTTCAATAGAGGTATAGTGCATCCCGCCACTGCGACGGGTTTCTGGGTTCAAGGTTGACTCAAAGACCGCACCGAAAATCGTGGGGCTGATCTGCGACCAGTCAAAGTCCTCGCTTGCTTTGTGTAATAAAAGATCGATAATCTCCTGCGTAAAATTGGGGACTTCAATATTTTCATCGGCAAATAAGCCACCATTAACGTACGGAAAAGACGCCAACTGATCGTCCATATAGGGGTCACGGTCTTGTTCCTTGGTATCAAGCACATGGAACAGGTCGATCAAGGCACGACGGACGTCCTTAGGCGCAAAGCTTTTGATATAATTGTTGAATTTGTTATGCTCACCAAAAATCCCCGAGTCCTCTGCGTAAAGACAAAATACGAGACGAACGCAAAGGATATTTAAGCTGTGCAGCGATTCCTTTGAATTGGGATTGATATATTGCTTTAAAATGGCGTCATACAGTTTGCCGACAAGCTCGCCTGCCTGAATAGAAATCTGCTCTTCACGGTGCAAAAACTCGCTTTTTTCTTCCACAAGAAATTGTAATCTATAATATTCCTTACCGAGGTCTTTAAGCAAAATGCTCTCCGGCTCACCCGTAGGCTTTTCCATATCGTAAATGAGAAACTCTTCAAAGTTACAAGTAATGATCCAGCGGGGGCGCTGCGAGTACGGAAGTCCTGCAGAGTATCGCTGCGCCTGTTGAAAAGGATTGAGCAATGTTCCATCCGACTGGCGAATGGGGCTTCGCAAATTCAGGCTCTTCTTTTTCTGCTCAATCAGAACGTGTGTCGCGGGAATGTGACCGTCAATAAAACTGGTATGGTCAAGCTTTACACGTTCCTCAAACAGAATATACTTTTCGGGTTCCGCAACACCCAGTACATCACGAAGCAGCGCCAACCAAAAGGACTGACTGTCGCTCTTTTCATCACCACGGTCTTTCCAATATTCTGCAAAGGCTTTGGCAGCTTTTTTCTTTTCAATATCCGTCATAGTCATTCCCCTTTTTCATTTATGCAATTATTATAACATATTAAAACGCGATAATAAACCCCTAAACACAAAAAAAGACCGCACTTTTACAAAAAAGTGCGGTCTTTCCCATTATTCAGCTTTATTGCGATCTCTCATACTGCGTTCAATAACGCGGTCCGCGTCGCGCTTGGCAGCGTCATCTCGCTTATCATACAGCTTTTTACCACGGCAAAGTCCGATTTCGACCTTGACGTGCGAGCCGCTGAAATACAGCGACAGCGGGATGAGCGTAAAACCCTTTTGCGACACAAGACCGTGCAGCTTCATAATCTCTTTTTTGTGCATGAGCAGTTTTTTGTCGCGCAGCGGATCTTTATTAAAAATGTTTCCCTGCTCGTAGGGACTTACGTGCATGCCCTTTACAAAAAGCTCGCCGTCCTTGATATCGCAGTATGCATCCTTGAGATTGACCTTACCGCCGCGGATGCTTTTGACCTCGGTGCCAAAGAGCGCGATGCCCGCCTCATACTTCTCATCCACAAAATATTCGTGCCACGCCTTTTTATTTTGTGCAATGATCTTGTTTCCTGTCTTTTTTTCTGCCATGGTGTCACCTTTAGTCCTTATGGAAGATGGTTTCGTCCGGGAAGTGCAATCCCAGCTTTTCACGAGCGATGCGCACGATGTAATCAAAATCTATGGGAGAATCGATTAAGAACTTCAGCTCATCCACCTGCTCCTGCTTATCCTCAATCTGCTGCTCCAGCTCGTTGATTCTTTCCTGATTGGCATTATATATCATGACACCGGACACAAAAGTACACAGAGATATGATCACAATGCCAACCAAGGCGCAACGAAACAGCACCTTTGCATTAGCCTTGGTGCTCTCCGATACAGTTCCCTGTTGTTGATTTTCCTGATCCATGCTTTTGCCTCCGTTAATTTTCAAATCCATTTGATGCAAGCAGCATCAATATTTTTGTTCTGACTTGCGTTCTCTTATGCAACGATCGGGCGCGTATTCTGCCTGCAAGCCTGCCAAACGTAATGGACCATGCCCGCGACAACGGCACGCTTAGCAAGTGCAGGAGCGTGTTTCTTGCGCCTATGACAAACTTCCCGAGTGCGACGTGCGATAACACGTATCCTACTGCAATGCCTACGACAATCAAATACCGAAATTCGCCTTTATTGACGTAATAAACGGTTATGATTGCGGCTATCCCGGCAACCAGCATAAAAATAAAGTCTTTTGCGTTACAGATCAATCTCTTACACAAGCCTTCGGGTAACGCTCCGAGGTCTGTGAGTGCGTAAATCAAATGCAAGACCGCCCCCACGGGAATCCCACCAAGAAACAGCATTGCAAGAGCCTTTTGCGAAAGCTCCATAAATCACTTACGAAAACAGCTTTTTGACAAAGCTGCGCTTTTCTTTATTCTGAGGGTCTGAATAGTAAACACCGGAAACGGTACCCGACAGCACCACAATCCCGGCGTCAATCTCTAAAACTGCAATTTTCAGGTCTTTTCCCTCAATTGCCATATCACCGCATTGCGTCTTGAGCATGACGTAGGTTTCGTCAAAGCTGACGACCTCGGTTACTCCCTCAATGCGCATATCTCTTCTGTCATGCAGCAAGACCGAATGCTTGCCTTGTTCGTTTCCCATAATAAGCCTCCGCTTTACCGTACTGGCAGTTTTGAGCACTGCCAGTACAATATATGCGGATTTCCCAAAATTATGAGATCACCTCGTAAAGCGACGCAGCATCCGCTTTAGCGGTATACTCGCGCACGTCGAGCACGCGCACCTTTAAGGTACGCTGACCGAACGTAACCTCGATCACGTCGCCTACCTTGACGTCATAGGAAGCCTTTGCTTGCTTACCGTTGACGCAAATATGCGCCGCATCGCACGCTTCATTGGCTACCGTTCGTCTTTTGATGATTCTGGAAACTTTCAGGAATTTATCAAGTCGCATGGATTAGTTGAGCTTATCCTTGAGCGCCTGAGCTGCAGAGAAAACAACTCTCTTGCTGGCAGCGATCTCAACAGCCTCACCGGTCTTGGGGTTTCTGCCGGTTCTTGCCTCGCGAGCCTTAATGTCAAAGCTACCGAAGCCGGAAACCTGAACCTTCTCACCTGCTGCTACAGCGTCAGCGATAGCTGCAACAACTGCGTTCAGAGCAACCTCAGCATCTTTCTTGGTCATGTTGCCGTTCTCGGCGATCTTTTGAATAAGTTGAGTCTTGTTCATTTTTGAACTTCCTTTCTATATATAGATTTACATTACTTATTATACCACAATATGTTATATATTGCAAGGGATTTTGGCAAATTTATATAGAAAATATCACAGGATTTACAAGATTTTTTTCTTGTTTTCGTCCCAAATTCTTTCCAGCTCGTCACGGTCTGCCGCAGTGATATCCAGACCGCGTTCTTCAACTGCTTTTTCAATTGCTTCAAAGCGGTCGATAAAGCGATTGGTGGCGTGGAAGAGCGCCTCCTCTGCGTTGACATGCAGCATACGGGCAAGGCTGGTAACGGCAAGCAGCAAGTCCCCGATCTCCTTTTCTGCTTCAACGGGATCGTTCGTTACTTCCATGACCTCTGCCACTTCTTCAAGCACCTTATCGCGCGCCTCCTCTGCATTGGCAAAATCAAAGCAAGACGCTTTTTTTCCAACCTTTTGTGCTCTGAGCAGCGCAGGATACATGGGCGGAATTGCACGCAGCTTATCCGTTACCGAAATGCGCTGCTTTTCTTCGCTCTTGATAGCATCCCAATTCTGCAGCACCTGCGCGGAATCCTTGACCTGTACCTCTCCAAATACGTGGGGATGACGGTGGATCAGTTTGACACAGATGTCATTTGCAACGTCGGTGATATCAAATCTTCCCTCCTGCTCTTCAATGCGTGCATGAAACACGACCTGCAACAAAACGTCGCCGAGCTCCTCGCGAAGCAATACGGGATCCTCCGTATCAATCGCTTCGATCACCTCATAAGTTTCTTCTATAAAATCGTTTCGAATGCTCTTGTGATCCTGCTCTCTGTCCCAAGGGCATCCCTGTTCACTACGCAATACGACCACGACGTCAACAAGATCGTCAAACGTATATCTGTCCTTAGCAAGCAACGCGGTAATTTTATTTTGAACGTCCATCTTCAGATATCCTTTTCTCTATTTTTTTAAAATTGATTGTATATCGGAAATGCGGATCAATCCGCTTTTCAACGCAATAGGTATATAGGTAACGACCGCGACAGCAATCGGTACAATCACATTGATAAAGACCGACTCAAAGCGCACCTGCAGCATTCTTTGCAAGACGGCTGCCGCGCCTACGGCAATTGCCGTTGACGCAACCGACCGAAGCAGCTGCTTTGTAAAGCCAAAGTCGGGCGTATATTTTGCAACGAATATAAGATTTGCACAGACGGTAACCGTGCAGCAAAGCAACGTGCTGACCGGGGCAGCGAGGATGCCGATCCTCGGCTCTGCACACAACACGTACAAGCTTGCCGCCTTGACGGCACATCCGATTGCTGTGGAAACCATAGGTATCCACGCATATCCGTAAGCTTGCAATACGGCACTTGTAGCAGAGATCAAGCAGCTTGCTGGCACAGCCATGCATACGATCACCAAAAGCGGAACGGCTGTCCCTATCTCGCCTGTTCCCGAAAACAGCAAGCTCAGTATCTGCTTGCTCATCATTCCCATACCGATGGAAGCAGGCAAGCTGATTGCCACGCCCCAACGAAACGCAGTAGAAAGTATCTGCTTTTGCGCTGCAACGTCCTTGTGCACGATCGCGTAGCTCAGATGCGGTACTAAAGACGTGGCAAGTGAGCCAAACAGCGTTGGAACGACGTTAAACAGCGGTATCACCATAGAGCTGTAACAGCCGTACAGTGCGATTGCCGCATCCTGCGATATGCCGCCATCCTGCAGTCTACGCATAATCAGTGCAAGGTCAATGACCTTGGAAAATCCTGCCAGGACAGCTCCAAGTGTGACGGGAAACGCTACGGCTAACAATTGCTTTAGCAGTTGTCTGTGTGACACTGTTTTTGCATGCTCGGAATCCAGTGCCCTCTTGCCACATAAAACAAGATACAGCAAGCTTAAAAGCGTACCGGTGCTTAAGCCCAACACCGCAAAAGCAGCCGCAGTTGCCGTTCCTCCCTGCATTGTGATGGCAATTCGGGCAAATACCAGACCAAACAGCAGCTTTCCCGCTGCCTCAATGACTTGCGATACAGCGGTCGGCACCATATTGCGTTTTGATTGATAATAACCGCGAAATGCTCCCGATAAGCAAATAAACAGAACAGACGGGGCGATAAAACGAAGACTTTGTGCCGCAGCAGGCGCACCGATCCATAAGGATATCGCGTCAGCTCCAAAGAATACTGCTAATGTCGCGGGCAAGCCAAGCACCGAAAACAAGACCAGCGACAATCGAAATATGCGTTTTTGACATGCGGGATAGCGGTTGATCAATACCGAAACCGCAACCGGCAACCCTGTCGTTGATATGACACACAGTAATGCGTAAACGTCATATGCCGCATTGAAATATCCCATTCCCTGTGTGCCGAGAAGATGTACAAGGGGAATCTTATAGCAAACGCCTATCAGCTTCACGATCACAGCTGAAATGGCAAGCAATGCAGCTCCGCCGGCAAACGACGGTAGTCTTTGACTATTCGTAACACTCACCACCTCTCATATCATCTTTATGAGAGGCTTTTATCAATCAGAACTTAATAAACTCGCGATAAAGCGAATCTTCTTTCAAAAGTTTAGCCGAAATCGGCTCAATATGCTTGATGCGATTCAAAATATCGAGCGCGCGCAGATAGTATCTGCTCTGCTCCTCCACTTGGGGCAAAAGCTCACGCAAATACGGGGTCAACAGATGCAGATCGTATGCCATGGTGGAATCTACGACCATGTCGCAAGCATCCTTATACGGGAAAATATTGGCATCCTCGTTGTTACGAACGCCGCGCCATACTTCCAATGTTCTCTGCGCATCGGCAGATCTGTATTGTGCATCACGTACGATTCTGCGATAGAAGCGGAAAACATTAGGCTCAAAGACCTGATCTCCAACCTCAATAGCACTATCGGGACAGACAAATATGGAAGTCATACCGTAAGGATTGATCAAAGACGTCAGTTCCGGATATACCGCTTGGATGCCTTCAAAAATGACGATATCGTCCTTCTCGCATGCAAATTCCCTGTATCCGCCCCTATTGTGCGTATGAAAATCAAAATACGGAATCATGGCTCTGCCCGAACTGACGATCTGTATAAGACACTCCGCAAAAGCATCCAGATCGAGTGCAGCGACAGAATCCATATCAAGCTCGCCGCCCTTTTTTTCAGCCATGGCAAGCAGATAATCCATATTATAAAAGAAATCGTCAATAGAGATCACGTGCGTTTTTACACCGCGATCCGCCAGTTTTTTCGTAATCTTTTCTGCAGTTGTGGTTTTTCCCGCGCAGCTTGGTCCTGCAAGGCACAAAAAGCGGTTTGCCTTCTCCAGGATCATAGAGACCGCACAATCTATTCTTTGATCAAACGCGCTGTCGCATTTTTCAAGAAATTCAACAGCTTCCTTATGCGTATAGCATGTTTTGGTTACGTGCATAAATACTCCTTTGAAATATCTAAGTATCAGTCAAGTAGGCTTCTTTCAGAATAGAAAAGTTCTATTTCCTCAAGCTTTTGCTTTCCGTTTTCATTTCTTAAGTATTCATAAGGATATTTGTCATTGAAAAATCTTTTGATGAACGGCTTGGAACCATCGGCAGGTACGTAATCCACCGCCTTTGTCACCGCGCCTGCACCGGCTGCAAATATCGAGTGAACCTCCTCCATCATGTAGATATTATAGAGTCCCTCGTTACCCTCGGTTGCAAGCCCGACGTTTTCGAAATTACCGACCGTGTTCTTTTGTCTGTACATATAGTATGGCTTATATCCCTCATGCATCGCCTTGATCTGCGAGTAATCCACGCATTTGCCGGTGTCACCGCCACGGATATCGTAGACCTTAGCGTCTTTTTGCAAAATTTCAGCTGACTTTTTGACACAGAAGGTATGAACGGTGATATTCTCGGGCTTGAGTGCCAGAATGCGGTCAAAAGACGCAGCAAAGGTAGAGAATTTGTCACCGGGCAAGCCCGCAATCAAATCGGTATTGATAACCTTGAATCCCGCTTCTCTTGCAATTTCAAACGCGCGATAGAAGTCCTCGCTGTTGTGCGCTCTGCCAATTCCTTGCAGTACCTCGTCGCAAAGGATCTGCGGATTGACGCTGACGCGCGTTACACCGTACTGCTTGGCAACAGCAAACTTTTCAGCCGTGATAGTATCGGGTCTGCCGGATTCCAGAGTGTATTCCTCAAGCTTGTTCACATCGGTCGATTCTGCAATCACGGAAAGCAGCATGCGCAGTTGATCCGCCTCCAGAATGGTGGGCGTTCCGCCACCGATATAAACCGTTTTGACGCAAAGCCCCATACGGTTGATGCAAGCGAATACGTCCTTGATCTCATCGCACAGCTTTGCCAAATAATCGGGGATCAGCGAAAGCAGGCGTTTGGAGGTGTACGATACGAATGAGCAATATGCACATCTTGTCGGGCAAAACGGAATAGATACGTAAACGCTGCAATCCCTTTTGTCGGGCGTTGCGATCAATCTTGCCTCGTTAAGGGCTACGTCTGTTGCGAGCGCAGCCTTTTTGGGAATCACGAAATATTCACTTGACAGTATCTTTTTGATACGCGTTTTGCTGACACCCTTTTTAAGCAGGTCGGTTGCAACCTTAGAGGGGCGCACGCCCGTCAGCATCCCCCAAGAGGGACGGTATCCGCACACCTCGCCGCACACGACGAGTAAAGCGTCGCCCAAAGCGAGCTTGAGCAAGCGATCCTTGTCTATATCCTCGCGCCAAGCATACACCTTTTGCGTGCTCGCCGTTTTAGTTCCCTGCGTCAACGTAGCATCCACCACGTATCCTTGATCATTCTCCTGCACGTGCAGATCCAGCACGGGAGTATCGGGAGCAATCTCCTGATCCTCGGAAAATTTCTCACCGGGATAGAATATCATGCACAAGGTCTGCACGTAGTATACGTTGACCTTGCCTTCAATGTTCAGTTTCATAACAATTTATCCTTTATTCTTTTTCAGAACTTGGCTGTCCATTACGATGGTGACAGGTCCCCAGTTGGTCAAGGAAACGTCCATATCAGCACCGAAAATGCCGTGACCTACGTGGTGTACGTGAGGTTGCACCAACGAAATAAAGTATTCGTAAAGTCTGTTTGCTTCATCGGGTGCGGCAGATGCAAAGAAATCGGGTCTGTTGCCGTGTCTGTACTCTGCCAACAATGTAAATTGCGAAACAACCAGTATCTCGCCGTCAATATCCTTAACGGACAGGTTCATCTTGCCGTTTTCATCGCGGAAGATTCTATGCTTGACGATCTTTTCGGCAAGCAGCTTAGCATCCTCCTCCGTATCCTCCTTGGCAACGCCAAGCAGGATCATCAAACCGTTTCCGCATTCGCCGACGACCTTACCGTCAACCTCAACTTTTGCACATTTCACTCTTTGCAATACTGCTTTCATGACGAATACCCTCTTACAACGTCCACAACGCCCGCAAGCGACTTAAGTCTTGACATAATGGACTGATAATGATCTGTATTTTTACAGCTGACCTTAAGATTGATGATGCCCATACCGTTGGACCTCTTTTGGGAATTGACCGACAAAATTGCAACGCGCATATCTGCAAGAGCCGTCGCAATATCTGCCAGCATACCAATTCTGTCCTCGGTGTGCAGCTGAATAAACGCCTCGTACACACCAGCATTGCTGCCCTCGTTATGTCCGTGCTCCCATTCCGCCTTTACCCAGCGGTCCGCATACTCACTGTGATCGATAATGCTTGTCACGTTGGGACAATCATACTTATGGATCGAAATACCGTAACCCTTGGTAATAAAGCCGATCACGCGGTCACCCGGCAAGGGGTTGCAGCACTTGGCAAACTTAACCTGACATCCCGTTTCTCCATCCACGATAATGCCACTGTTGGAGCGCACGTTTTTGGTTCTTGCAGGCGAGGACACCATCTCGTCCTCGGTGATCTCGGGCACGGGCTCTGCTTCTACGATCACATACTTGGAAGCCTCATCCTTGATCTTGTTTGCAATTTTAGTAATGGAAAGACCGCCGTATCCGATCTCATTGTAAAGATCGTCTGCGCTGGCAAAGCCGATTCTCTGCGCAATAGCTGCGCAGATTTCGTTTCGCACGGTCTCCGAGACCTTGGACAAGGTCTTTTTGATCTCTGCTTCAAACTGCGTCTTACCTTCAATGATGTTCTCATCACGCTTTTCGCGCTTGAACCACTGACGGATCTTTGCCTTTGCTTCACCGGTCTTGACAATGGAGAGCCAGTCCTTGCTGGGTCCCTTAGACGCGGAGGTGGTCAACACTTCGACGATCTCACCGTTTTCCAGTACGCGGTCAATAGGGACGATACTGCCGTTGATCTTGGCACCGATCATACGGTTACCGACAGCAGAGTGGATCGCATACGCAAAATCGATCGCGGTTGCGCCCTGCGGCAAGGCAATGACGTCACCCTTGGGGGTAAACACAAACACCTCGTCATGGAATATATCGGTCTTGAGCGCATGCATAAACTCGTCGGGATCACGCGCATCGTCTTCGGTTTCGATCAGACGTGCGATCCATTCCAGCTTTTTGTCCATATCCTCCTTGGAGGTTGCACCCGATTTATACTTCCAATGCGCTGCGATACCGTATTCCGCAATATGATGCATTTCCCAAGTACGGATCTGCACCTCAAACGGAATACCGGAACGTCCGATAACGGTCGTATGCAAGGAACGGTACATATTCGGCTTAGGCGTGGAAATATAGTCCTTGAATCTGCCGGGCATGGAGTTGAACATCTCGTGAATAATACCAAGCACGGTATAACACTCCAGCTCCGTATCGACGATGATACGCATTGCATAAAAGTCGTAGATCTCGTCAAAGGTCTTGCCCTGCGAGAACATCTTTTTATAGATACTGTATACAGTCTTGATTCTGCCCTCAAGCGTGTAGGAAATATGATTTTCCTCCAGCTTTGCACCTACGGTCTGGCGAATATTTTCAATGAAATTCAAGCTTTGTCCGTATTTGCTTTCAATGCCGCCGCGCACTTCCTCGTAGCCGATCGGGTCAAGATAACGTACACCGAGATTTTCCAGCTCCTGCTTGATTTTTTGCATACCGAGTCTGTGTGCCAAAGGGGCATAGACCTGCATGGTTTCAAGCGCGGTGATTCTGCGCTTATGGTCAGGCTTGACTTCAAGCGTTCTCATGTTATGCAATCTATCGCACAGCTTGATAAAGATGACTCGTACGTCCTTGGACATGGCAAGCAGCATCTTACGTAGGTTTTCAATATGCGCCTCTTCCTTATCCTCAACCTGAAGAGCAACGATTTTGGTAAGACCGTCCACCAGTACGGCAACATCCTTGCCAAACAGCTTTTCAATCTCCTTGAGGTTGGTCTTTTCCGCGCAGTCCTCCACGGTATCGTGAAGAAGCGCAGCACAGATAGAGTCGGTATCAAGCTCCAGTCCGGCTACGATCTCCGCGACGGCAACCGGGTGAGATATATATTTTTCACCGCTGACGCGATACTGTCCTTCATGCAGATTGTCCGCGTATTCAAACGCTCGCGTGATCTTTTCCACATCATATTTTTTTCCGGTCGCCTTGAGAATATCAAGCAGCCTCGTAATATCAGTATGAACCGAATTTTGCATAAAATTTCCTCTTGAAGTTATTGACATTGCATACGCAGCTTTTTCAGTATCTCCGAATTTTCAATGTTGGTCTTAGCTACGTTACAGTATACGTCAAAAATGTACAGATTTTCTCCGGGCTCTTTCACACCGCAAAGATTGAGCTCCGAAAGAATAGCAATAATGAATTTTAACTTGATATAGTTGATTTGGAGAGCCGAGGTAAGATTCAGCGTGGAGAGCAGCGTCTTATGTGAAAAAGTATTATGGCCTATGCGGCATTCTCTGCGCAACAGCTTATATACCTCTGCGATATCGTCTCTGCCCGGCAATATGTTTTCTGCTGCGCTGAACATATCTCCCTCCAGGATCTGTTGATATCTTTCCCTTTCAAAACGGCACTTTTCAGCGTAATCGTCAGAAATACGCATATCCTTAACGATCAACTGCAGGCTTTTGACGTTCTGGTACTCGTTAATGCTGAGCTGGAACATCACGTCCACGCAATCCGAAACGCTGAAGGGACAGGTCGATGCGGGAGTTCCGAACCAAACAGCCTGCATCTGCAAACCATCCTTGGCAAGAATGATCTTACAATGCTTGCCTGCACCGAGCGGAATGATCTTATAGACGGTCAGATTTCTGCAAACCAGCTCAGGCGTGGGATTGGCAACGCCAAAGGGTTCAAGCGCACAAAGCTCAGCCGCCAAGGGCATGGTAAGCTGCTGAACGTCCACCTCGCAGTCCGCCTCATATCGGATATCCAACGCATCGCTGTCAAGGTTTTCTCTTGCGTACTGATTAATTCTCTGTCGGAACTCATCAATATTGCATCTTGCAATAGACAAGCCTGCAGCAAGCTCATGGCCGCCGTATCTGGTTAAAAGATCACTGCAATACGTCAAAGCGTCCACAAGGTTCATACCCTTGATGCTTCTGCCGGAGCCCTTGCCAACGTCGTCAAGACTTGCATAGCCTCGCGTTGCGCCGTCAAACGAGATCAGCACGGAGGGCAAGCCGTATTTTTCCGTAATTCTGGACGATACAATACCGATAATGCCCTGCTGCCAGGAATCATCCTCCAGTACGATCACTTTGTCGTTTTGGAAGTCATGCTGCTGTTCAATCGTTTTATACGCCTGCTCGGCAATGCGGTTTTCCTCGATCTGACGCTGCGTATTGATCTTGCAAAGCTCCTCGGCACGTTCTCTTGCCGCATCGGGATCCTGCTCAAGCAGCAATTCAACCGCCTTGGTAGCACTGCTGATTCTGCCGGCTGCGTTGATTCTGGGCGCAATACCAAACCCTATAAAGCCCGACGTGATCTTTTTTCTCTTGGGCGGCTGATCCTGTCTTGCGTTCGGATTATATGAAGACGCCTCAATTAAGGCATCCAAGCCGCATCTTTGCGTGTTTTGCACCGCCTCAAGTCCGACGGACACAATATATCTGTTCTCATCAATGATCGGCATAACGTCTGCGATCGTACCGATTGCGGTCAGGTCCACGTAATCACGGCACACAGCTTCAATTGCCTGTGCATCAGATTTGCCGCATTTGCGGTATTCATACATCTCATACGCGCAGATCAGCTTAAATACAACGCCTACACCCGCAAGCTCCTTAAAAGGATACGGGCAATCGGGTCTGTGCGGATTGACCACCGCACACGCGCAAGGCAACTCGGCACGGCATTCGTGATGGTCGGTAATGACCATGTCAATTCCCTTTTGTGCGGCAAATTCGACTTCACGGTCCGCAGTAATGCCGGTGTCGACCGTAACGATCAAGGTAACGCCATGATCCGCCAGCACCTCGATCGCTGCATCGCACAATCCGTAACCCTCTTTATCTCTGCTGGGAATATAGTATACGATATCCGCGCCTTTGCTTTGCAGATAAAGGTAAATAGACGTAACGGAAGTGACGCCGTCCACGTCATAGTCTCCGTAAATTGCAATCGTTTCGCCTTTTTCAATCGCCTTTGCAATTCTCTCGACAGCCTTATCCATATCCTTCATCAAATAAGGGTCGTGCAAGGACGATACGTTTACGTTCATAAATGAATACGCCTTTTCGGGAGTATCGTATCCCCTGTTATAAAGCAGTCTGGCGGTGATATGCGATACACCGACATGCTGTGCAATATGCGCAATTCTTTGATCGGTCTCGCCCTCGTCAGGCGTATACAAGACCGACCACACGCGCTCTCTTTTGAGTTCGTTCATGATTAAAATCCTTCATCCGTTTCGTTCCATTTCTCCTCGGTCTCATCGGCACCGACAGAGCATGATAACAATTCTTTTTCAAAATTATTTTTTCTAAATTCTCAAAAATGTCAATATGCTAAAATATCATATCAGTCGCGGAAAGGTGCTGTGCGCTTCATCACTGCAAGCGCTGTGTTCACGCCGTCCACTGCCGCACTTGTGATGCCGCCGGCGTATCCTGCTCCTTCGCCGCAAGGATAAACGTAAGGAAAACCGATCGCATTTCTCTGCTCGGTTCGCGAAATGCGCACGGGCGCACTCGTTCTGGTTTCCGCGCCGGTCAAAATCGCATCTTCTGCGGCAAACCCTTGGATCTTGGTATCAAAGATCTCCAACCCGTATCGAAGTGTGCGATTGACCGCTTCAGGAAAAATAGTTGCGAGGTCCGCCGTTTTGGTTTTGCCATTCATATAAGTGGGCATCACGCGAGAAGGCTCATGTGCACTTCTGCCATGCAAATAGTCTCCAACCGTCTGAATGGGTGCTGTAAAATCAGATCCGCCCAAAGCAAACGCTTTTGCCTCGAAGCTTCTTTGCAACGCGATTGCACCTTCAACCAGGCTGCCATTAACCGCCTCATAATCCTCACAGCCCAGCGAAACCACCACGGCTGCATTGGAATTGCGCCCGTCTCTTGCACGATTACTCATGCCGTTAACCACAAGTCCTCCCTGCTCTGACGCCGCAGCCATGACCTCTCCCCCCGGACACATGCAAAACGTGTACACACCGCGCTGCGTGCGCGTATCCGATAGTGCGTACTCTGCATGTCCAAGTGCAGGGTGTCCTGCAAAATCACCGTACAGTGCGCAATCGATATCCGAGGTCAAATGCTCAATTCTGACACCGACAGATATCGGTTTGGCGACAAGCTCCATTTGCTTTTGCAGCAGCATTTGATAGGTATCGCGTGCACTATGCCCAACCGCAAGCACGATCGAACTGCACAAAATATCCCCTTGCGTGGTATGCGCCGTGACCAACCCGTCAGCGTTCTGATCAAAACCGTCAAGCTTGCAGCGGTACATCACTTTTCCCCCGAGTGTCTCAATGCTTTCAAGCATATGATCCACTACGGTACGAAGCATATCGGTACCAACGTGAGGCTTGGAAAGCAGCATGATATCCGCAGGTGCACCGTGCTCCACCATGGTTTTGAGCACGTAGGTGCATTTGGGGTCATGAATGCGCGTCATGAGCTTACCATCCGAAAACGTGCCTGCTCCGCCCGCACCAAACTGTACGTTGGAATCCGTGTCGAGCTGTTGCGTCCTATAGAAATCAGACACGCTTTTTACACGATCCTTAACGCAATCTCCCCTGTCTATAATGATCGGACGATATCCGTTACGTGCAAGCATGAGCGCCGCAAACAACCCGGCAGGTCCCATGCCAACCACCAAGGGCGGTGCGCTCAAAACAGCCTGTCCATATTCCGGCAGCAACGGCTCTGCTTGCAAAAGTCTGATCTTTTGCCGCTGCAGCAACGCTTGATTGGCAGGGTATGTGCCGTCGGCATGCACCGCCAGCACCGAATAAACAAACTGCACGTTCGCACGGTCTCTTGCATCAACCGATCTTTTGAACAAGCTGAAGGTATATTGCCCCGGCTGCTGCCCAATCTTCTTTAATCTTTGCTTTGCTTTTGCAAAGACTTCCTGCTCCTGTGCGTCCAAAGGGACAGTGACCGATTCGATCACCATCCCTAAAGCGCATTCATACTTATGAGTTGCCATTTTCCGTTCCGTTCACGGGGGCGGCATCCACAGGAGCAACGTTGACCATAACGGTAGGCAGCGTGTAACGAATTCCATCGATAGGATTGGAATTGTTAAACAGCTCTTCACCATTCTCATCTAAGAAGCTGGCGCTTGCAACCGTCATTTGCTGTTGTCCTACGATACTCGGATCAAAATTCAAGAGATCCAATCTGATCTTAACGCTGTCGATCTTGGATACCTCCTGTTCCGTACCGATGACCTTAAAGCTGATATTCTCCTCCACGAGTGCAAGGCTGTACTGAACGACGGTATCAACGTCATCCACTTTTTCCACCTTTTCCACGGTAGCAGGCAGCTCAACCGTGCAAGCAACCTCTTTGGAGACGTTTACCGTAACCACCGCAGGTGTAATATCATAGTCCTTGAGCTCTACCTTATCGCCATTCGCGCTTTCACCGACCAAATATGCTTTCACGGTAGCAACACCGTCAACAGCGGTTCGGATATCCACGGAAAGGCGTATGTTTTGTGCATCGATCTTGGCAAGCTCACGGTTTGTGCCACGAATGGAGATAGACGCAAACTGTGCGCTCAAGGAATCAAAATCGATCTCCGGATTGTTTTGGTTAAACTCGGTCAGGCTCGCATCGTCCACCACTACCGGGATCTGATTATAGGTTTTGGTAATGATATCGTCGTTTGTCGCCTGTGCGTAGAGCCAGATGCTGAACGCTACGATAAAGCACCCGATCAGCGCGGCAATGCTGATGCTCTTCTTTTCCTTGAAAGCGGGCGATGCAGTATTATTGTTTTTCATCTTACACCCTCCTCGCCGTTATCGTTGGTCTTGTCATCGGTATCAATGGAATCGGAAATTCTTGCACCATTCTGTGCTGCGGGCTTCTTTTTACGATACTCCATAAAGCTATACAGCGCATCGTGTAGATTCTTATAATCATAGTTTCTGTAAAGAGATCCGCCAAAAGCAATGGAAATAATACCGTTCTCCTCGGAGACGATAATGACCATAGCGTCACTGACCTCGGTAATGCCGACACCTGCGCGATGGCGCGTACCCAAATCGTGCACGACTTCCTCGTTATCCGAAAGAGGAAGCTTGCATGCGGCAGCCGCAATGCGGTCTCCTTCAATGATCACAGCACCGTCGTGCAAGGGAGCTTTATTGACGAAAATATTTCTCAAGAGCTTCTCAGATACCTTGGCATCCAATCTTTCTCCCTTGTCCATGTAATCCTGCAACTTGGTCGTACGCTGTACTACGATCAGCGCACCGTACCCTTCAGAAGAAAGCGAGCAAGCAGCAGACGCGATCTCAGCAGACACGTGCTCGATCTCCGCAGCCGTACCCATTCTTTCTCCGCTGCCGAAGCGACCGATGCGAAGCGAAGTGCTGCCCACGCGCTCAAGCGCATCACGCAGCTCGGGCTGGAAGATGATAACGACAGCCACCAAACCGACCGTCAGAAAATTATCCATGATCAATCCCAGCGCCTTCATGTCCAGTACGCTGCAGATCATAAATATGCCAAACAAAGCCGCAACGCCAATCAACAGCTTTCCGGCTCTGCGTCTTCTGACAAATCTGTATAAATAGTAAAGCAAGCCCGTTAACAGTAAAATATCCAGTAAGTCGATCACGGGATGCATGTTGTTGATCGGAAACAGAATAAAGTCCTCAATAAACGTGCGAAGTGCATTTAAAAGCTCCTGCCATTCGATCATTGAAGTCACCGCCTTTGCAATAAAATCCTTTTTATATTATATCACAACCGCTGCATAATTTCAACACTATTTATAAAAAATTTATATATTTATATTATTTAAAATAACACCCGAAAGCTCGCGAAAAAGCTTTCGGGTGTCGGTTTTATGATTTGTTTAATCTTTCACGGTATCCGCTACCTTCTCGGCAAGCAGCACACGCACTGCATGCAGGTAGTCGTCATCATCGGTATAGGTAATAACGTCCTTTGTCACCATAGCAACCATGTCGTCCGACGCTTGCTCCCCTGCCGCTTGCTCCAGCATGGTCAGCATCTGATAATCCTGAATGCCGAGACGGATGTTCTCAAGTCTGAACGAAGAAACCGGCTCGTATACGCCAACCTCTGCACCGCTGTACAGCAGCACGCCGTCACCGTACACACTGGTGATTACGGTGGAAGCAAGGTCGTTATAAGGATCTGCAGACCAGTAGGTAGAACCCCAGTAAAGCAAGCCCGTTGCATCGGTCATCTTGCACTGCCATACCGTTACGATCGGCTCGGTGCCGTCACCCGTTGCAAGCCAGTTTGCATAAGGCTGGTTGGGTTCCCAACAGAAATACAGCCACAGCTCGTCGCCGGCTGCAACCTCCGCCTTCATTCTTTCGGCAAAAGAACCATATTGGTCGTCCTGCAGCTTGGTGGTCAGATACTGCGCGCCGCTGATGATCGACTTTTCTCTGGGCGTAAATGCAAAGATCTTGGTGCACCAGATCTGCGTATAGGGCTGCATGAACGTGATCTGATCCACGCCCTCAATGGTGATGTTGGTAAAGAACGGAGAGACCTGTCTGTAGCCGGGATACGTGCTTGCAAGTCTTTCGCCGTTCGATTTCAGCTGATACAGAAGATCCGTATTCGTGGGCTCGTCGACGTAGTAGAAGTAACCCTTTTCCAGCCACGCAGGATTCTGAGAAAGCATCGCATAAGCACCTGCCTCGTCACCGCCATTACTTTCCTTAATGCTGAACGAGGTCACTCGAGGGTTGTCCAGATACTCGGTCACGCGGCTATCCCACAGCGAATACGGCAGATTATAGCAAGAGATGCGGTTTTCCAGCATGAAATCGTAGTAGAGCTTGTAAAGATCTTCAGCGGAATAATCGTTCATTCCCTTTTGTGCATACGAGTTAGAGATCACCCAAGGAGACATCTGCACCGCCGTCTTGAGTGCGGTGTGCTCGGAGAGCGAGAAACCGTACACGTACGCATAGACGTTGGCTGTCTTGATGCACGCACCGGTATCTGCGTCATACACGCTCACGGTCGCACTGTACAGACCTGCAGGCTGATTCTCTTGCGCCCATACCTTGAGCACAAAGCCCTGCGAGTTATTTTGCGCAACGCTGACAGCGCCGTTTACGGGCGGCAGCGCATCGGGCACCCAATCGTTGCCGATCTTCACGTAATGCTCGCGCAGCAGCTTGGTGGTCATCGTGTTACCCTGTCCGTCGGCCATTTCCGTGACCTCAACACGGATATTTCTTGCAGATGCGGTAGGTGCAACGAAGAACTGGCAGTTCTCAATGCTGTTACCCGCCATATGCATGACGTATGTGTTCAGATCAGAAGGAGTGATCGTATCACGGTAGGTCTTTTCGGTCATGTGGTCAAACCAGAAAAGCACGGAAGCATCCTCGTCGGAAGCAGTAAGCTTATCGTAATTGACACCGTTTACCGCACTCTCCTTGAGATCCGATCCCTGTCCGGGCTTGGTCATGTCCACGTCAAAGCTCTGATAAGCTTCACCCGCAGTTTTATAAAGGTCAATGGAGGCAATATAAACGGACTCCCCGCCGCCCGAAGGAGCAACCAAAAAGTCAAAGCGGAACATGTTGATCGCGCCCGACCAATTTGCTGCGGACAGATCCATCACAACGTACTGCCAATCGGGGTTGGTCTGGTCAAAGGTCATGACCTTACTCATGCCACCGACGGGAGATTTGGTGCTGCCTGCGGCATAGAACACCTCAAAGCCATCGCTTGTCGCGTTCTCTGCCTTGATTTTGAGCACAACGTACTTATACTCGTCCGCGCTTGCGGCTGTCATTCCGAATTTTTTCAGATAATTCTTGTACTCAAAGTGAATAAAGGGATCGTTTGCACCATCCTTAGTGGTCAGCTTCAACACGTATCCGCATTGCTCGTCCTTAACGATCTCATACGTGCACTGATTGGCGTTTTCCAGAATTTTTCTCCAAGTAAACGCCTCATCACCCGTAAAGGTAATACTCGTTGCGGACATGGGGTTGTTCAATTCGTTGGTTGTAGTAATTTCCTCGGTTGTCGGCTCCTCGGTAGTCACATCGGTAGTGGGCGGCTCTGTTTGCGCGGGATCACTCGTTTGTTCATCATCCGTAACAGATGTTTCTTCGTTGTCAGCGGGCACATCGGTGCGGCATGCAGCAAACACGACACAGCCAAGAGTCAGCAGTGCCAACATTACCAGTAAAACTTTCTTGAAGCTCATACAAATCTCCTTTATCTGCGGTTTCTAAGCATTTCATGCTTGATATCCCAAAGCTTTTGAGAAAGGTCAACGTAATACTTGTGAGGATTGGTAAATCTGCGCACCTCGTCCCACATACCCAAAATCTCCTCCTCGCAATGCGCCTTAATCTCTTCAATCGTGGGCAATTCATAGACCTGCACACCGTCCTTGAATACGGGCACCATCAGCTCGGTTGCGGTATAGTCCTGCATGACCTTACGCTTCCAGGTGTGCTCAGGGTCAAAGATCTCGTAGGGTTGGCTGTCGTCTATGACCTCGTCGTGCAAGCAGATGACGTCCGCCTCTGCCTTGCCCGTGGTTTTACCGCGCAGTCTGTAAATCTTCTTGAAGTGCGGCGTGGTGATCTTACCGACGTTTTCGCTGATTTTGATCTTGGGTTTGATGCTGCCGTCCTCGTTTTCCACGGCGACCAGCTTGTACACACCGCCAAAAACGGGTGCAGACAACGAGGTGATCAGACGCTCACCGACACCGAACGCATCTACGCACGCCCCTTGACGGATCAGCTCGCGGATAATATACTCGTCAAGCGAGTTGGAAACCACGATCTTGCACTCCGTCCAGCCTGCCGCATCCAGCATCTCTCTGACTTTTTTTGTCAGATAGGTGATGTCGCCCGAGTCAAGGCGCACACCGCATTTGGTAATACCAAGGGGCTTTAACACCTCGTTGAATGCGCGAATGGCGTTGGGCACGCCGGATTCCAGTACGTTATAGGTGTCGATCAACAGCGTAGCATTGTCGGGATAAATCGAGCAATAGGTCTTGAACGCTTCATACTCGGTATCAAACATCTGCACCCAGGAATGCGCCATAGTGCCCGTCGCGGGAACGCCGTATGCGATATCCGAAATGGTGCATGCCGTACCGGACGCGCCGCCGATATATGCGGCGCGCGCACCGAGAATTGCAGCGTCACTGCCCTGCGCACGTCTGGAGCCGAACTCGCTGATGGGTCTGCCCTTTGCCGCACGAGCAAGTCTTGCAGCTTTAGTCGCAATCAGCGATTGGTGGTTGATCATCATAAGCACGTAGGTTTCAATGAACTGTGCCTCGATGGCTTTTGCACGCACGGTCATCAAGGGCTCGCCGGGAAATACGACCGTTCCCTCGGGAACAGCCCAGATATCACCGGTGAATTTGAAGCCGCGCAGGTAGTCAAGGAACTCTTCACTAAAGCAATTTTTGTCGCGCAGGTATTGGATGTCCTGCTCGTCAAAGTGCAGATCGTTGATGTACTGCACAACCTGCTCAAGTCCCGCTACGACCGCAAAACCACCGTTGTCGGGGTTGGATCTGTAGAACACGTCGAAATAGGTGATTTTATCTTTGAAGCCGCAAGCAAAGTAACCGTTGCTCATGGTCAATTCGTAAAAATCACACAGCATTGTCAAGTTTCTTGAGATGTCTTTCATTTTAAGTCAGCCTTCTTCCTGTAATTTATTGATAATATTATAACAAACCATGCAAAGAATGTCAATGCGAAACGCGATATTTTGCGTTTTTTTATGCGAGGTCTTGCAATCATGTAAATATCGTGCTATAATATCATACAGAATATGGTTTTTTCGGAGGTTTCCATGAAACACGGATTTATCAAAATAGCAGCCGCTGCGCCCGAGATCAGACTCGCCGATGCAGCATATAACGCAGAGATATTGGCGCAAACCGCCCGCAATGCCTATGAAAACGACGGCGCGCGCATCATCGTATTTCCCGAGCTGTGCCTGACGGGCGCAAGCTGCGGTGACCTGTTCTTTCAAAGCACGCTGTTAAAGAGTGCAAAGGACGCGCTTGCGACGTATCTCGAGCTGACCGCCGATCTGGACGTGATCTCGGTTGTGGGTCTGCCCATGCAAATGAACGGCAAGCTGTATAACTGCGCAGCAGTATGCAGCGCGGGCACGCTGCTTGGCGTTGTTCCTTCCGCCAACGCAGACAGACACTTTGCAAAGCTTGGCGATGCGGCTTACGCGTTCGATCCGTTTGGCGACGGCATGCAGGTCTGCAATTTCGGCAATAACACGATCTTCTCCTGCTCCGATATGCCCGAGCTCAAGATTGGCGTATGCGTTGGCGAGGGTGATATCACCGACCTTTGCGCGGCAAGTGCGACCCTGATCTGCCGCACAGCAGCAACTCCCGAGATCGCGGGAAGTGATTGCAAGCTGTATAACGAAGCGCAACATTTGTCCTGCGAGAATCATTGCGCATACCTCTTCTGTAACGCAGGCAGAGGCGAATCCACCACCGACGCGGCATACGGTGCACGCGCCATTATCGCCGAGGACTGCAAGCTTCTTGCAAGCAGAAAGCCCTTTGATTTTACCGCGGATTACGTATGCACCGAGATCGACGTGCAGCTATTGAACAGCGAGCGCGTCAAGGACGCTGCGTTTACCAATAAGACCGGCAACCGCGAGTTTGCCGAGGTGGATTTCTCACTTGGCTACACCGATACCGAACTGACGAGATTTGTCGATCCCCTGCCCTTTGTCGTTCCCTTTAATCATGACGCCGGCTGGGAGAGCATTCTGCACATTCAGACCGAGGGATTGCGCGCACGCGTCAAGGCTGCACACGCAGACACGCTGGTGCTTGGCATTTCGGGCGGTCTTGACTCCACGCTTGCCCTGCTTGTGGCAGTAGATGCTGTCAAATCTTTGGATATGCCCACTAACAAGGTGCTTGCCATTACCATGCCCGGATTTGGCACGACCGCAAGAACCAAGAACAATGCAACCGTGCTGTGCGAGCAGCTGGGCGTTGACTTCCGTGAAATTCCGATCGGTGAGTCTGTCGCCCTGCACTTTAAGGACATTGAACATGATCCTTCCAATCATAACGTTGTCTATGAAAACAGCCAGGCGCGCGAGCGCACGCAGATTCTGATGGACGTTGCCAACCAATGCAACGGTCTTGTCGTAGGAACGGGTGACCTTTCGGAATCGGTGCTGGGCTGGGCTACCTATAACGGTGACCACATGTCCAACTACAGCGTCAACTGCGGCGTTTCCAAGACCATGGTACGCAATCTGGTGGCATATGCTGCGCGTAAGTACAGAGCTTTGGGCGAGGTTGCCATTGCGGACGCGCTGGACGACGTAGTCGGCACGCCCGTCAGCCCCGAGCTGCTCCCCGCAGATGAGAACGGCAACATTGCGCAAAAGACCGAGAATCTGGTAGGCCCCTACGAGCTGCACGATTTCTTTATTTACAATGCCCTGCGCTACGGCTTTGGACCCGAAAAGATCTACCGCCTTGCATGCTATGCGTTTGCAGGTCAGTTTGATGGTGAAACCGTCGCGCGTTGGCTCAAGGTCTTTACCCGCCGCCTGTTCACCCAGCAATTCAAGCGTTCCTGCATGCCCGACGGTCCTGCCGTCTGCGACGTAAGCATTTCCCCTCGCGGCGGTCTGTCCATGCCCTCCGATGCGTGCATGAATGCGTGGATGCAGGAAATTGAGAATATCTAACTACTATGCTGTACGCGCAACACTAAAATTCTTTATAATGTTGCAATTACAATGTAACAGAGAACCGTCACCTGTTACACTTACAATAGAACTCATGAAAGGTGTACATTGATATGAAGAAATTGACCACTCTCTTAATTTTAGTACTTGCAGTAGGCTTGACTTTTGCGGGTTGCCAAAACGGTATGCAGGACGAGTCCAATTCGTCGGATCAGTCGACAAACATCGAAACCTCTCAACCTGTAAAAAATGAAGTATTTTTGCAAAGCGAGGTGATCGAAACCACGCCCTACGGAACGACGCGCTATCAAATGGAGTACGATAGCATGGGACGACTGATTACGCAAACAGTCTATGCTGACGGTCAAGATCCGACAGTTTATACATATACGTACGATGCATTTGGATATTTGAATAGCGATACGCGGACGGGGAGCATTGAATATGCCGAGCAATGGGAAAACGACGAAGATGGAAGAATACTGTCCGGAAGTGTTGTTATCAAATCCTCTTTTGGTACAACAAAAACTTCCTACACATACCAATACGATGAAAACGGTCGCGTTTCCGTTTACACACTGTCCGATGAAGCCGGGAAGATTACACAAAAGAAAGAGTACGAATATATCGATTCCAATGGCAGTTATTCCGTCACAATAACCAGTGCAAGCATGCCAACACAAACAATGACATATATGATTGATTCCCAAGGAAACCTCGTGGAGCAAACTACAAAATCAGGGGATCGGGAAATCTCTCAAATCAAATATGATGCATACGGAAACGTTATCCAATCGGTCGCCAACGGCGTTGTCACCAACTCGGAAAACATCTACGAACAAGAATTGCTGACACAGGTCAAGGTGCTTGACGGAGAAGGAAACCTTATGCAACAAAGAGTAAATACCTATGATCAAAATAACATGCTTGTATTGTCTGTGATTACCGATGCGTCGGGAACGGTTATCAACCAAACCGAAATAAAATATACCTTATGCGTAATCGAACAAGAATAATTATCCTTGCCGGAACGTGCCTTTGCTTGCTTGCATGCTTCGCATGTCAGACACATCCGGAAAGCAATACACCCCCGATCACGGAAACTACCGAGTCCGAAAACGAGCAGCCTTTATACGTGCAGTCTTTAGAGGTGAATGAGATTGGTGTTCCGTATGAAAAGCTCTCTCCAAAGGCAAGAGTTCCTTGGGATTTGTGCTTATATCAAGATTATCTGTATGTTGGGGCAGGAGATTATGATGCCAACCTTTCTCCAAAGGTATTTCAAAGATATCACACAGAGAACGGCGCATGGGAAAGCTGTGGTAAGGTTTATGATGAGCAAATTCATCGCTTTATTGAGATTGGCGATCAATTATGTGTTCCGGGGGCAGATCCTTTGGGAGATTGGTCCAAAGGCAATTACTATATTCTGCAACAAGATGCTTTTTCCTTACAAAGAGTCATTCCGAATGCGATTCATACTTTTGATATAGTTGAATACGACGGAAAGCTGTTTGTGGGAAACGGTGTTTCTGCCGGTAAATATCCGGTTGAAGTATCGGAAGTCGGGAGTGATTCGTTTACACAGGTGATCTTTTATAAGAATGATCACGCTCTTGATACTCGAGCATTTACAGAAATCCGAGTGTACGATTTCTTTGTTTGTAATGATACTCTATATGCCTTCTTGACATTGGATGCGGAGCGTTCTGTTTACCGTTATGAAAACGGTGCATTTGTTTATGATAATCTGTGGACGTATAAGCTTGTTTGGGTTCGGGATGAGGTTCATGTCCCGATTTGGGCAAAAGTCTCTCATAACAATACCGTATATTTGACCACGGGACTATTGTATGCGACGAACGATTTGAATACTTTTACCGCTATAGATGTTGGCAATACACAACGGATCACAGACATTCTTGTATATGATGACGTTGTCTATGCTTTGGGATATTGCAAGCTTGACACGGGGATATATGAAAATCGAATATTCAGATTATCGGAACAGCAGTCTGTCTTGGTTGCATCATTCCAAAATCAAGCTCCTGCCATATCCTTTGCCCGTGATGAATCCACGTGGTATTTCGGATTGTCAGCCCCTGAAGCGGGTTGCATTATATCTGCAAGTATTAAATGAGGTAAAAAATGATTGACGATCGAAAAGAATCTTTATGGATTCATTGTCCGATCTGCCAAGGAAAAACAAGGATCAAAGTATATGAAGATACTGTTCTTGAAAAATTCCCGTTATACTGTCCGAGGTGTAAAGAGGAAGTTCGGATAGACGTTGTAAAATCGAAAATGGTGTTAAGCAAGTGAGCCCGACACAAAAGTGCAAAGCCAGCTTTCCGTTCAAAACGGATAAGCTGGCTCTTTTTTGTTGCATCAAATGCAACCACTCTTTGCCAAATTCTTGCATTTGGCGCAACTTTTTTTCAAAAACATCTTGCAAAATTGCCGTTTATACTGTATAATGTATCTTGACTATATATGTTCTCAAAAATTTGTACATATATCAATCAGGAGGAATTCAAAATGAATCAACGCTATGAATCCGCAAAGCAGATCTACGCTAAGTACGGTGTTGACACCGAGGCTGCGATCTCCAAGCTTTCCGACATTCGCATTTCTATGCACTGCTGGCAGGCAGACGACGTTCTTGGTTTCGAGAACAACGGCCCTCTGACCGGCGGTATTCAGACCACCGGTAACTATCCCGGCAGAGCAACCGGCCCCGATCAGCTGTTTGCAGACCTGGAAAAGGCTCTCTCTCTGATTCCCGGTACTCACAAGATCAACGTTCACGCGAACTACGCAATCTTCGAGGACGGCGAGTTTGCTGACAGAGACGCGCTTGAGCCCAAGCACTTCCAGAAGTGGGTTGACTTCGCTAAGAAGCACGGCATGGGTCTGGACTTCAACCCCACCTATTTCTCTCACCCCAAGGCTAACGGTCTGACCCTTTCCTCTCCCGACGAGGAGATCAGAAAGTTCTGGGTAAGACACGGTATCTGCTGCATGAAGATCGCTGAATACTTCGCAAATGAGACCGGCTATCCCTGCGTTATCAACTTCTGGACCGGCGACGGCTTCAAGGATATTCCCGCTGACCGTATGGGTCCCCGTATGAGATACGCACAGTCCCTGGACGAGATCCTGGCTTGCGGCTACGACAAGACCAAGGTTTACCCCTGCGTTGAGTCCAAGGTATTCGGTATCGGCGTAGAGTCCTACACCGTTGGCTCCGGCGAGTTTGCTCTGTCCTACGCTCTGTCCCGTGGTATCGTTCCGCTGTTCGACAACGGTCACTACCATCCCACCGAGGTCGTTTACGACAAGCTGCCCGCAATGCTCTGCTTCTCCGAGAAGCTGGCTATGCACATCACCAGACCCATTCGTTGGGACTCTGACCACGTTGTAAACTTCGACGACGACACCAGAGAGATGATGATGGAAGTCGTTCGCTGCGATGCTCTTGACAGAGTATTCCTGGCTACCGACTACTTCGATGCTTCTATCAACCGTGTAGCTGCTCTGGTTATCGGTATGAGAAGCGTACAGAAGGCTCTGCTTTACGCTCTGCTTTCTCCCAATGCCGAGATGAAGGCTCTGCAGGATGCAGGCAACACCACCAAGCTGATGATGCTGCGTGAGGAAGTCAAGACCCTGCCCTTCGGCGATATCTGGACCGAGTTCTGCGAGAGAAACGGCGCTTGCGCTTGCTCTTGCTGGTTCAAGGAGATCGAGGAGTACGAGGCTGAGGTTCTCTCCAAGAGATAATTACATACCTAAATTTTATGGGGCAGTTGCGTACAACTGCCCCTATTTCTATTGACATTTGCCGCCAAATTATGTATAATATATACAATTAACCAATGGAGGTACTTTATGAAAAGACTTTTGCCTTTCCTGCTTGCGCTGCTGCTCTTGCTCCCCTGCTTGGCAGCGTGCAAAACTCCCCCCGCACCCGATCAAGAAACCGGCACTGATGCACCCGATATCATTCCCACCGCACAGCCGCTTGTGCTGGTAAAGGACGGCGCGAGTGAATACGTCATCGTTCGCCCTGCCGATATCACGGCACAAGATCCTGCGTTTATCGCTGCCGTACTGTTTCGCGACACCGTGGAACAGCTGACCGGCGTGGCTTTGCGGATCGTGACAGACGATGAGAATGCCTATGCTGTTGCCGATAAGGAAATCGTGATCGGCAATGCGCGCGGTGCTGCATATGCACAAAGTGCAGTATACGTATCCGAAAGCAAGCTTTTCATCGGCGGCCAAGCGCAACTTTTGTCCGATATGGTGGCAGCATTTTTTAAGAACTGCTTTGCATACGATCTTACTTCCGAGGAGGTAAAGCAAATGACCGAGCTTTCCGTTCCCGCTGATTTTGCCATGGATCAGGCAGGCACTATCATTGTACCGGAAATCAAGCAAGATGCTACGGCATGGGGCGACAACGTCGCATATGCCGACGAGGTTGCCAACCTTGTCAACTTCCGCTATCTGGATCAAAAAAGAGATATTGCCGAGATCACAAACGGGGATATGCGCCTTGTCTACAATCTTGATATCAAGGACAACAAGCAGGTTGCAGGTCTTTACAACAAGCAAGGTGCCGCTTATCTGACCAACACCATGGACGCATTTGTCATTGCAGACAACGGTGAAAAGCTGTATGCATCCATGTCAGGCCCCGGTGCACGCGGTAACATCTACCGCTTTGGCTATTATTACTATGATATTCATTTCCTGGATCAGGGCTTCCTTCCCTCTTCTTATAGCGTTGATGAGAGCGCGGGCAGCTACGATCTGCTTGCCAAGGCGCGTAAGATCAACACACATGACATCAAATCCGCTGAACTTTCTGACGGAGTTCTGACCGCTGTGGTTGACAGCACGACGGACCCCTATTTCCATTGGAGTGTAAAGTATAACACCGAGGATTTCAATGCGCTGCAGATCACCATGCGCACTCAACATTCCAACAAGGTCACGCTGTATTTCCACGTTGGCAACGGAGGCGGCTTTAACGCTGATCAGCTGACCTCCTTCTCGGTTGACCCCGGCAAAGAATTTTGCACCGTCATTGTTCCTTTGGAAGGCATCCCGAATTACACCGATAAGGTAAATGCAATTCGTGTAGACTGCGGTGATAAGGCGGGTGAAGTAATCGAAATCAAGGAAATGAAGGCGATTAAGATCAACACGACTTCATCAACCAACATGAAGCTCGACCGCAACTATCACGTATACGGTGATAAGATGCACGAGCAGATCCGCGTGGTAGCAGACGGAGATACCAAGGGATTTGCGGGCTTTGGCGCACAGACCAAGATCGAAGCAAGCCGCGTATCTGCTCTCGTCATCGCGGACAAGAACGGCAAGCACACCACGATTGACGGTATTGATACCGCAAGCGTTGCTTACGTCGGCTTTGATATTGCCGACGCAGGCATATTCGGTTACATCTTCCCTGCAGAAAGTAAATACGTGGGTGACGTAAGCGTCACGCTTGAGGACGGCTATTACGTGATCACACAGACCTATACCCCTGCATCGACCTCCTTGAAATCTCATGAAAGCTATTCCATCGGTCACCGTATTTATACAGACGAGAGCCACTCCTTTGACGAACTGGAGCGTCAGGCGTATATCGAGCGCAATCCGCTGACCGACGTCAAGATCGTAACCCAGCGCGACAATGCTAAGTTTGCAGGCTATAACAGCCTGATCGGCTGCTACACCTATACGCTGAACGGTACTGATTTCAATCCCGCTTACTACAAAGATCCTCAATGGCAATTCATCGTAGATACGCAAATCAACGGTGACGACTACGACCGCAATATTTACGTATTCGCACATACGACCACGTCCGGTGCGCTGGAGTGCAGCGTTGTACTGGATGGAAATGATGCTCTGCTGCCCATCAACGTAGAAGTTTGCAAAAACTTCAAGGGTGAGTACGAGGAAACGCTGTTTGATCCCGAAGATATGCACTACGGCTATGCAATCTTCCCCATTACCGTAGACAAGAACCAGACCAAGCACTTCAAATCTGTCAACCTGTATCAGAACTGGGGTAAAGTGCCGCTCAAGCAGCTGTCGTCCATTCAGTTTATTGCACCGTACTATCACCTTTCCTGCGGTGTCACCGAGACCAACTGTATAGCCCCCTACTACGTATACGGCAAGGATTACTGGACGCTGCCCGATTTCCGTGCAATGTCCTCGCCTCTGTGGAACAGTCAGCCGCAGCACACCAGTGCGGGCAGACTGTACTGGCTGCAGTACACCGATGCAAAGGGTGATTTCTACGGTTCCGAATCGCAGACCGCAGATATCTCCTCTTCCGGTCCCGTTTACGTGGATATTGACATGAGCTATCTTTCCGACGACGGCAAGATCCAAGTCGATTACAGACAGGTGGAAATGGCACAGTCGGATGAAACCAGAACCTACTATACGCTTGATCTGACTGTACTGGAGGATCTTGAAATCAAGGATTTCGTCAACAACTTCTCGTTCTTCTCCATGGACGGCAGAGCGATCGTATATAAGAAGCTCGGTTATCTGGACGAAAATAATCAGCCCCAGACCGTGGAGCTTAACCTGAGCGAGCACACAAACTATTATAAGCTCGGCAAAGAAGGCGCATATTTTGATTACTACATCGACTCCGATCCCACGCATAAGATGGTCGATTCGGTCAATATGGCTGTTGTGATCAAGGATTACGCAATGGTCATTGGCGGCAAAACCTACGACGGCAACCTGGTACTCAAGGAAAGCTTTGACGGCGAGGTCAACCTTGCAACCCTGACCGCAGACCTTGGTGACGTGACCCTGCGTGCAGGTGATACGGTTCGCATTGATATGATCCTGCTGCCTTGGGGCTCGCCCGAAAGCACGGATGATTCCAACGTGCGCGGTGTCAGAGAGGATTCGATTCTCTCGCCTATCAAGACCGAAGCAAGCGTTGGCACTGTGATCGCTGACACTTACCTGCCTACCGTGATGGCACAGAATAACACCGCAGAATTTACCGTCAGCGGTGGCGGCTCTACCATTTACGCGGTACGCGTTTACGGCTTTGATTCCTTCACCAAGCCCACTATTCAGGTGCTTGAAGGCGGCAACTGGGTCGATTACGATTACCAGCATTACAGCTATGACGGTTACATGTCCTTCCGCGAGGATGACGGTACGTATTCTTTCGCCTTCTCGTTTGAAATGACAGACGGCGAAGCACGCACCTTCCGCGTGACGCAGTAAACAAAATCCATAAATATGGAGGGAGCGCGTTTGCATTGCAAACGCGCTCCCGTTGCTATATGATAAATGATCGACGCCTTGTTTGTCTTATTTATTCAAGATAAAATCAGATAATTTGTACAATGTTTGATTTACTACACCGACATCCTCAACAAACAAGTTTGAAATAACATCGCCATATGCTGATGCAATTTGTGGATAAGTTAAGCCATCTCCTTCAAAATGCACACCAATGCTGAAGTTGTGGCCAACCAATGTAACTGATTTATAACCTACTTCTGTTTTATAGTCGTCGAATGATTGGCGGCTTTTTCATTCTTTAGTTTGCAGGTCTCGGTCTATCGGTTACTTCTTCTCCACCTTCATTGAACTCATCAAAGACCGTTCCGTAATCTACGTGATCCATATTGATATCAGCAATCTCAATTAGCCAATTCAGATCCTCCTCGGCAAATCCTTCAAAATAGTTTGTTCCTTTCCAACGAAGCTGCTTATAGTATGGGTCAAACAACATCTCGACTGACGTACCGTTTTCAAATTCCATCGTTACTTTTCTTTGAGTTTGAATGGAAAGAGGAAGTGTACCATTTAGATATTTCTCACTATGATGATCGATGCGCTCGGAAAAAGTGATCTCTGTGTCAATCAAAGCACCGAAAACATTAAACAGCTTTTCGATCTGCTCATCATCGGTTACGGTTACGGTGTTGACCTTTACCATTTTATAATAATCTTTGTTGGAGTAGATTGCTTTCTCAAACTTTACGCTCTTAATATCATCTGCGCTCTTCACGTTGAAGATGTTTTCAAGCAAGTAACCGAAGCTGAAGGGCTCTGCACCCTTTTCCCAATAGTTCATATCAGAGAACCGGAGCAAATGGATAACACCATCATTAGTTACTGCGATAAGCTGAGCTATATCGTCGTGCCCTTTGAGCTTGTAGAGCTTCTGCGTTTCTGTTTCAAGATACAAGTCACCGATCTTGCTCTCAAGGGTGAGCTTGTCAAAGTTGCTCATATCGTTCACATGTAAATATGATGCACAGTAAACATCATCAAGCTTTATAGAGGTATAAATTGCCGCTTGATCACTCGTTCCCAATCCCGGAACAAACAGCCACAGCGAAGCACTTACGAGCAGAGCAAAGCAAGCCGCCATCGACGCCCACTTCACCCAAGTGCGCTTTTTCGGTTTCTTTTTTGCTGCGAGATCTGCTTTCATATCGAAATAACGGTCAAGAATGTCCGAATCCAGATCTGTAATAGCATCTATGAGTTTTTCTTGTGTCATACTATATAACCCTCACTTTCAAGTTGCTTTTTGAGTCCAATTTTGATTGCTTCGATCTCTCGCTTGACGGTAGAAACGCTACAGCCGAGTTCCTTGCTGATTGTCGAAATGGGATCGGAAATATAATATCGGCTGACGAAAATGAACATTTGTCTGTCGGGGAGTGATCTGACGAAATTACTTATGCTTTTGGCGAGTTGTTTGGTTTCTATTTCTGCGGTCATATCGCCATCATCTGCTATGAAATCTTCAAGCTCGGAAAGCGAAACCGTGAATTCCGATGCGATACGCTTTTGACGTTTGTTTGCTCTGAATCGGTCGATTGCCGTTCTCCGCATAATTGATCCGAGAAACGCCTGTAATGCCACGGGTCTTGCCGGAGGGATCGCATTCCAAGTACCGATATATGTATCGTTCAGACATTCCTCGCTATCACACATATCGTGGACAATGTTCATCGCCACCGAAAGCAAGAACTTTTTGTACTTGATGTCGGTTTCCTTGATTGCCTGCTCGTCACGTTGCCAATATAGATCAACGATCTTCTCGTCACTCATAACAGAGTTCGCTTTTGTTTGAAGTTCCATAACACACCTCCTTCCATGTTTTTGAAAGGCCCTTCATAAGTAATAGTCGCTACTTTTTTCAAAATGGCTCACATTTTTTGAAAGTTTTTCGGATTTTTTATATTATAACATATTTTTGAGGAAAATTTCAAATAAGGCGAGCGCGGAAACGCTCGCCTTATTTATTCGATTAAAATTGCAATCAAGCAAACAGCCCCGCGAACCAATTCCAGACAAATTCAATGACACCGTACTGATCCAGCACATTCTTGACGCCAAGCAGGCAAAGCACGATACCGCCTGCAAGCTGCGCCTTGCGCTCATATTTATCGCCAAACACGTTACCGATCTTAACGCCGAGCGCAGAAAGCGCAAACGTGATCACGCCAATCAAGGTAACGCTGAGCAGCACCTTGGGGATTGTCATATCCGGGCGAAGACCGTAGCCGACGCCCACGACCATAGCGTCAATACTGGTGGCAACCGCCATGGGAAACATGACCTTTGCGGTCAATGACGCATCCTGATCGCAGCAGGAGCAACCTTCCTCCTGCTTTTCAAGTGCTTCCTTGATCATGCCGCCGCCGATAATGGCAAGTAACACGAATGCGATCCAACCCGTGAACATTTCAAGGTAGTCACCGAAAAACTTATTCAAAATACCTGCCAGTAAAAATCCCAGCGCAGGCATGAGCGCCTGAAAAGCGCCGAACCATCCGCCTACAATGGCAGCCTTACCCAAGGTTGCCTTTTGCATGGAAAGTCCCTTACAAATTGCTACGGCAAACGCGTCCATCGCAAGTGCCACAGCCAAAATCAATAATTCAATTACCATTCTCTACTCCACTGCTTATGTGCAATATTTGTCCGTCATACATCTCTACGGTCGTATCATAATACTGTTCCTGAAAATAGATCGCGCGGCACACGCCAAGCGCATCGTACGCAGTGCCCTTTGCGCATGCAACCAGTTTGTCTTCCACGTCGTCTGCACGGTGCACGATCGCAATCACGTTGCCCTCAAATCGCTCCAATGGCTGCTCTGCACCAAGGCAGTACACGTCAAGCTCTTCGCCATCGCCGCCAAGCACGCCCGGAATGTACCCGTAATTGACGGGATACAGCAGCTGCTTGTTCCCTTTCACGTGCAAGTACCCGATCGGTCTGTCAATCTCAGCTTCGATCCGTTTTCCGAGATACGACCATACCATAGCCTTGCGCAGATGATACGAAATGAAATCCGCTTTAGCATCGGTATAAGCGACACGGTCGTTTGCATACTGCTCGGCAAGCGATTGCTTCAAAGCCCCGTATTCTTGCCTTACGTCTTCAAAAGTACGTAAGTAATCCCTGAAGTTGACGTAATTGCGCCATTCCATACCCATGTGTATGACCACGTGAATATGCGCCCTGCGCAGCTCCCCCTCGCCATCCACAAACAGCATATTGTGCGCGTCATCATGAGAGGGTCTGTGCAAAAAGCCCGCCTGCTCCATTTTTGCAATGATTCTGTCATCGAAGGATTGCACGCCAACCGCTACGTCAATAATGGGTTTGGCGCAAAGTCCGGACACGGACGTGCTGCCCACGTGCTCAACAGCCAAAGCAAGATCGCCTAGGGCCGCAGATATTAGCGCACAATACTGTGCGCCATGGTCATCCCACGCATGCTCATGCGCAAAAAGCTGTACAGTTCCCCTTGCAAGGCCAAGCATTTCGATTCCTCCCAAAGCCCAAATCTCACATATTTTATCACAAAATTCCCGTGTTGTCTATAGGTTCACAAAATGTTTACATATATTGTTAAAAATATATCACACTTTACTTGACTAAAGCAATACTTTGTAGTATAATCTTGGTATCCTTTTAATATATAAGGAGGATTTTTAAATGGCAATCAACCAATATGCAATGACTCCTGCGGAACAGACCATCACCAAATGCGCCGAGCTTTATGCAAAATACGGCTATCGCAGGTTTACCATGAATAAATTTGAGGACTATGCCCTTTACGCCGAAAACAAGAACTTCTTGGTGGACGGCAGACTTTTGACGTTCACAGACGGCTCCAAGCTCAAGGCGCTCAAGCCCGATATTACGCTTTCTATTGTCAAAAGCCTTGCTGCCAATCCCCGACTCCCCCTCAAGGCGTTTTACAATGAAACCGTGTATCGCGTCAAAAAAGGCGAAAAGGAATTCAGCGAGTTGCATCAGATGGGACTTGAACTGATCGGCGACGGCAGCATTTACGCAACAAGTGAGGTGCTGGGTCTTGCCAAGACTTCGCTGGACGCCATTGATGAAAACAATATTCTGGATATCTCTCATATGGGCATTCTCATGTCGCTCATAGACAAGGCGTGTGAAAACGGTGTGGATCGTGAAGAGCTGATTTCGCTGATCACACAAAAGAATGCGGACGGCATTGCCGCCGTGCTCGGTGCAAAACATCCGCTTGCAATACTGGTAAATTCCTACGCGCCGATTGGTCAAATGATCCTCGTACTGCAAAAGATGTTGCCCGATATGCCTGCTGTTCATGAACTTGCCCAGATTGCAGACGTGCTTTGCGCTATGGAACTTGACACAGGCGTATATCTTGATTTCTCGCTCATGCATGACTTCGGTTACTATAACGGCATCATTTTCAAGGGATATATCAAGGACGTGCCTGTTTCCGTGCTTTCGGGCGGACGTTACGATCCCCTGCTTGACCGTTTTGGCATCAGCACAGCCGCTCTCGGATTTGCCATTTATCTTGACTATATCCGTTATACCGAAACCAAGCACGATGCTGAAGCGCTGTTGTTGTACACCGAACAGGATAAGGCAGCCGACGTTGCGCGCGCCGTTAATGCGTTGACCGAGCAAGGCTATCTGGTGCTTGCAGCGCAAACGCAACCCGAAAACCGTAGCTTTGTAAAAGTTTTCCACGTTAAGGAGGTGCTCGCATGATCAAAATTGCATTACCCAAGGGCAGACTTGGCGACAAGGTGCTTGCGCAGTTCGAGGCAGCGGGATATGCTTGCCCCGAGATCCATACGCCCTCCAGAAAGCTTGTATTTTCCACCGACGAGGTTTCTTATTTCTTCGTCAAGCCCTCCGACGTACCGATCTACGTGGAACGCGGTGTTGCAGACATTGGCGTTGCGGGCAGCGATATTCTCATGGAATACGAGCCGGACGTGTATTCCCTGCTCGATCTTGGTATTGGCAAATGCCGCATCTGCGTAGCTGCCAAAGCAGAATTTGAGGATGATTACGGTCGCCCCTTACGCGTGGCAACCAAATTCAAAAACGTGGCATCCAAGTATTACGGCTCGCTTGGCAGAACCATTGATATCATCAAGCTCAACGGCTCAATTGAGCTTGCTCCCATTCTCGGACTTTCGGACGTGATCGTTGATATCGTGGAAACCGGCACCACACTCAAAGAAAACGGACTTGTTGTCAAGGAGGAAATCGCCCCCATCAGCGCAAGACTGATCGCCAACAAGACCTCTTACAAATTCAACAGCGCGCAGATTACAAATCTGCAAAAAAAGCTGCAGGAGCAAAGAAAGGACTAAGGTCATGATTCGCATATACGATTTCAACGCGGTTTCGGATGAGGAAATTTTCAACCGTTCCGAGGACGCCTTCAACGTTCAAGATGCGGTAACTGAAATTATCGCAAACGTCAAAGCACAAAAGGATGCTGCGCTGCTGGCTTATACGGAAAAATTTGATAGGGTCAAGCTTGATGCGCTGCAGGTTTCCGATCAGGAAATCGCAGAGGCGTTTGCGGGCAGCGATCCCGATTTTATCCGCGTGATGCGCGACGCAGCCGCAAATATTGAAGCATATCATAAAAACCAGGTGCGCCAAGGTTTTGAAATCAAGAAGGAAGGCGGCATCGTGCTTGGTCAGAAGATCACACCCTTAGCCAAGGTTGGTATCTACGTACCCGGCGGTACGGCTGCATACCCCTCTACCGTGCTTATGAACAGCATTCCCGCAAAGCTTGCGGGTGTTGGCGAGATCGTGATGGTCACGCCTCCCATGCGCGACGGCAAGGTAAATCCCGCTATCCTTTGCGCAGCAAAGATTGCAGGCGTGGACAAGATCTTCAAGATCGGCGGTGCGCAGGCGGTTGCTGCATTGGCATACGGCACCGAGTCTGTTCCCGCTGTAGATAAGATCGTGGGGCCCGGCAACGCTTTCGTGGCTGAAGCAAAGCGCCAGGTATATGGCAAGGTTGCCATTGATATGATCGCAGGTCCTTCCGAGATTTTGGTACTGGCAGACGGCAAATCCAACCCCGCATTCGTGGCTGCAGACCTGCTTTCCCAGGCGGAACACGATAAAATGGCAAGCGCGGTGCTTGTCACCGATAGCGAACTGCTTGCGCTTGCAGTGCAAGCAGAGGTAGAGCGTCAGCTTTCCATTCTGCCCCGTGAGCAGATCGCGCGCCCCTCTATTGATAATTTCGGCAAGATCATCGTTTGCGCAGACTTGTGGCAAGGCATTGAGGTTGCCAACCGCATAGCTCCCGAACACCTTGAGATCTGTGTGGACAACCCCTTTGATTATCTTGACAAGATTGAAAATGCGGGTTCTGTCTTCCTTGGCAGATACTGCCCCGAGGCACTGGGCGATTATTACGCAGGCACCAACCACACACTCCCCACAAGCGGCACGGCAAAATTCTCCAGCCCCTTGTCGGTTGACGATTTTATCAAGAAGATCTCTTATACCTACTACGACCGCAACGCTATACAGAAAGCGGCGTCCGACATTGCACTGTTTGCCCGCAAGGAAGGTCTTGAGGCACACGCAAGAAGCGCCGAGATCAGGTTGAGCGATGAGTAAGTTCTTCTCCCGCAAGCCTGGTGAGATCAAGGCATACGTGCCGGGCGAACAGCCCAGAAACGTGCAGCAGCTCATCAAGCTCAACACCAACGAATCGCCCTTCCCGCCCGCTCCCGAGGTCATAGATGCAGTAGCGGCTGCGGCACAGAAGGCAAACTTGTATTGTGATCCTACCATGTTAAAGCTGCGAGAGGATCTTGCAAGCATTTACGGCTATACCCCCGATTTTTTTACGCTGGGTAACGGCTCGGACGAGCTTTTGTCCTTTGCATTCCTTGCGTTTTGCAACAAAGAGATCGGTGTAGCATACGCGGATATTACCTACGGCTTTTACAGCGTGCTCTCCCGTCTGTATGCGACGGATACCAAGATCATACCGCTGGATGCGCAGTATTGCATCAACCCCGAGGATTATACGGCTTTAGGCAGAACGATTTTCATTGCCAACCCCAACGCCCCCACAGGCATTGCGCTGACGCGCGCGCAGATTGAGGGTATCCTGCAAGCCAATCCCGATAACGTGGTGGTCATTGACCAGGCGTACGTGGACTTTGGTGCAGAGTGCGCAATTCCTTTGGTGGAAAAGTACGACAATCTGCTTGTGGTCAACACCTTCTCCAAATCCCGCAGCTTTGCGGGCGGCAGAGTAGGCTTTGCAGTAGCGCAGCCTGCGCTGATCGCGGATCTGGAAACAATTCGCAATTCCATCAACCCGTATAACGTAAACTCGCTCTCGCAGGCTGCTGCGCACGCCATCCTGCAGCATAACGATTATTACATGCAAAATTGCAGCATCGTTGCCCAGAACCGCGAGTATCTGATAAAGCAACTTGATGCGCTGGGCTTTACTACGCTTCCCTCCCTGACCAATTTCGTGTTTACAGGGCATCCCGCTATTTCGGGTGAGCAGCTGTATCTGCAGCTCAAGCAACGTGCCATTTTGGTACGCTACTTCGATTCTCCCAGACTTCGCGACTTCTGCCGTATCACAATAGGCACGCGCGAGCAGGTCGATGCCCTGCTGGGTGCCATCAGATCCATCCTCTGAAAGGAGAACTTTTCATGAGAACTTGTGAAATTAAAAGAAAGACCAATGAAACCGATATCGCCCTTACCTTAAATCTTGACGGAACGGGCAGCTCCGAAATCAAAACCGATTGCGGCTTTCTCGCACACATGCTGACATTGTTTGCGCGCCACGGCGGATTTGATCTGACCGTGAGCTGCAAAGGAGACAGCGAGGTGGACTTCCACCACACCGCAGAGGATATCGGCATTTGCCTGGGGCAAGCATTTGCAAAGGCACTTGGCGATTGCAAGGGCATTTGCAGATACGGTGATATCATTCTGCCCATGGATGAAGCCCTCATGCTTTGCGCAGTGGATATTTCGGGTCGCCCCTATCTTGGCTACAGCGTGGAAATCCCCGCTGCACGCGTGGGTGATTTTGATACCGAGCTTGCAGAGGAATTCTGGTTGGCGTTCGTGCGTCACGCAGGCATGACGCTGCACTTCAGAATGCTTGCGGGCAAAAATTCGCACCACATCATTGAAGCAGAGTTCAAGGCAGCTGCGCGCGTGCTTGCCAAGGCTTGCACCGTTGACGCTGCAAAAGCAGACCAAATTCCTTCCACCAAAGGTGTATTATGATTACGATTATCGACTACGGCGTGGGAAACCTCTTTTCCCTTGCCTGCTCGTTTGAAAAGATCGGCGAGCAAGTATGCATCACCTCTGATGCGCAGACGATTTTGCAGGCAGAGCGCATCGTATTGCCGGGCGTAGGTGCATTTGAAGATGCAGCAAATAAGCTTCGTCAAAGCGGACTGGATGCCATTGTCAAGCAAAAAGCGGCTGCAGGCACGCCCATTTTGGGCATTTGTCTTGGCATGCAGATGCTGTTTGACAAAAGCTTTGAATTTGGCGAGCACGAGGGACTTGGATTGATTCCCGGTGCGGTCTGTCCGATCGCGCCCGTGATCGGAGACCTCAAGACTCCGCAGATGGGCTGGAACGCGCTCATTTTTCCCAAGGATAAACCCAAGCACCCTATTTTCAAATACGTAAACGAGGGGGATCACGTATATTTCGTGCACTCTTACGCTGCTATGCAATGTGATGCTTCGGTCAGTGCTCTGACCGAATACGGCTCGCTTCTGACCGCTGCCGCATGCCGCGGTAACGTATGCGGCACACAGTTCCATCCCGAAAAGAGCGGTCGCGTGGGGCTTGAGATTCTGCGCGCATTCACTGAATTTGACCCTCAATCCACCAAGGAGGTTTGATAACATGATACTTTTCCCTGCTATAGACCTCATTGGCGGTAAGGCGGTACGCCTGACCAAGGGCGATTACGCGCAAATGACGGTTTACAATGACGATCCAGTTGCGGTCGCTAAGTCCTTCGAGGACGCGGGTGCAACACATATTCACGTGGTAGACTTGGAAGGCGCACGTGACGGCACGACCCCCAATTTTGAAACGGTTTGTGCCATTATCCGAAACACTTCCCTCAAATTAGAGATTGGCGGCGGCATCCGCGATATGCAGACCGTGGAAAAATACCTGGGCGCAGGCGCATTCCGCGTCATTCTCGGCACGGCTGCACTGACAGCCCCGGATTTTCTCAAGGCTGCGGTTGCAAAATACGGTGACAAGATTGCCGTGGGCGCAGACCTGCGTGACGGCATGGTCGCCACGCACGGCTGGCTGCAGACCTCAAGCGTTTCCGGCGCGGAGTTTATCCGTTCCATGCAAGAGATCGGCGTGCGCGTGATCATCTGTACCGACATTTCCAAGGACGGCGTCATGGGCGGCACCAACCGTGCGCTGTATCAGTCCCTGCAAGCCGAATTCCCGCAGATGTGCTTTACCGCATCGGGCGGCATTTCGGATATAGAAACGGTCAAGGCACTTGCCGATATGCACATGTACGGCGCTATCTTGGGCAAAGCACTCTACACGGGTGCGATCAACCTTGCAGACGCGGTACGGGAGGTGGCAGAATGATCACCAAACGTATCATTCCCTGCCTGGACGTCAAAGACGGCAGAGTGGTCAAGGGCGTTAACTTTGCAGGTCTGCGCGACGTCAATTCGCCCGTGGAGCTTGCCAAATACTATAGCGACAACGGCGCTGACGAGCTTGTTTTTTATGATATCGCTGCATCGGCTGCAGATCGTGCCCTGTTTACCGATATTTTGACAGAGACCGCCAGAAACGTTTTTATCCCGCTTACGGTGGGCGGCGGCATCAATGCGCTTTCCGACTTTGAACGCGTACTTGCCTGTGGTGCGGACAAGGTCAGCGTCAATACGGGTGCTATCAAGAATCCCGACCTGATCTATGACGCAGCGCGCCGATACGGCAGCCAATGCGTCGTGCTTTCCGCAGATATCAAGCGCGTGGACGGCACTTTCCGCATTTTTGCCAAGGGCGGACGCGAAAACACCGGCATCGAGGCTCTGGAATGGGTCAGACGCGCCGAGCAAAACGGTGCGGGCGAGATCGTGGTCAATTCCATTGACACCGACGGCGTCAAGCAAGGCTTTGACCTGGAAATGCTGCAGGCGGTATGCGATACAGTCAAGATACCCGTGATTGCATCGGGCGGTGCGGGCAGCGTGCAGGACTTTATTACCCTTTTCAAAACTGTACCCGGTGTGGATGCGGGGCTTGCCGCATCGGTATTCCATTTCGGAGAAATAAAAATTCCCTCGCTCAAAGCAAAGCTTGCCGAGCAAGGGATCGTTGTGAGGTTATAAAATGATTGATATAAAGGATTTGAAATTTGATCAGAACGGACTCATCCCCGCAATCGTGGTGGATGCAGCCGACGGCAAGGTGCTCATGCTTGCCTATATGAACGCAGAGAGCCTGCAGATCACCATGGACGAAGGCACGACCTGCTTTTGGTCGCGCTCCAGACAAGAGCTTTGGAGAAAGGGCGAAACATCTGGCAACCGCCAGCACGTGCTGTGCATCAAGGCGGACTGCGACCGAGACACCTTGACCGTGCTTGTCAATAAGGACGGCCCCGCCTGCCACACGGGCGCAGAGACATGCTTTAACGATCTGCTTTACACAAGCGGCACGCAGGAGCCTTTCTCTCTTAAAACCTTAGAGGCACTGCTTGCCGACAGACGCGAAAAGATGCCCGAGGGCTCTTATACCACCTATCTGTTTGCCAAGGGCATGGACAAGATACTCAAAAAGGTGGGCGAGGAATCCACCGAGGTCATCATTGCGGGCAAAAATCAGGATAAGGCTGAAGCTATTTATGAGATTGCGGACCTTGCCTATCACGTCATGGTCATGATGAACGAAATGGGCATCTCGGTCGACGAGGTCAAGGCAGAGCTTGCCTCCAGACACATCATTGACCATAAGGTCAAGCAGGAAAAAATGAAATAATCAAAAATCCCAACAGGCGCGAAAACCTGTTGGGATTTTGTTTTTAAGTTAATTTCTTTCGCAAAACGCGCCGTTGGTGAAGTCCGGGAAGTCGACGGGTGCGCCGCCCTTGGCGATAGACATTTCGGACAGCGGGGTGACAGCCATCCATGCTGCTGCATCGTAGACGTCAATGGGGCAAGGCGTACCGTTGCGGACTGCCTCGATAAATGCGTCGTAGACCAAGCCGTCCATGCCGCCGTGGCCGCCGCGCAGTCCCTCCTTGAGATACTTCTCCCAAACGGGATGCTCGTACTTTTCCAGGTACTTTTCCGCGTTGTTCCACTGTACGGACCAATTCCAATGGTCCGCGGGAGTAAAATCGGAATCCAGGTAAATCGAGTTGTTATCTTCCATATACATACCCAGCGTGCCGCGAACGGTAAATCTGCGGCTGTAGGCTCTGGGCAGTGTGGTATCCAGGCTGAGCGAGATGGTCTCACCGTTGGCACACTTGATGATGGTGGTGACTACGTCACCCTGCGCGAAATTCGCAGTACGCAGCGCAGGATCGACGTTTTCATGCTGCTTTGCATATTCGTTCATGCCGCGCGACTTGCTTGCCACGGAAACGAGCGACAAAAAGCGGTTGCCGCGGTTGATATCCAGAATCTGTGCGATGGGTCCAAGCTCGTGCGTGGGGTAATTCTCGCAGTTTCTGTGCAGATAATTGCGCAGTCTGTAGTGTCTGTTTTCCTTGCCGAGTGCGATCTCGTCGCGCAGGTCGTGACAATAGCCGCCCTCGCAATGTACGATCTCGCCGAACAGCCCCTGCTTGATCATGTTCATGACCATCATTTCGGTGCGACCATAGCAGCAGTTTTCAAGGAACATAAAGGGCGTTCCTGTCTGCTCGTAGGTGCGCACCAGATCCCAGCATTGATCGATGGAGTACGCGCCGCCAACCTCCATACCGACGGCAATGCCCTTTTGCATCGCTTCAATGGCGATCGGTACGTGGGATTCCCAGGAGGAAAGAATCATCACCGCATCTGCAAGCTCCTTATTGAGAACGTCATGCCAATTCGTGCTTGCAAAGGGTGCAGGTTGACCGTGGCGCACAACGGTATCCACGCCCCACTGTACTCTATCCTCATATGTGTCGCATACAGCGGTCACGACCATGTTATCCATTTCCAACAAACAATGCTCCATCATATATTGACCGCGGCAACCAATGCCCACGACAGCCACTCTTACTTTTTCCACAACTGACCTCCGGGGTTGATATTCAAAATTACATAGATAATATATCATATTTCCGCATTTTTGTCAAGAATTTCTCAAAACTATTGCAATGTTTTCTCGGTTGTGATATAATTGATATGTATGTAAACTTCTATATGGAGAAAAGCTATGAGAATTATCATCGTTGGTGCAGGTACGGTAGGTACTGTTATTTGTACCAGACTTGCACAAGAACATCATAATATTACGCTGATCGACCATAATGTCGCGGTTCTGAATGAAATGAACACCAAGTTTGACGTGATCGGTGTCGAAGGAAACGGTGCGTCCGTCTCCACCTTGCGCAAAGCAGGCGCAGACAAGGCGGACTTGCTGATTGCCGTAACCAATCAGGACGAGTTGAATATTCTTTGCTGTGCATCCGCAAAAAAGCTTGGCACCAAGCACACTATTGCGCGTGTGCGTAACCCCGAGTACAGCGAGCTGATGCAGATGATCAAACAGGACCTCAACCTCTCTTTGACTATCAATCCCGAGCTGGCGGTTGCCAAAGAGATTTCCCGTATGCTGCGCTTCCCTTTTGCCACCAAGGTGGATACCTGTTATCACGGCAGAGTGGAGCTTGCGGAGCTTGTGATTGCCGAAGGCTCTCCTCTTTGCGGCATGACCATGGCACAACTGCATACAAAGCTCAATCTGCGCTTTCTGATTTGCGGCGTTTTGCGCCAAGGTAAGGCGTATATCCCCAAGGGTGATTTTATCCTCGCTGCGGGAGATCAGGTCTGCGTGACCGCTCACGACGAGGAGCTGGTCAACTTCTTTAAGGCAATAGGCGCGTACAAGCACCCTGTCAAGGACGTTTTAATCGTGGGCGGCGGCAGAATGACCTATTATCTGCTCAACCATCTGCAGAAAACCAAGATCCGCGCAACCGTCATTGAGCCGGACAAGACGCTTTGCCGCGGACTTGCCGAACGATTTGACTGCAACGTCATCCGTGATGACGGCACCAATCAATCCGTGCTCAAAGAAGAAGGCATTGCCAACGCTGATGCATTCCTTGCTCTTTCCTCCGAGGATGAAGAAAACGCAATCGTTTCTCTGTACGCAAAAACGCAGGGCACCAAAAAAATCATTACGCTGATCAGTGCCATGCAGTACGTGGATCTCTTTAAGGGTATGGGGCTTGACGGCATCGTATCGCCCAAATACTCCACGTCCAACGAAATCTTGCGCTACGTAAGATCGCTTGCCGTTACCAAGGACATTGAGATCGAATCCCTGCACAAGCTTATGGAAGATAGCTTTGAAGCGCTTGAATGCGTGATCAAAGAACCGGTTGAGGGCATTACGGGCATTCCGTTGAAGAACCTCAAGCTCAGACGCGATGTGCTGATCGCAAGCATTGTTCACAAGGACAAAATCGTTATTCCTTCCGGTAATGATAAAATGGAAAGCGGCGACACGGTCATACTGTTTACCACGGGTGTTGAAATCAACGACATAAAGGATATTTTAAAGTAATATGAATTATCGCATGCTACGGTATCTGCTGGGATGCATCTTGTTCATCGAAGCCATTCTGATGACGCTGCCCCTGGCTGTATCATTAATCTCGCATGAGAACATCATGCCTTTCGTATATACGATCGTAATTCTGCTTGTCATTTCGCTGCCATGCGTCATCCTGAAACCCAAAAACACGCACATCTACGCCAGAGAAGGCTTTGTTTGCGTCAGCGCAGCTTGGATCTTGCTGGCAGTATTCGGTGCTCTCCCCTTTATTTTCAGCGGAACGATCACCAATCCCATAGACGCATTTTTCGAAACGGTATCGGGCTTTACCACCACGGGTGCGTCCATTCTGCCCGCTGTGGAGCACCTGCCGCGCGGCATCCTGTTCTGGCGTAGCTTTACGCACTGGATCGGCGGTATGGGTGTACTGGTATTCATGCTTGCTATTCTGCCAAGCGCAGGCGGCGAAGCGATCCACCTGATGCGCGCAGAGGTGCCCGGCCCCACAAAGGGCAAGCTTGTGCCCAAGATGCGCCAGACCGCGCTGATCCTTTACGGTATTTACATTGTGTTGACGTTGATAGAGGTTGCATTGCTGCTGATGTGCAAAATGCCGCTTTACGACGCAATCGTCAATTCCTTTTCAACTGCCGGTACAGGTGGCTTCTCGGTGCTGAATAATTCCATTGCCGGCTATAACAGCCCTGCGGTTGAGTGGATAATTGCCGTTTTCATGCTGCTGTTCGGCATTAACTTCAATCTGTTCTTCTTCATTTTGATCGGAAGAATCAAGGAAGTGTTTAAAAGCGAGGAACTGCGCGCTTATCTTTGCGTAGTAATTGCTTCAGTAGCGGTCATTTTGATCAACACCTATCATATGTTCGACTCCTTCGGACAAGGCTTACGTGCCGTCTTCTTCCAGGTTTCGTCTATCATGACAACAACCGGATTCTGCACGACAGAGTTCAACGAATGGCCCGTACTATCCAAAACAGTGCTCGTCATGCTTATGATGATTGGTGCTTGTGCCGGATCTACCGGTGGCGGCTTGAAAATCTCGCGTATCATGATCTTATGCAAGAACATTGTCCGCGAGATCAAGCACATGATCAGACCCAGATCCGTGAACGTTGTTCGCGTAGACGGAGAGGTTGTGCCCGATGAAACGCTTCGCTCCGCTACGGGATATTTGACGGTTTACATTCTGGTGACGATTGTAACAATGCTGATTATTTCCATCGACGGCATCAGCATGGAAACCAATCTGACCGCAGCAATCTCCTGCGTCAACAACATCGGTCCTGCACTTGGTGAATTCGGTGCCTTTGGCAACTTTACGCCCTATTCCGACCTTTCCACGTTTGTGCTCTCGTTTGCAATGCTGTTTGGCAGATTGGAGCTTGTACCCATGCTGGTACTGTTCTCCCCCTACGTATGGAAAAAGAGATAACAAAAAATGACGGCGAAGGCTTTTTAGCCTTCGCCGTTTTTCTTTATTTGGTTACGTTTTCGGGATTCCCTTGGCTTCTGTATGCTGCAAGCACGAGTCTGACGACCTTGGCAGCCTCTGCTCCGTCGATTGCAAAGTGTCTTCCCGTAGCTGCGCAGTCATAAAAATCTGCGATCAGTGCGCCATGGCCGGAGCCGTAGCATGCTTTTCCAAGCGCCAATGCTCCCTCCTCGTAGTGCTCGTGGCGGTTGCCGTACAAAACGTCCTTGGGCATGATCTTGAGCCATTCCCCGTCCGCACGTACGGTCAGCTCGACCGGGCAATCGGTTGCACCGCCGTTGGTCGCATAGAAGGTAAAGCCCTGATTGGGCTTGCCTGCTAAGATCACGGCTGTATCCTCAACCTCAATATCCTCTGACAGAGTCATGCAGGAAACACTAGCGCAAAGCTTCTCCGGCATGCCGACAAACCATTGCACCAGATCCAGCGTGTGCAACGCTTGATTGATCAGCACCCCACCGCCCTCGGTCTCCCATTTTCCTCTCCATGCGCCGGAAGCATAATATGCAGCATCTCTGTACCACGTCACACTAGCGGTCGCACAGAGGCTTTTTTTGCCCTCCAAATAGGACTTGACGGCAAGATTGGCTGCATTGTATCTGTTTTGCAGACATACGCCCAGCTGAGCCTTGCTGTTTTTTTCAGCCTCCAGGATGCGAGGGATATCTTCTTCTCTGATACACAGAGGCTTTTCGCAAAGCACGTTGATTCCCCGCTCCAAAGCAGCGATGATCATGTCGGCATGCAGGTAATGCGGTGTGCAGATATGTACCACGTCGATCTGCTCGCGTTCCAGCATCTCCACGTAATCCGTATAATGATGTTGCCCCGGAGCATTGCGCAAGGCGGTTTCATTGACGTCACACACCGCTACGATCTCATGCCCCTGACTATGAAGCACCTGCTCATGCAGCTTGGCTATATTACCGTAACCGATTATGGCAGATCTCATAAAATTCTCCTTATTTAGAGCCAAACGTGCCTGCGGTATCTGCAATTGCACCGTCTTCGCAGGTCTTTTTCTTGGAAGTTGCTACGTGCTGCTCAAGCTCACGCAGATATCTGTCCTCATCAACAGGCAGCATAATGGGCTCACCGTTGTTCCAACCCGAAAGCTCCATAGCGTTCATCAGCTCAACGCCGTTGATGCCCTCTTTACCGTCAACAAACAAGGGCTCTTCACCGCGAATTGCTGCGATAAAGTTGTTGATTATACCCATGTGCTGGGGGTTCTCACCATCTGTCTCAACCTCGGTCAAGGTGCACTTAGGAGGAACGAAACCGATTGTTGCAGTCTTAGACCACTCCTGAGAGTCCTGCTCGTTCTGCCAATAGTACAGCTTATTGTTCTCTACCAGCAGCTTACCCTTGGTGCCCGAGATCTCAAAGCGGTTGGTACCGGGAGCTTCACCCGTGGTAGTGATAAACATGCCCGTTGCACCGTTCTTATAGCGGAAATATGCGGTTACGTCATCCTCTACTTCAATATCGTGCCACTTACCGTACTGGCAGAAGCCGTTGACCTGCACGGGCAGCTCGCCAACTACCCACTGTACAAGGTCGATCTGGTGGGGGCACTGATTGAACAGAACGCCACCGCCTTCGCCTTCCCACGTCGCTCTCCAGCTACCGCTATCGTAATACTGCTGGGTGCGGTACCAGTCGGTAATGATCCAAGTCACTCTCTGCAGCTCCCCAATGCCGCCTGCCTGCACGATCTCGCGCATTTTGCGGTATACACAGTTGGTACGCTGATTGAACATCATGGCAAACAGCGCGTTCGACTGCTTGGCAACCTCATTCATCTCCTTGACCTGCTTAGTATAGACGCCTGCGGGCTTATCGCAGATGACGTGAATGCCGCGCTTGAGCGCTTCTATTACCATTTCAGGGTGGAAATAGTGCGGAACAACGACCATGACCATATCGCAAAGACCGCTGTCCAGCATGTCGATGTAATTATCAAAATATGCGATGTCCTGACCCACGGTTCTTGCTTTCATAGCCTCAATCTTGACGGGATTGTTATCGCAAAGTGCGGTGACCACACCGTTCGGAATCTTGCCGGGAATGAACAGCCCCGCCATATAGTGCGTGCCCTGATTACCAAGACCAATAATACCAACTCTTACCTTTTCCATGTCTGTGTCCTCCTTAAAGGTTTGCTTTGATGTATTTGATGCTGCGTCCGACCTGCTCCATGGTGTCGGGCAGCGTTGCTGCGTTGTCCTGCTCTACAAGGAAATACTGCGCGCCTGCGGCTCTCATGCGAGGCAGCAGCGAAGTAAAGTCAATGTTACCGTCGCCAACGGGTGCAAAGACGGGGGTAAATCCACCGGGATTTTCGGGAGTATTGGTGATCATGTAGTCCTTTAAGTGGACACAACAGATTCTTCCCTTCAATCTGTCAATCGTTGCGCCGACGTCCACGCCGCCGTACTGCAGCCAGTAGGTATCCAGCGTGTAGTTGATGTAGGGTGCATTCTCAATGATGTAATCAAACACAGTCTGTCCGCCGTGCTTGAAGAATTCAAAATGGTGATGGTGATAGAAGAAGGAGAAGCCGTTTTGCTGCATGACCTCACCAGCTTTATTGAGCTGCTCGATCATCTGCTTGCATCTGCTCTCATCAGCAATCGCATCTGGCGGCATAGCACCAAGACCGATGTTTTTGCAACCGAACTTCGCGTGCTCCTCCATGAGTGCCTGCGTATCGTTTACAATGCGATCCATGGGCACGTGGGTCAGCACCACGGGTAAGCCCGATTGTGCACTGACGCGCGCGATTCTATCCGCATCAAAAGCACCGCCCGAATACTGGATATAGGAGTATCCCATCTCCTTAAGTGCCAAAGCAGCCTCTAAAAAATGCTCCTCGGTATCCAGATAATTACGGATGGAATACAAATTAAGTCCCGCTTGCATCTTTCTCAAATCCCTCCTTGGTCTGCACGTAGCCGTTTTGCAGCAGCAGCTCTTTCAAGGCTGCGACAGCAGCGTCAAACGCCTGATCATTGTTCTCAAACGTAAACTTGTTTTTCATTTCACTTGCATCGATCTGGGCATATCCCGCAAACACGCGCAAGTGAGGTTCCAGCGTCAGTACCGCGTCCGCGTTCGGATCGATCATGGCGATCAGTTGCCCGATCCTGCCGTCACCGTGTCCTGCAGGCACGATCTCGCCTGTTTTCGCTATCACGTCCTTGACGTGAAAATAGTTGGTGTGTGCGTGCATAGCCTCCAGCGTTTGTGCGGAATCCTGACCGCATTGCAGATAGTTGGCAGGATCATACACGTGGGCAAGCCCCGGCACGTTTTGCTTGATCAGCTGCACGCGCTCCAAAGTGTCGCCTAAAATGTCCTTTTCGTTTTCATGGCACAGCAGCACGCCGAATTTTTCAGCCGTCTCCACCATGCGTTTCAGATAATCATATACTTTCTCGGGCTGATCATACGCGCCGAAAAAGCTGAACATACGGATTCTCTTGCAGCCGAATACGTTTGCAAGCTCGCAAACGTGCGCCACGGTTTGCAGATACTCCTCAATATCCACGGTAATATCCACTTTCCCAAGTGGCGAACCGATCGACCAGACCTCAATACCTGCAGCATCCAGCTCCGCCTTGATCTGCGCAGCCTCATCAAGCGTCAGATCCTTGACGTTTTTACCGTTTACCGAACGCAGCTCGGTCAAAGCAATATCATTTCTCGTCATTGCGGCAATCTGCCCTTGCAAAGAAGCAGATGCTTCATCCGAAAATGCACAAAGTCTTATCATAGTGTCCCTTTCTTGTAATCCCAACGATTTCTAAGAAAAAATCGCCCTATAATTTGCAAATCCCATTGCTTTTTTTGCAATAATATTGTACAATATATATAAAGCTCTGTCAAGAGCATGTGCAAAACTATTTTTATTTTTTACAAACAGAGGTACTACATGAAGCAATTTATGGACCGCGACTTTTTGCTCGGAAGTGATACTGCAAAGACGCTTTATCACGATTACGCAGCACAACTTCCCTTGGTAGATTACCATTGTCACATTGATCCGCGCGAGATCTATGAGAATAGGCAATTTGAAAATATCACGCAGATCTGGCTGGGCGGAGATCATTACAAGTGGCGCATTATGCGCTCGAACGGTGTGCCCGAGGAATACATTACAGGCAATGCTCCCGACCGCGAAAAATTCCAGAAATTCGCCGAAACACTTCCGCGCTGCGTGGGCAATCCCATGTACCATTGGTGCCATCTTGAGCTCAAGACCTATTTCGGCTACGAGGGCGTGCTGAACGGAGAAACGGCACAAGAGGTCTGGGATCTGTGCAACGAAAAGCTCAAGGTCATGCGTGCGCGTGATTTCATAGCGCAGAGCAAGGTTGCCATGATCGGCACGACCGACGATCCCTGCAGCGATCTTGCCTATCACGCGCTGATCGCAAACGAGGGACTTGACTGCAAGGTTTGCCCCAGCTTCCGTCCCGACCCTGCGCTCAATATGCACAAGCCCGGCTTTGCAGCATACATCGAAAAGCTTGGCAAGACCGCAGGCATGGAGATCAGGACCGTAGCCGACGTCAAAGCTGCGCTTTCTGCAAGAATGGATCATTTTGCAGCACACGGTTGCCGCGCAAGTGACCACGGACTTGATTATATCATGTATCGCGAAGCAAGCGAGAAAGAGATCAACGCATCCCTGGCAACGGCACTTGCGGGCGGCACGGTAACCAAGGAACAGACCGAAGCATATCAGACCGCGCTGCTGCTCTTCTGCGGACGCGAATATGCGCGCCGCGGTTGGGTCATGCAGCTGCACTTCTCCTGCATGCGTAACCCCAACAGCCGCAGATTTGCCGAGCTTGGTCCCGACACCGGCTTTGACTGCATTGCCGTGACCGATAGCTGCGCACCGCTGTACAGACTCATGGACGCATGGGACAAGGACGGACAGCTGCCGCGCACAGTGCTTTACAGCCTCAACCCCGCTGATAACCAATGGATCGACACGCTGCTGGGTGCTTTCCAGGATAGCTCGATCCCCGGCAAGGTACAGCATGGCAGCGCATGGTGGTTCAACGATAACAAGGTGGGCATGCAGGATCAGCTGACCAGCCTTGCCAACCTTGGCATTCTCGGCAACTTTATCGGCATGCTGACCGACTCGCGCTCCTTCCTCAGCTATACAAGACACGAGTACTTCCGCCGCATTCTCTGCAATCTGATCGGCACGTGGATTGAAAACGGCGAGTATCCCTGCGATATTCCCGCGGTAGGTGCACTCGTACAAGATATCTGTTACTACAACGCAGCCCGTTATTTTGGACTTGAATAAAGGAGATTTCCCCTATGCAAATGACGTTTCGCTGGTACGGCGAGGGCAACGATAAGATCAGCCTTTCCGATATCAAACAAATTCCCGGTGTGACGGGAATCGTTTGGGCATTGCATGATAAAATGCCCGGTGAGGTTTGGCAGCCCGAAGAAATTGCCAAGGTCAAAGAGCAGCTTGACGCTTACGGCTTTAACATGGACGTGGTGGAGTCGGTCAACGTGCACGACGACATTAAGATCGGTCTTCCCTCCCGTGACGCTTACATTGAAAACTACAAGCAGACCATTCGCAATCTTGCCCCCTTTGGCGTCAAGGTCATCTGCTACAACTTCATGCCCATTTTCGACTGGACCAGATCCAATCTGTTCCACCCCGTAGGCGACGGCTCGACCGCGCTGTTCTATGAAAAGAATATGATCCAGGACGATTACAACGCCATGGCAAAGTACATTCTGGATTTCACCGAGAAATACAACATGTCCTTCCCCGGTTGGGAACCCGAGCGTATGGCAAAGCTGGATCAGCTGTTCAAGGCATACGCTGACGTGGACCACGAAAAGCTGTGGGCAAACCTCAAGTATTTCCTGGAAGCACTTATGCCCGTATGCGAGGAGACCGGCATCAAAATGGCGATCCACATGGACGATCCGCCTTGGGACATTTTCGGTCTGCCCAGACTTCTGGTGGATGAGCCCTCGATCGACCGTTTCCTTTCTATGGTCGATCACCCCTGCAACTGCCTGACGCTTTGCTCGGGCAGCCTGAACGCAAACCCCGATACCAACGTAGCCACCATTGTGCGCAAGCATTGCGACCGTATTGCGTTTGCCCATATCCGTAACGTCAAGCACTTCGAGAACGGTGACTTCTCCGAGGCTTCCCACCGCGACTGCGACGGTGACACGGGTATTCTGGATATTCTGAAGGCTTACCACGATTGCGGCTTTGACGGCTATATCCGCCCCGACCACGGCAGACATTTGTGGGGAGAGGGTCCCGGTACGGTACGCCCCGGTTACGGACTTTACGACCGCGCACTCGGCATTATGTATATGCTGGGCGTTTGGGACATGCTTGATAAATTGGAGGAGAAATAATATGATCAACTTACCTTTGAAAATAGACTATACCGATAAGGTTGTCGTGATTACCGGTGCCGGCGGACTGATCTGCGGCGCAATGGCACGTGCATTTGCACAGTGCGGTGCCAAGGTGGCAGCGCTTGACTTAAACCTTGATGCTGTGACCAAGCTTGCTGACGAGCTGACCGCAGAGGGCTTTATCTGCAAGGGCTACAAGGCAAACGTGCTGGATCCTGCGGCTCTTGAAGAGGTGCACGCGCAGGTTCTTGCAGACCTTGGCAAGTGCGACGTGCTTGTCAACGGAGCAGGCGGCAACAACCCCAGAGCTACCACATCCAACGAGTACCATCACGAAGCAACTCCCCAGGGTAAGTCCTTCTTTGATCTGGACGCGGACGGCGTTGACTTTGTATTCAAGCTCAACTTCCAGGGCACGCTGCTGCCCACGCAGGCGTTTGCCAAGGATATGCTGGAGACGGGCGGCTGCATTCTCAACATTTCCTCCATGAACGCATATACCCCTCTGACCAAGATCCCCGCATACTCTGCTGCAAAGGCTGGTATTTCCAACTTCACACAATGGCTGGCAACGCACTTTGCAGGCACGAATATCCGTTGCAACGCCATCGCTCCCGGTTTCCTTGTTTCCGCACAGAATTACTCTCTGCTCTTTAATGCGGATGGCACTCCCACCGCAAGAAGCGCAAAGATTCTGAACGGTACGCCCTGCCACAGATACGTACAGGCTGAGGAGCTGCTTGGAGCTACGCTGTTCCTTTGCGACGACAAGAGCGCATCTGCCATTACGGGCGTTGTGCTTCCCATCGACTGCGGTTTTGCCGCTTATTCGGGTGTATAAGGAGGCTGCACTATGACCGTACTTGAAAGATTTTCCCGCGTTGGCATCGTCCCCGTGGTCGTCATTGACAAGGTGGAGGACGCTGTTCCCACTGCTAAAGCTTTGCTTGCGGGCGGCGTGGACGTGATGGAGATCACCTTCCGCACCGCTGCTGCACCCGAGGCGATCAAGGCTGTAGCCGAGGCTTGCCCCGACATGCTGGTTGGCGCAGGCACCGTGCTCAACGTAGAGCAATGCAAGCAGGCGATTGAAATGGGAGCTGCGTTCATCGTCTCCCCCGGCTTTGACCGCGACGTAGTCGCTTACTGTATTGATAACGGCATTGCAACCACCCCCGGTTGCGTTACGCCCACCGAGATCACGGCTGCGCTCAATATGGGACTTAAGGTCATCAAGTTCTTCCCTGCCAATATCTACGGCGGTTTGAACGCAATGAAGAACCTCTCCGCGCCCTTCGCAGGCGTCAAATTCCTGCCCACGGGCGGTATTAACACCGCAAACGTGCGCGAATACATCGATGCTCCCTTTATCCAGGCAGTCGGCGGCTCTTGGATCTGCCCCCGTGCCGATATTGCAGCAGGCAATTTCGATAAGATCACCGCACTGTGCAAAGAAGCACGCAGCGCAGCATTCGATTGATAGGAGGCTATTATGGCAAAGATTATTACCTTCGGTGAGCTGATGCTCAGACTTCAGCCCTTCAATTATGAAAGATTCGTGCAGGCAAGTCAGGTGGAATTCTCCTTTGGCGGCGGTGAGGCAAACGTAGCGGTTTCTCTTGCCAACTACGGCATGGACGCAGCATTTGTCACCAAGCTCCCTGCACACGCCATCGGTCAGGCAGCCGTCAATTCCCTGCGCAGATACGGCGTGGATACCTCCATGATCGTGCGCGGCGGTGACCGCGTGGGCATCTATTACAACGAAAAGGGTGCTTCGCAGCGCGGTTCTGTCTGCATTTATGACCGTGCAAACTCGGCAATCGCAAAGGCTGACGCTGCGGATTTTGATTGGGACGCTATTTTTGACGGTGCGGATTGGTTCCACTTTACCGGTATTACCCCCGCGCTGGGCGAAAACGTAGCTGCGATTTGTCTGGATGCCTGCAAGGCTGCAAAGGCACGCGGCATCAAGATCTCCTGCGACCTCAACTACCGCGGCAAGCTGTGGACGCGCGCGCAGGCTCGCGAGACCATGACCAAGCTTTGCGAGTACGTGGACGTTTGCATTTCCAACGAGGAGGATGCAAAGGACGTATTCGGCATCGAGGCTGAGGCAACCGACATTTACGGCGGCACGCTCAACCACGAGGGTTACAAGTCGGTTGCAAAGCAGCTGGCTGACAAGTTCGGATTTGAGATGGTTGCTATCACGTTGCGTGAGAGCCACAGCGCAAGTGCAAACGGCTGGAGCGCAATGCTGTATAACGTAGCCGAGGATGCTTACTGCTTCTCCAAGAAGTATGAGCTGACCATCATTGACCGCGTTGGCGGCGGTGATTCGTTCGGCGGCGGCTTGATCTATGCGATCTTAAACGGCAAGAGCACCCAGGCGGCTGTTGAATTTGCAGTTGCGGCATCCGCGCTCAAGCACACCATTGGCGGTGACTACAACATGGTCACGGTTGCCGAGGTGGAAAAGCTGGCAGGCGGCGACGGCTCGGGAAGAATTCAGAGATAAGAAATTGCATATAGGAAAACCCACAGGGAGTGCCCTGTGGGTTTTTGTTATTATTCGATAAGAATTCTTCCATCAGTACAGAAAACCTGAATTTGGTGATCGGTACAAAAAATGTCACCGCTCCCTACATGCATAGTCCATTCGGCTTTTGTACCATTATAATTTATGGTACGAAGTGTACTATTGGAAAATGCCTCACTTCCAATATACACATTTGGAGATGTTATATCAAGAATCTCAATAGCGGAACTATGAAAAGCCTTTCCACCTATCGTCTGAACGTTATCTGAAAGAATGACCACGTTCAAATTTCGACATTGTGAAAATGCTGCATCACTGATCTTCCCTACATTCTTGGGAATCACAATTTTTATTAATCCGGAGCTATAAAATGCACTTGTCCCCATCGTTAAAAGACTTTCAGGCAGATCTATCTTTTGCAAGGATGAGCAATACGAAAATGCGGAACCGCCAATCGTCAGAACATCCCCCGTAAATACGACTTTTTCCAGATATTCGTTGTAAGAACACATTTCCTCGGGAATATGCAAGATATTGGGCGGGATTTCAATTTCCGTAATATTAGCATTCTTGAATGCGGCAATACCAATAGCTACCAAAGAGTCCGGCAAATTGATCGTTTCAAGATTCGGACACGAAAATGCATATGCGCCTATCTCGTTCAAGCCATCGGGTAATACAACCTCTTTCAGGTATTCATCGTTTTTGAAAGCATTATCCGCTATACTTTTGACGGGTATGCCCTCTATTTCTTCCGGAATAATCACGCGATATCGGAAACCGGAATCACTCTGTGATTTATTCGTGAATCCTAAAACCACAAATAAGTCTCCACGTTCATTCAATTGATACTGTACATCCTGATCATCCACACGAATTACACCCGGTTCTAATGGAGGCAAAGCTTCTGTTTCCGATTCAAATTCAGTATCTGTTTCCGTTTCGGTATCCGTTTCTCCTATGATCGCGTCAATCTCATCCTTGTGCTTCATATAATACTCATACAATCTCTCAAGGAAATCCCCGAGATCCTGCATGCTCTCGCCCACAAAGCCATCACTTTGCATGGATTGCAGCTTATCGATGACCGAATCATCCGTACCTGCGCTGAGAGCTTTGAAGAGCTCTTCGGTAAACTTCCATTCGATCCAATTCAGCTGCAGCGCACTTTGCGCAGGTGGCGTAGGATCGTCGGGATCGTCCGGATCTGCGGGCTGCTTATCCAACGGGAACAGCACGTTCTCGATGACTTGGCTGCCCCATTCTTGCACGGGCTTGCTGCCAAGCACGATAAAGGACAGCGGCAGAGAGACAAGCAGCATGGAGAAGACCAAAGCAAGGCAGGCTGCGCTGATGAAGATGCCGCGGTTTCTCTTTCGGCGTCTTGATTTGAGAATGGACAGCTTGGTTTCGTACTGCACATACTCAATGATATACTTTTGGTCAATGGCGGAAATCGCGTCAATCATTACGTTCTTATTCATAGACCGATCCCCTCCTCTTGAAGTTTTTCGCGAAGGGTTTGCTTGATGTACGCGATCTGCTTGGAGACCTTGGAGCGACTTACGCCCATTTCGCTTGCAATGTCATCGATCGACTTGCCGAAATAGTATCTTCCAAGGAAAATATACCGCTGATCCTTATCAAGGCTTGCAATATACGATTCGATGACCGTGGCGAGCATGTGCGCATCATCCGTTTCGCGCACATCCGCCAGCACGTCCTCCAGCTCGGAGAGTGATACGGCTTGGCTCATCGCGGCTCTTTTCTGCGCCTTTTGTCTGCGACCGACCATCAAGGACTGGTTGCGGATAATGGCAGCCAAAAAGGCTTTGAGCAGATACGGGCGTTCGGGCGGAATGGTGTTCCATGCAGCCAGATAGGTGTCGTTGAGGCACTCCTCACTGTCTTGCATATCTTTGAGAATATTGTTTGCAATTTTCAGCAAATACGCGCGGTATTTGTCGTCGGTGTGTTTGATAGCATTCTCATTGCGCGCCCAGTATAGCGCAATGATCTCATCGTCGCTCAGAATGCGGACGTAGTTCGTTTCCATATCATTCTCCTTTCAGCATCCTTCACCCTTATAGATGCGTTTTTTTAGAAAAAGTGTACGGTTTTGGAAAAATATTTTTTATTTTTATAAAATCGGTGGGAGCAAGCCCCCACCGAAATCGATATTATTCCTCTCTCTTGCCAACCTCGCGCAGAATTTCAAGCGCAGGCACGGGAATTCTGCCAAGATGGTCGGGTCCTACGTTCAGCAGGTAGTTGACGCCGCGGGCGTTGAGATGATTCTTGATGCGAATGACCTCGTCTGCATTCTTCCAGTTATCGTCAAAATACTTAAAGCCCCAGGTATCGTTGAGCGTAGTGGGAGATTCCACCAGTATGTCCTCCATATATTCGTCGGGAATGACGTTGTCGCCCATGGAAACGTAGTCGCCAAGTCCGTTGCCTATGCGGGAATTCAGCAGGCATTCGGGCTGCAGCTCTTTGACAAGATCGCGCAATTCCTTGGATTGCTCGGGCGTGATCTGAAAAGGCGTATCACACCAAAGCAGGCAAATATCACCGTACTTGGTCAAAATCTCACGGATCTGCGGCAGGATCTTTGCGCGGAAGCATTGCTCATAATTCTTATGATCATCGTCCGGGAAATCCCAGTTGTTGGTCCAATGCGTGTCGTCAATATTCAGGTGCGAGGGATGATAACCGCCGCCGTTGGGCTCATGCCAGTCAAGCTCCTGAGAATAATACAAACCCAGCTTAAGCCCATGCTTTTTGCAAGCCGCTGCGATCTCACCGATCACGTCTCTGCCAAAGGGCGTTGCGTCTACCACGTTGTAGTTGTCGTACTCGGATTTGAACATGCAAAAGCCGTCGTGGTGCTTACTGGTCACGACCATGTAATTCATGCCCGCATCCTTGGCAAGCTTTACCCATTCTTCCGCATCAAAGTAAATGGGGTTGAACGCCTTTGCAAGCTGCGCATATTCCTCGTTCGGAATACGGAAATACGCCTGCGCCCATTCTGCGATCATACCAATGCGCTTTCCGCGGTGCTCCCCTGCCAGCAGCGAATACAGACCCCAGTGGATCATCAAACCGAATTTGGCCTCTTTTTTGAACCATTCCTTATTGGTCATTGCCTTATTCTCCTATCTTTCCGTTGTATGTAAAGAATTTTGTGTTGTACACGTATGCAACCTCTGCGTTGCCCAAGCGTCTGACGATATAGAATTTATCGCCGCGCAGCGAGGTATTCTCCAGCCCCTTGGGCGAGATATACATCTCCTTGCTCCAGGCGTACAGCTTATCAGTCTCGGGCACGCGCCACGTGGCGTTTTGAAACACAAAGACCGTAACGGTTTTGGTATAATGCGTATGCCTTCTGCCAAAGCTACCGGCGGTATGCGGCTCGTATACAGTTTCGGTGGTAATGTGCGAGAGCGTGTCGATCTCCACGAGCAGCTCACCGTCATGCTGCACCTCAAAGATCACATCCTGATCTTCCCTGTTTTGCTTGACGTACAGATAAATGGGAATAATGGCAAGCAGTCCAACCGCGATGCCAAGCAACACGTGTACCAAAACGCCCGCCAAGATCGCCGCAACCCCAATGGGTATGATCCACACGAGCGTTTTATCGTCGTTTGCATCTGCCTTTTTGACCTCGTTACCAAGCACGTCCTGCCTGATGATCTCGTCTGTCAATATTTCTTTGGTCATATCGTTTTACTCCTTATATGTAAAGAACTTTTCGCTGTACAGATCCACGACCGTTTGCGGATCGTTTTTCATTGTCACAATAATATAGGTGTCCCCGTATTCGGACATCTGCAGCCAGACCGATAATCTTGACGGGCAGCTCGAACCGTTTCTCTTATCGTGATAAATGCGATATTCCTTGCCCTCTTCAAAGGTGACCACATCATAGCCGTGATCCATCAAGGAATGCCACGGGTCAAACTCCACGAAGCTTAAAAACTTGGCGCGCTCGATGACGACCTGTCCGCCGTCCTTATTTTTGACCGCGCGGATCAACATGACCGTTTTATATATCAGATATGCGCATACCGCTGCCAGCGCAAGCAGGACAACGCCGCAAAACGCCATAAAACCCACCGCTTGATCTGCGGGCTCTTTTGCAAGCTCTTTGAACAACCGGGATGCAAAGATCGCAAACACGATTGCCGTGATCACGCCTGCCGCACCGTATATCGGGAAATAGAAATACGCGCCGCGGTTGAATTTTTTGAGCAGCATTTCCCTTGTAATGACTTCTCTTCTGTCTTCTTGCACGTTATCCCTCCGTGTCATCAACGTATTCGTACAAAGCCTCGGGATAGATCATCTGCAGCTCCCAGCTCTTTTTCTGATAAATCACCAAAATAAAGGATGCCCCCACACCGAATTTGTCGCGTGCACGGTTTTTCTCGGACTCTGTCCACAGCCCCTCTTTCATGGTAAAGGTGTTTCCTCGCGCAAATTCAAACACGTCGTATTCGATTTCTTTTAACGTGTGCGTGCGGTGGCTGTAATAGGTTTCCACGCACTTGCGCACTTCGGTCAGCGTGTCAATCATCACGGTGACGTCGCCCTGCGTAACGCTGTGCTTCTTTTGATGCATGTCAAAGATCAACTTGACGCCGCCAATGAGCAAAATGGGAATAGCGGCGCATGGAATAATACCAAAAAGAAAGCCAAGCAAAAGATTGACCTCGCGCCATATCCAATTTGCCGCAAGCAGCATCACCAAAAACGGCACACACGCGCCAAAAGCCGCGAATATCATCATCTGAAATTTGTCGGTCGCGCGCTCGGTTATGGTTCGCACTATATCAGATCTTTTCAGTATCTTTCTCTGCTCTGTCATACGCTTCTCCTTGCTTTGACAATCATTATACACATTATACCAAATACAAGCGCAAATGTCAACAAATCGCAACAAAAAGAGATGCCCCGACGGAAATTCCGTCGGGGCTTGCGTATGTCGTTTAAGCAATTGTTTCACCATCCGTACAAACAACGATGATATTAATATAATTAAAACCTACAAAATTGATTTGCCGCCACTCTTCCAACGTGCCTTCGTAGTAGATATGCGTCATAGAATCGCAGCCTTTGAATGCGGATTTTCCAATCGTTTTCACACTTACGGGTATCGTAATCGATTCTAACTGCTTTGCATCGTAAAACGCAAAGGTTTCGATCTTTTCGATCCCTGCGGGCACAACGTAATCCACTACACCGGAATAACTGAAGGTACTCTCGGGAATATTCACGATGCGTTCGGGGAATACGACCTCTTGAATATTGTCGCAATATTGAAAGAGTCGCTTACCGATCGTGTCCACGGAGTCGGGAAATGCAATATAGGTCAAGGCGTTGCAATACTCAAATGCATTATTACCGATCTTTCTCAAACTACTGTTCTCTGCAAAATGCACATCGGTCAGCGAAACACATCTGTTAAACGCGTCATCTCCGATGCTGACTACGTTTGCTCCGATATTCACGGTCTTCAAGCTCCGACAAAGGAAAAACGCACTTTTGCCGATCGAATTGATCGAGCTGCTTAACTCAAGCTGCTCCAAAGATGTACAGCCGTAGAATGCGCTTCCGCCGATATTTTTCACGCCTTTTTCAAGCACAACCGTTTTGAGCGCAGTACAGTCCATAAATGCCGAGGTTGGAATGGATTCAAGGTTTCCGGGAATCGTCAGCTCCACAAGAGACGTGCATTCCTTGAAGGCATCGACCTCCATGACCTTCAGATCGTTTGGCAGCACCAGCTTCTGTAATTTCATGCATCCGGAAAATGCATGCTCGCGGATGGTTCGGTATTCCACAGTTGCGGGATCGCCATCCTCAAACACAACCTCCTCAAGATACGAGCACTCGTCAAACGTATACTTTTCAATAGTGGCAACACCCTTGGGGATGTGCACACGCTTCAGCGAGGAGCATCTATAGAAGGCGCGTTCACCAAGCGTAACCAGTCCGCTTGGAAGATCAGCGCTGACCAATGCTTTGCAATCCTTGAAGGCATCGTTTTCAATGGTGTGTACAGAATCGGGCAGATCTATGCTGCGCAAAGAAAGACATCCTTCAAACGCGCTTTCTCTGATATGCTCAAGCGTGTCGGGAAGGCTGACCGAGTAAAGCACATTACACGCATTGAACATATTGGCATTCAGAATCTTGATCGGTGCAAGGATTTCCACTTGGACGACTCCGGACGCTGCAAAGATTTCTCCGTCAAGCTCGGTACAGCTTTCGGGGATCGTAAACTCTGTCAGTTCCCTGCAATTTTTGAATACTCTGACACCGATCGACTGCAAATTAGGTGAGCAGTATACTTCTTTTAGGAAAACGCACCCCATAAACAACTCGTGCTCCAGCGCAATGACGCTGTCGGGGATATGAATACTCTTAAGTGATGAGCAATTCACAAAGGCTTGCTGCCCGATGGTTTGCAGGCTTTCGGGCAACGTAATATTAGACAATTTTGTGCAATCGCGGAAGGCTTCCCTACCGATCGCGCTCACGCCATCGGGAATATAGATCTCTTCAATATCGGTCTTTTGAAAAGCCTCCTCCCAAATCTCGGTAACGGGCTTTCCGTCGTAGGTAACGGGAATGATGATGACCTTATCCGTGCAATCTCCTATACCTGATACGGCATAGCTTTCACCGCCCGACAGTTCCTTGTACTTAAGCCCTTTGCTTCCATCCACATCATAACTCGGGTCGGGCTCGGGCTCGGGCTCGGGCTCGGGCTCGGTTTCGGATTCCTGCTGGCTTTCGGTCTCCTTTTCATCAGGCGGTAAATCCGTACCGTCCTTATGCTTCAGGTAATACTCATAAAGCTTGGCTAGGAAATCGCCAAGGTTTTGCACGCTCTCACCTGCAAGCGTACCGCCTTGCATGGATTGCATCTTATCAATGACAGAATCATCCGTGCCTGCGCCGAGAGCATTAAAGAATTCCTCTGCGAATTTCCATTCGACCCAATTGATCAGCAGGTCCTCGGGGTTGATATTCTCCCCGTCGTCAGTTTCCTTATCAAGCGGGAACAGGATATTCTCCACGCCCTCGGACACGGCTGAGTTGATCTTTTCCGCATTGAAAACGTAAATAAGCGGTACAGACGTGATAAGCAGCGCGAAAATCAATATCATTGCAACGGCAGCGGCAAGCAAAGTCACCAGATATTTTTTGGTTTTGCCTGTCCTGCGACGGCTGCGCAATCTTTGATCCATGAGCACGTACGACTCCAGCAGATCGGTGTCGATCATGCCAACGGCATCAAACAACATGGCTTTTTTCATACCGTGTAGCCCTCCTTTTCCAGTGCACTTTTCAAGGAAGTCCTGATGTAGGCAACGTCTGCATTGACAGTAGAGCGGGCAACGCCAAGCACCTGCGCGATCTCGTCAAGAGGTTGCGCATCGTAATAACGGGCAAAGAATACGTATCTCTTTCGTTCGTCCAGCGTGCGCAGCCATGCGCTGATCACCTCGGCAAGCTGCGCTGCATCACTTTCGGTGTAATCATCGCCATCCTCAAGGGCATATCCCTGCAGATCCTCAAAGGATGCAACAAAGCATGGCGGTATGCTCTTTTTGCGGTGCTTTTGACGGTAACGGTCAATTGCCTGATTACGCATGATGCTGCCAACAAATGCTTGCAGCACGCGCGGACGTTTGGGCGGAATGGCATTCCACGTGTCTAAATAGGTATCGTTGAGGCATTCCTCACTGTCCTGCATATCCTGCAGGATATTATATGCTGTTTTGAGCAGATAGCTGCGATATTTGATGTCCGTATGCTTGATCGCGGCTTCATCCCGCGCCCAATACAGCTCAATGATCGCTTCATCGCTGAGCATATAGCTGTTTTCTTGCTTCATAATGCTTCTCCTTTATATGTCCTTCACCTATATAGACGATGATTTGTCGGGAAACGTCCGACGTTTTTTGAAAATTTTTCAAAAAACGGGCGAAAAATTTCGCCCGTTTCTGTTTTTGATTAATATTCTGCGTTGCCAACCGTTCTGGGGTAAGGAATGACGTCGCGGATGTTGGAAACACCGGTCAAGTACATGATAATACGCTCAAAGCCCAGACCGTAGCCTGCGTGCTTGGTGCCACCGTACTTGCGCAGGTTGACGTACCACCAGTAGTCCTCTTCCTTCAGGTTGCACTCTGCCATTCTTTCAAGCAGAACGTCCAGTCTCTCTTCTCTCTGGCTACCGCCGATGATCTCACCGACACCGGGAACCAGCAGGTCCATAGCGGCAACGGTCTTGCCGTCGTCGTTGAGTCTCATATAGAAGGACTTGATCTCCTTGGGATAGTCAATGACGAATACGGGACAGCCGTAAACCTGCTCGGTCAGGTATCTCTCGTGCTCGGTCTGCAGATCGCAGCCCCAGGATACGGGATACTTGAAGTCTGCGCCCGACTTGGACAGCAGCTCAACAGCCTCGGTATAGGTCACCTTCTTATATTCGCTCTTGGCAAGCGTGTTGAGTCTTTCCAGCAGGGTCTTATCCACAAAGCTGTTAAAGAAGTTGAGCTCGCGCTCGCAGTTTTTCAGCACGTGCTTGATGATATACTGGATCATATCCCATGCAAGCTGCATGTTGTCGTTCAGATCGGCAAATGCGATCTCGGGCTCGATCATCCAGAACTCTGCCGCATGACGCGCGGTGTTGGAGTTCTCTGCACGGAAGGTAGGACCAAAGGTATAAATGTTACCAAACGCCATAGCGTAGGTCTCGCCCTCCAGCTGACCCGAAACGGTCAGGTTAGCGGACTTGCCAAAGAAGTCCTGCGAATAATCGATCTTGCCGTCCTCGGTCTTGGGCGGGTTCTCCATATCCATGGTAGTCACGCGGAACATCTCGCCTGCGCCCTCGCAGTCGGATGCGGTGATCAGAGGGGTGTGTACGTATACGAATCCGCGCTCGTGGAAGAAGGTGTGGATTGCATAAGCAACCTCGCTGCGTACGCGGAAAACTGCGGAGAACAGATTGGTTCTGGGACGCAGATATGCCTGCTCACGCAGATACTCCACGGTATGACGCTTCTTCTGCAGAGGGTAATCGGGAGTGGAGGTGCCTTCTACCTCAACGGAGATAGCCTTGATCTCAAAGGGCTGCTTCATTTCGGGAGTCAGCTCCACGGTACCGACAACGACCAGCGATGCGCCAACGTTCTGCTTTGCAATCTCGGTATAATTGTCGATCTTATCTCTCTCAAAAACGATCTGTGCGCCGGTAAAGCAGCTACCGTCGTTGAGATCGATAAAGCCAAACGCCTTGCTATCACGAATGCTTCTTGCCCAACCGCCAAGCACGACCTGCTTGCCGGAGTAGGCTTCCATATCTTCATAAATGCTTCTGATCAGATCTCTTTTCATTTCTATTGCTCCTTGCTAATAATTACTGTCCAAATCCGCCTAAAAGACCGCCAAGCTGTCCGTAACCGGGGATCATTTCCTCAAGAATGCCGTCCATGTATCCGTCATTCCCCTTCATGGCGTTATATACCGACTCGTAAATGGCATCGTATATCGCACCGCCAACAACCTCATTGATGCGTTCCACAACGGAGTTTGCCACAGCCTCCGCGGTTTTATCTGCGATATAGTCGCGCAAATCGTCCGCATCATCCTCGGGCAGCTGCTCCTCGGTGGTCTCCTCATCTGTCGGCTGCTCGGTGGTCTGCTCGGTCTTTTCGAAGCGATCTTCGATCCAAGCCTTGATCAGCCCTTTGATAAACTCGGAGGTCGAGCTGCTGCCTATGTATAGATCCAACACCTCAGCGATGATCTTCTCATAGTCATAATCGCCGTTGCCAAGTCCGCCAAGCGAACCCAACAGATCCTCCACTATGCCGCCATATTCGGTGGTCACTTCCTCGGTGGTCGGCTCTTCGGTGGTTTGCTCGAACTTACCGATTGCTTCTAAGATCGACTCTGCCATCTGGTTCTTGAGATCCTCGATCTCTTGATCGGAAAGCTCAGGTTCTGTCTCTATTTCCGTTTCTTTTTCGGTCTCGCGTTCTGTTTCCTTGGGGTCGTCTTTATTATCCTTGTCACCGCATGCGGCAAGCACGGACACAGTCATCAGCAACACAAGCAGCAATGCAACAAGTCTCAAATACTGTTTCATATGTTTGCTGTTCCTTTCTCTATCAGGTATTTATAAAACACTAATCATTATAACATTATTTATCCGTAATGTCAACCTTTTTACAAAAATACAGTAATTTCCTTGCGTTTTTTCACGCGAAAAAAGCCTGTTCCCGATTGAGAAACAGGCTTTTCGGTTTATTCATTGTATTCTATGATGACAGATACGGAGGTTGAGTCAAACGCGTTGCTCTTATTCATGTTAATGACCAAAGCAATGCGATCACCCTTTTTGACATCTATCTCCAACGCACCGTCAAATACTTCGCCCGGGGAAAGCAGCACGTAGCCGTCCTTGCCGTCAAGCAACGGTTCACCGTTCTTGAGGATGGCATACATCACACCGTCGCTCTGATCGGATACGATACTGAGTGTGGGCTTATACTGCATTACGCCGTCCACGGGTGCTTCAAACACCAGTGCAGCGTCGTAGGAATCCGGGTGCATGCTGCCTTTTGCAATCAAGGTAAATGCAGCCTTGCCCTGCCAGCGCGCATTTTGTGCGTCCCAGGTCATTTCGGTAAACTGGCCGCGCTTTTGATGGTAGCTCATATAATACCAGTTGCCTTTTCCCTGCTCTGTTGAAAAGCCGCTTGGGAATGCGTAAAAGCTGTTGGGCTGGTCGATCACCTTATCGGAAAGATCATCCTTGACCGTGATGTTGACAAACTCTCCATCCTTGGCAAGCGCGTAGTAGCTTGTGATAAATGCACCGGGATTGCCCTTGCGCAAAAGATCCGTCAGCGAGATCTCCATAGCGGGCTCAGTCAGCGTGGTGTCAATCACCTCAGGAACGTTATTGCCAAACCACGTGTCAATCAGCTGCTTCCATACCCATTCATAATCGCGGTAGTTTTGGTCAATTTCCCAGTTTGCAATACTCAGATAGGTGCAACCGCGCGCATACGCATCCATTCCCTGATCCAAATACTTCTCGGGCGTGGCACCGGTCTGTCGCGGTCCATCGATCTCCTGAGCAAGCATGATATGCGGTGCAAACGTACCATTAGAATAATCCAAAGAAAATTCATGCTCGGTGTTGGGACCGTCATCAATCCAAACCACGTCGGCAAGCTCGGCAAGATCTGCTGCCGCCAGCGTACCGCGAGAGAGAGAAGCAGCGTCATGAATTGCGCCAAATTGCAGCGCATACTTACTATCGGGGCTGATCTGCTTTTGCGCAACAGCCAGCGCGTCGATCATTTGCTTGAGCTTTTGGTGGCGGAACTGATACCAAAGCTGACCGAGGTGATCGGATGCAACGGTAGACGGCGGCACAACCTGATCAAATGCGGTGTAATCCGTACCTGTTACTGCATTCAGCGCATGGATATCTGCAAATTTTTCCTGCAGAAATGCGTGGAACTGTGCTTTTGCAGGTTCGGAATAGTCATATTCCCCTGCGCACCAGTATTCACTTTCCGCATACTGCGAAAATGCGGGCAGATAGAACAGTACGTCGGATGCATACTTTGCCTCGTACCGCTCGACAGCTGCTGCATAAAATGCTACGGCGGCATTGACAGCACTTTCGGAACAGAATGAGATCATGGTGCGCATACCGTCGATAGAGCCACCCTTGCAAAGATTGCCGCTCGGATCGTACATCATCTGATCAAGTCCGATGATCTTATCGTCAGCACGGCGAGTCAGGTCAATGGAAATGGCAACCTTGAGCCCCTTTGTCTTGACCACGTATTCGATCATGGGATCGAATGCAGAAAAATCATACTCGCCTGCCTTGGTGGATTCCATGCGGCTCCACGGAATATGCACCTTGATGGCATTAAATCCGGTCTCGGCAGCAGCATCCACAATGGATTCAAATTGCGCCTGCGACATGGGAGTAAAGTTCCAGATACGGTAGATAAAGTATCTCTCGCCTACGTTACGCGGATCATTCACGACGGTTTCCTCCTGGGTGGTGTCTTCTTGCGCGTCTGTCGTTTGCTCGGGGTTCGCGGTAGTATCCTCTTGGGTGCTCTGCTCTTCACTCGATTGCTCGGGAAGCTGCTCGGACGGCGTTGTGGTGCACGCCACCGTGCCAAGGCAAAGCGCAAGCAGCAGCAAAAGTGCGATCTGTCTTACGTTCATAGCGTCTCCTTATCAATAAAAGGTTGCGACCTCTTGGGTGGGCTTGGTGGCAAATTCGGTCTTTTCCGCGTAAAGCACGGGACCGGGTCTGCCGTAAAGCTTATGCTTTTCAATCTTGATCTTGGCGGTCACGACCGTCCAATCGCGGGTCTTGAAGTTGGTCGCTGTCGGGAAATAGCAGACAAGCGCGTTATATGCAATATCGTCTGCGCAGCAGGTCATAACGTGTCTGCCGATGACAAGTCCGTTCTTGCCCAGCGCGCGGTCACGCGCCACGATGCCCTTGAAGCGTACAGTCTTGCCGTCGTACTTTTCTGTATCCTCCGCAAGATCGCGGTACCAAACGGCATAGTCCTCGTCCTTGATGTCAATGATGGGTGCATCAATATCAAAAGGCAGCGGATCTTCGATCTCGTCGTATTCCACGTGTCCGTCCGGATAATCGTAGGTAATGGACGCGCGGGTGCTTACGCTGCGCACCACGCGATGGATCTCCTCTTTATCAATGACCTCGGGTGTGCGGTTGAGCACGATCATTTCGCAATCCTGCAGCTTATCTACCATAAGCTGACGCATATTTGCATTGTAGGTCAAAAATGTCTTGGCGTCCGCAAACATCATGTTCTGGAAAATAAACCAGTCTGCGGGCAATGCGGCATACAGCTTGGAGAGCAGCCACATACCGTTATATTCGATGATCACGCGATCGATCTTGTGCTTTTTGTAAAGCAGGGTCAGATAGTCACGCGTCAGCATTTCGGGATCGTCAAGCAACTCAAGATAGACGTTCTTGCCCCAGAATCGGTCAAGATCCAGCTCCTCAATGCCCTCTTCGCACATGATCAGCAGCGTTTTTTCACCCGAATTGAAGCGCTGATCCTCCATGGACTCCTGAATGATGTGCGTTTTGCCACCCTCCAAAAAGCCCGTGAAGACGTATACGGGAATTTTGTTTGCCATGATTATCCCTCCGAACGCTTGAGCGTGACACCCAGCAGCTCACCGATGGCATCAATATTCAAATTCGAGCCGATAACGCACAGTCTGCCGATAATGCCTGCTGCACCCGTGCGAATATCGGGCTCACCGGGAACGTAGTCAAAGTGGATCCAGTTGCCCCCGTCCCCTGCTACGATGCCCTTTGCGCGCAGCACGATGCCATACTTGCCCTCGTCGCAAAGCTCGTCAAGCTGCTGTGCAAGTTTCTCTGCATTGAACTTTGCCGTGGTTTCCGCACCTGCGCTGACGAATACTTCGTCTGCGTGGTGGTGATGGTGATGACCGCCGCAGCCGCAGCTGCAGGTCTCGCCATGCTCGTGATGATGTTCATGTTCGTGTCCGTGTTCGTGATCATGATCATGACAACCGCAATCGCAGTGCTCGTCGTGATCATGGTGATGATGCTCATGCTCATGATCGTGGCAGCCGCAATCGCAGTGCTCGTCATGGTCATGATGATGGTGATGCTCGTGCTCATGCTCGTGATCGTGACAGCCGCACTCGCAGTGCTCGTCATGATCGTGGTGGTGATGATGCTCGTGCTCGTGGTGTGCGTGAGCCAGTCTTGCAAGCTCTGCCTCTAAGGTGTCCTTGCGCTCCATCGCCTCGAGCAGCTGCTCTGCGCTCAGAATATCCCAATCGGTTGTCACAATGGTTGCGGTTGCGTTGTGCTCACGCAGCATAGCAACGCACTCGGAAATCTTCTTTTCGCTTGCAGTACCGGTGTGAGAGAGTACGATACAGCCTGCGTTGGCAACCTGATCGTTAAAGAACTCACCGAAGTTCTTCATATACATTTTGCACTTGCCTGCATCCACAACGGTGGTGAACGCATTGAGCTCTGCACCCTCTACGTGCAAGTTCTGCACCGCTCTGATAACGTCGGACAGCTTGCCGACGCCCGAGGGCTCGATCAGAATTCTGTCGGGGGCGTACTGCTCCAGCACCTGCGTCAGCGCCTTGCCAAAGTCACCGACCAGCGAGCAGCAGATGCAGCCGGAATTCATTTCGTTGATCTGAATACCTGCCTCTGCAAGAAAGCCGCCGTCAATGCCGATCTCACCGAATTCGTTTTCGATCAGCACCAGCTTCTCGCCCGCATAAGCCTGCTCGATCATTTTTTTGATCAGCGTGGTCTTACCCGCGCCCAAAAAACCGGAAAAAATATCAATCTTGGTCATAGTAATCTGAATCCTTTTTCTTAGTGCCTCTGTATACGTAGTTGAGTCTGCCCAGAGGTGCGGCATCACCCTTATCGTAAAAGTCCTCAACGCTCGTCAGCTCCTCGGTGCTGTCCGCAACCTTGAACCAAACGGTAAAATCGTCCTGATCAAGACCAATGACTGCGCGAGGTGCGATAACCAGCAGCATATTGCCCTGGCAGCGATACACGATATCACCGAAATCAGCGGCGCGCAAGCCGTCCACAATGACACCAACCGTGCTGGTGTGATCATCTACGGGCTTGTTGTTCAGCACGTACTGATATTCCTTACCACCGTCGGTATTGAGGTAAATTCTCAACCATGTGCCCGTACCATCATACGGCTTGACTTCTTCCTTGGTCACGATGCCGAAATAGATGAAATCGTCATCATGGCTGACGGTCACGCCGGTAATGGCATTGCGCTGGGTGTGATTTTCATATACGGTGCCATAGCCCTCTGCGTTTCTTGCAAAATCGCCGTCCGAGAAGTTGTGGTACTCTGCCCAGATCTCCTCTGCCTCGTCCTGCTCGGAATCGTTGTTGTAATCCACGGGAGAAAGCTCGGCAAAGCTGTCGTATTCGTCTACGCCCTTATACTTACGGACGTAGTCAACCAGCTGCATGAAATAGTTATCAAAGTAGCCGCCGCGCATCATTTCCAAATCACGGCTGTACTCATAGTTGGCGCAGTCCACAAACATGATAGGACGCTCGGGAATACCCTGCCATCTGCCCGCGATCCATTCGTTCCAGCCTGTGACAAGCACGATGGGCGGATCGGTTTCGATGGCGCGGTCAAACTGCTCGGCAAAATTGTAGCCGTGCAGATACGCATCGGGATCGGGATCGTTATGCATATCGTGGAAGCCTCTGCCGTTGTTATCGGTCTCACCGTACATGACGGAGTCGCCAAATCGCAGCTGAGGATGCTGGGCAACGGATACGTTGATAACCTCGTTCTCGCCCTTGAGATTTTCAAATACACGCTGCGGACGGGTAAAGTCCATCCAGGGCCAGCCACCCTGCTTATCGGGCTCGTTGGGCCACTGCGACATCTTGATATTAAAGAATTCTCTGCACTCGGGCGAGCACTCCTCTTCTACCGCGATGATCACGGGCTTGCCTTCAAAGCAGAACCACGTGTCGGGGCAATACTTTGGCGCATAGATCTTGTCGTAGATCTCCTGCACGGTCTTGCCGGAATGAGTGTTGGTATAGAACATCACCTTGGGGATCTTCCAGCCGTCCTTGGCGTATTCGTCCAGCACGCGCATGACGAGCTTGACGTTATGCTCATAAATGCAGGCGTTGGTAGTATCAAAGAACAAAAAGTCGATGTCTGCCTGAATCAGCAGCTTCATGTGACGGCGCACGACCCACTCGTCATCCGAATAGTAGTAGCCGTAAAAAGGCTCGCCCCAGTGATGATAAGTGCCGATCTTGCCCCAGTATTCCGCATCCACGTGCTCTCCAGCATCGGGGTGCTCCGCGGTGATCTTGGAAATGTCGTAAGGCTTGTGTCTGCCGTGCTCACCCAGCCACAGGAAATAGAACATTCCCACAAGGCGTCCTTCTCTGCGTGCGGGGGCGTTTTCGCGGTCGGCTGTTTTTCTGCCCAGCGCGTCGATTGCCATCAAGGGACCATTGGCGTAGTTCTTATACTGTTCCATGATAAAGCTCCTTTTCTCTGATTTGCAGTTGGTTATTCGACGTAAGAAGTTACGATAATGTCTGCACCCGTGCCAAGCAGGTTGGCAATGACAACGTCACCCTGCTTGACGGTAGCGGGGGCTACGCAAGCGTTGATCTCCTTCATGCAATCAAACAGCAGCTCCTTGGGAACTGCTTTATTGGACTTAACGGCAACCACCTCACCACTCTCGGTCATAACGGTGGTGGTCAGCGTTCTCGTAGGTGCGGTGCATTCCGCAACAGCATAGTCAGTGCCGCGCTTGCAGGCGTTACCCTTAACGCTCAGCACCTTTTTGTCCTCCAGCTCCACGGTCAGCGTGCAGCCGCGAGGACAAATGATACAAGTCATTTCTCTTTGTGCCATGACTTTAATCCTCCAATCCGATCGTGATCGTGCCCTCTGCCAGCTCGGCAAGCACCTGGGCGGTCAGCTTGACCGTCTCCATCTCACCGGGGGCGAGCTTGATCTTCTTTTTATTCGAAATTATGCGGTCACCGCACTTGACAACGACTCTCTTGTCGCGGAATACGTCGGCAACGCGGAAATATACTGTCGTATCCTGTGCGCTGGTGATCTTCTGCGGCACGGTGTAACGTACGCCGCCTACGGGCTGCAAGGTAATATCCACGCGCTCGCTTTGCTTATCTGCAAGATAGTCTGCAGCAGCGCAGCCTGCAATTTCAGCTTCCTCGGATACGTAGTCCACCAAGTCGTGCACGTGCAGCACGTTACCGCATGCAAACACACCGGGAATGGAGGTCTGTCTGCTCTGGTCGGTCACAGCACCGCCCGTGATTCTGTCCATGGTAATGCCCGCGCCCTTGGTCAGTTCGTTCTCGGGAAGCAGACCGCAGGAAAGCAGCAGCGTATCGCACGCGATGTACTGCTCGGTCTCCTTGATGGGATTGCGGCGCTCGTCCACCTTGGCGATAGTCACGCCCGTGACTCTGTCCTTACCGTGGATCTGTACAACGGTGTGCGACAGCATCAGCGGAATACCGAAATCGTTCAGGCACTGCTCGATATTACGCGCCAAGCCGCCCGAATAAGGCATCAGCTCGCAAACAGCCTTGACCTTTGCGCCTTCGAGCGTCATGCGGCGCGCCATGATCAGACCGATATCACCCGAACCGAGGATAACGACCTCTTTACCGGGCATATAGCCCTTGATATTGACATATTTCTGTGCAGTACCTGCGGTATAGATACCCGAGGGACGTGCACCTGCGATATTGAGCGCACCCTTGGGACGCTCGCGGCAGCCCATGGCAAGAATGATCGCCTCTGCCTGAATGTGCATAATACCGTCTGTGGGATTGACTGCGGTGATCACCTTGTCCTCGGTAATACCGGTTACCATGGTGCCCACCTTGTAAGGAATGCCCAGCTCCTTGACCTGCTCTGCATAGCGAGCGGCATACTCGGGGCCTGTCAGCTCCTCACCGAATTTATGAAGACCGAAGCCGTTATGAATGCACTGGCGCAGAATGCCGCCCAGATGTGCTTCGCGCTCCAAAATCAGCAGATCGGTCACGCCTGCCTTATATGCAGCAACTGCCGCGCTCATGCCTGCGGGGCCGCCGCCGACGATTACCAAAGATACCTTAGTCATTGTGCTCCCCTCCCTTGGTTCTGCCGTAGTTAATGATAGATGCGCCGCCCGACTTGGTGACCTGCTCGTAAGGAATGCCCATCTCTCTGGACAGAATCTCTACGATGATGGAAGAACAGAAGCCGCCCTGGCATCTGCCCATGCCGCTTCTGGTACGGCGCTTGACGCCGTCCACGTCGCGCGCACCGGGATTGGTACGGATGGCTGCCACGATCTCGCCCTCGCTGACACCCTCGCAGCGGCAGACCATGTTGCCGTATGCGGGGTTCTCTTTGATGACCTCGTTCTTCTGATCATCAGTCATTTTGTTGAACTTGATGGCTCCCTTGGTGCGTACGGGCGACCAATCGTCCTTTTTCTCAAGAGTCAATCCCTCGGCAGCAAGCAGCTCTGCGCAATACTCTGCAAGTGCAGGTGCGCTGGTCAGACCGGGGCTTTCAATACCGCCAAAGGTGATAAAGCCGGGTGCGGATGCATGGATGATGAAGTCACCCGTGCTGCCAACAGCACGCAAGCCCGTAAAGCTGGTAATCACAGCGTTAAACGGAATGTTCTGCACGTATCTTGCACTCTGCGCGCGGATCGATGCAGTGCCTGCTGCGGTGGTGTCAAGGTCTTCCTTATCGGTCAGTTCCTCTGCGGTGGGACCAAGCATGACGTTGCCGCCCGTGGTGGCGGTCACAAGTATACCCTTACCCTTGGGGGTGGGAGTGGAAAACAGAGTAAAGTTGGTCAAGGAAGGCGTGAACGCCTTGTCCAGCACCATGTATTCACCGCGTCTGGGGTGAACGCTAAAGGAATCGTCACCTACCATAGCGGCGATCTTATCGGAATACAAGCCTGCGCAGTTGACAACGTACTTTGCGCGCACACTCTGCTCTCCTGCATACAGCACGTAAGCATCATCCTCGCGCTCAATGCGGTCAACCTCAAAATTGCGGATAAACTCAGCGCCGTTATCCATTGCATGTCCAAGACCTGCATCGCAAAGACCAAAGGGGCTGACGATGGCGCCCGTGGGTGCGTAGAGCGCGCAGGTTACCTCCTCGGTGACGTGGGGCTCAAGTGCTACCACGCCCTCGCGGTCCAGCAGCGCGAGATCGCGCACGCCGTTTTTGACACCGCGCTCGTAAAGGTCGCTAAGGGTTGCCTTGTCCTCATCGGTATATCCAAGTACCAGCGAACCGTTGCGCACGTACTTGACACCGAGATCGCGACAAACCTGCTCCATCATTTCAGAGCCGCGCACGTTAAAGCGTGCCTTAAGCGTGCCGGGCTTTGCATCAAAGCCTGCGTGCACAATGGCACTATTGGCACGGGATGCACCCGTGCAGACGTCGTTTGCGCGATCCACAACGCAAACGCTGAGCTTGTAAGCGGACAGCTCGCGTGCACACAGTGCACCGACCACACCCGCTCCGACGATACATACGTCAAACATAAAAATCCTCCGTTTTCCATAGTATGGCATTATATTTTTATTCAGAATATATTATATCACCAATCCCCTTTTCCGTCAAGAAAATTCCGCATTTTTCTTGACAATTTTTCATGGGTATGTTAGACTAAAATCAAACAAAACATACAAACCGGAGGTAATTATGTCAAAGCATTTCAAATTGAGTTTGCCCGATGCGGGCAAGGACGTTTACATGCCCCGCAAGACCCAGACCTGGGGATACCGCTACGGTCCCTCCATCATGGTCGAGGGCGACGTTTGCCGCGCGTGGTTCGCCTCTCCCGGTGACTGCTTTGAGGCGGACTGGTTTACCTACAGAGAGTCTTATGACAAGGGTGAGACCTGGACGCGCGAGCGCGTTGTGCTGACACCCACACCCGACTCTATGGACTGGTTTTCGGTTTGCGATCCTGCCGTGTTCAAGTACGGTAAATACTACTACATCGGCTACACCTCCACCATTTTTGCCGACGGCGGCGGTGTTTGCAACAACGGCTTCGTGGCACGCTCCGAGCATCCCGACGGCCCCTTCTTTAAGTGGACGGGAAAGGGCTGGGGCGAATACCGCGACGGCTGCGCATGGATGGGCAGTCCTGCGCCTATCATCTACTACGACGAGGATTGGAAGCACTGGGGTGCGGGAGAATTCTCTTTCGTGGTCAAGGATGACGTGCTGTATATCTATTATACCTGGACCTCCAAAAAGATCGACGGCAAGACCTATTCGCAGACCCGCGTAGCAACTGCGGATATCACGCGCGAGGATTGGCCCGCGACCATCGTGCAGCACGGCGTAGCAGCAGTGCGCAACTCCACGGGCAACGACTCTTATGACGTGGTCTACTGCGAGGAGCTTGACAAGTTTATTGCCCTTTCCACCGATAAGCGTTTTTCTGCGGACAGCTTTTTGTCGGTTTCCGAGTCGGACGACGGCTTGCGTTTTACCAGAGTCAACGACATCCGCACCAACACCTGCTTTATGCTGCACAACTGCGGCATTTCGGGCGACGCGCAGCACCATATCAAACAGAGCGATACCCTGCTCCTGGGCTATGCTTACGGCAACCAATGGGGCAAGTGGGGCACGCGCATGCACAGATACGCATATACGCTCATGGACGAGGACTACTACTCCGAGCTGGATCTGCCCAATCTTGAAATGACAACCGAGCTTTGGGAGCGCGAGGCAGAGCTGCCGCCCATGATTCTGACCGCAGCGAAGCCGCACTATATCAGAGTCACGCCCGGCACGTCTGCGCCCATTGAAATGAAAACCTACAACTCCTGCTACGAGCCCGAAAGAATCGACGCTTCTCTGCTCACCTTTGACAACTACGATAAGTCTATCGTAGAGATCAAGGACGGAAAGGTTTACGGCAAGCAGGTGGGATATACCTACGTGGATGCACACCTTGGCAGCCTTTGCGGCACGGTGCTTGTATACGTGGACGCGCCCGACACTTGTTATGATATCGAAACTCGCACGGTCGTCACCCTGACGCCCATGCTTGATACTTATTATATTTCCCTTGCCGAAAGCGTTTCCAAGCAGATCCGTGCCATGGTGCAATGGTCGGACGGCAAGCACTATGAGATCAACGAGCCCGCACAAGGCGTAAGCTACCAAAACCACAATCCCGAGCTGATCGAGGTCAACGAGCGCGGTGTCGTTACTCCGGTGGGAGGCGTTGGCACAGGTAAGGTGACACTGTGCTGTGGGGATAAAAAGGTGAATGTCACGGTGGTTGTGACAGAATAATAACACTCGTTGTAGGGACCGGCCGTCCCCGACGGTCCATCAAGCAGCACATTTATTCATGGACCGTCGAGGATGCCGGTCCCTACAAATTTAGAAAATTTTATAAGATGAGTGGTATAAGTACCGTTTTTGTTGTTTATTAGGGTGAAGGACCTTCAAAACACGAAAGGAGTGTGAAGTTATGGAAGATAAGCAGATCGTGGAATTGTACTGGGCGCGCTCGGAATCTGCTATCTCGGAAACTGAAAAGAAATACGGACGATACTGCCATTACATCGCCTATCGCATCTTAGAGAACGACGAGGATGCCGAGGAGGTAGTCAACGATACCTATCTCAAGGCGTGGAATACCATTCCGCCCGCCTGCCCCGATCCCTTGAAGCCTTACGTAGGCACGATCAGCAGACAGCTTGCGCTCAATGCTTACAAGGGTCAGAACACGCAAAAACGCGGTGGACAGGTATCATTGGCACTTGACGAGCTTGCCGAGTGCATTCCTGATGGCGACAGTGGTATGGATATCGGCGAGAGCGTTGCTCTTTCGGATGCACTCAGCCGCTTTTTGTGGGCGTTGCCGCAAAGATCGCGCAATATTTTTATCCGCCGTTATTTCTACATGAGTCCGGTTGCCGAGATCGCGCACGACTTTGGCATGAAGCAAAGTAATGTGACCATGCTTCTGCTCCGCACGAGAAGAAAATTGCAAAAATACTTGGAAAAGGAGGGCTTGGAGGTATGAATGACAAGAATTTATTAGACGCTATGGGCAACATTGACCTCAAACTGATCATGGGGGCTGCCCCTGATGCAAAACAAAAAAAGCCCGCGGGGGCTGCATGGGTCAAATGGGTGGCAATCGCGGCTTGCTTTTGCTTGGTTTTGAGTGCCGTTGTAGTAGTGCCGATGCTCCTTGACGGCAATCCAGAAATAAGTCCCGAAGAATGTGAATCCGAATCTACCGAAGCACCGGACATACCAAGCATTCCGATTGAAAATGTGCAAACTCCCTCTTCTGCACCGCAGTATTATGGGAGTGAAGTAAGTGCAGATCTCTCTGGAGGAGCTGCTTCAGAGCGCATCCTTTCAGGCGTATCTGTTACGGCAAGCTTGATTGAAGCACTTCCCGATACTTACACTTTTTTTGACGATTGGAAGCAAACGGAATTTCGGCTTTTGAGAATGAGAGTTATCACCGTCCTTGAAGGCATTGACTTGCCCGATGAATTTTACTATATCGTTCCTACTGACTATATGACCGATTACACCATATACGATAAATTCATATGCATTGATATGGCACAGTACGGATACGATTATTCCCTTGTGTATAATCAAACAAAAGAATGTGCCGAGCAACTCCATAAGGTTCTGTTTGGATATCTCAGCATTGATTACAGCAAATTGGGAGAAAACTTTATGGCGTTTGATTCCCATGGAATTTTTGACATGCATTTATGGACGGCAACGGATAGTTGGAAAATATCGACCAAAAATACAATTGATCATATGGGGACCTCATATTACGATAATTATACGCTTGAAAATGCCGAAAAAGCGGCGCGCGAGTCGGGTCATGGTGGAGATTTTCATTACGTGCATTTTCTTGAAAGCGTGAAAGGCGATGCGGCTGATGCTTTGGACTACGTTAAATCCTTTGAGAACGGTATTTACGTACCAAGCAATCATGATGGATACATTCTCGCGCTCGGACCCGAAATTCAATTTGGTGTCAGAAAATATATCGGTGGGTTTGCGACCAATGAATATGCTATGATATATGAGGATAGCGTCCGATGGTCGGATGCTCGTTTTTCAAAAGAAGACGAGCAAAATCTGCCCGATCTGCAAGCAGCGATTGACGCAGTGGCAAGTGCCTATGTTGCAGGCGAGATCGTCCCCCAAAATTTTTCTTATGCAGAGCAATCAAATCTTGAAAGCTACGGCATTTTCGGCTGGTATGCCAAAACGGAAAGCGGTATAATCGGTATCGTGCGCGTTACGTGGTGTTACAAAAACACAACATTAGACCACTATATCAACGATAGATATTTCGATGATTCTTACTATATCATCGAACCCGGTCAGAATGAATGTAAACCAATCCCAAAAGATGTTTTATATGAACGGATCGGTCAATACGAGAAATCATATATTTTTAACGGGAACTATGATGAATATGGCAAGGTGCGTGACCGGTATCCGGTCGAATAAAGGAGTGGCAAATGAACAAGAAAACGATTCTCATAATCGCAATTTGCGTGGTCACTGCCCTTTTGCTTTTGCCCGTGGCGGTGATTCTGAGCGGAAACCAAATCACGATTGCGCGGTGTGTGATCACCGACAACAACGCCATATTTATGGTCTACGATCAAAGACCTGTCGGAATTGGTGTTGACAAACACGACAAATACCAAACCGGGGATATATTTTTTATCCTGCATCGATCCGTTTTTGCGGAAAGTGATCCCGAGAGTACAATAGCCCCTTTAATCATCAAGATTGGCAACGGCACAGAAAACGATATTCCGCAAAAGGTGTTCGATGCGCTTATCAGAACGGGTAATTAGAAGGAATAAGTAAAAAGCACTTGCGATTGGGGCTGACAAATTAGAGGAGAAATTCGCAAAAATTAAGGACTGTATCACTTGGATGCAGTCCTTAATTACTTTCTTATGAATAGTTGCCGTAGGTGCGGACGACCAATGGTCGTCCGTTCCTGCGGCAATTACTATTTGAAAGCATTGGTATTTGATTATTTCACCGCTATTTCCGCAGCCCGATTCGCAAGTGCTTTTTTGGATTTACCACAACTCGGGGGTATCAACGAATTGTACCGTGGGCTCAGCATACCCGTCCGACTCAAAGACAATGATCTCGTTGTCGCCCTGCTTGAGCAAGGGTGCGGGAACGTACAGCGTTTTTTGCGGACCTGCGGGGTTGAAATATCTGCCGATATTGAAGCCGTTGACCGTGACAAAGCCCTTGGTAAAGCCGTCAAGGCGGATAAAGGTATCCTTGGGCTGTTCTTCAAGGTGCAAGTTGCCGCGCAGAAACGCGGGTGCTGTACCCGTGGATACGCTCTCGAAACGAAGTGCAGAGAGGTCATCCATAGTCAAGGGGTACATTTCCCAGCCGTAGTGATAGCGTTGTCCGAGTCGCACGCCGCCCAGTATGCCCTTTTTGTCAAGCAAATTGATGCCGTAATTGACTCTGCCCATGTTCTCGACCAGAATATCCACCGTAGCGGACTCGCCAAAGCCCAGCGTGAGCGTGATCTCGTCGTCGCGGCGGTCGCGCTCCTTGATACCGACAAATTTGCCTTTTACAAACACGATCGCGCGGTCATGCAGCTCGCCAAAGCACAGCGGCAGCGGCTCGATAGGTCCCCCGATGGTGGTGCGGTACAGAATATAGCCGAAATCCTGCCCGATCTGCTCCATGGTCTTGGGGAACGCGGCTTTTACGGGTGTAGAAAGCGCGTCAAGATTTGCAAACAGATCTGCCTGCTCGGTCAACTCCAGCGTGCCGTAGGCGGCTTTTTCGCTGTTCTTGACCGCGATATCTGGCGCATTCTTGCCTGTTCTGCGTGCAATGAGCTCCTTGACCGCCTCGTACAGCGGCGTGGTATCGCCCGCCTCGGTCAAGAGGGCGCGATAATCGTAGCTGGTAATGGTGGGCTGGTACTGCCCCGGATGGTTTGCACCGTTCCAAAAGGCGAAATTGGTGCCTCCGTGGAACATATAGAGATTGAAGGACGCGCCGAAATCAAAGAACTTTTCGATCTCCTTGATAATATCGTCAATCGGGCGCAGCTGCGTACCCGCCTCGTACCAATGGTCAAACCAGCCGTCCCAGAACTCACCGCACATCAAGGGGCGATCCTTTTGGAACTCGTTTAAGGTCAATATCTGATCGGTATAGCTGCCGAAATTGGCAACCGCCAACACGTCGGGCAAGGTGCCACCGCTCAGCATCCACTTTGCTGTGCCGTCCGAGGTGAACAAGAGGCAATCGATGCCGTTTTCGCGGTAAATATCCACGATCTTTTGCAGATATACCTTGTCGTCACCATAGCTGCCGTATTCGTTCTCGACCTGCACCATAATGACGTTACCGCCGTTAGTGCAAAGGTGCGGACGGATGCGCGAGAGCAGCTCACGGTAGTAGGGCTTGACCTTTTCCAGGTACAGCGGATCATCGCAGCGCAGCGCAATGTCGGGATAGGACAGAAGCCACGAGGGCAAGCCGCCGAAATCCCACTCTGCACAGATATAAGGACCGGGGCGCAGAATGACCCAAAGCCCCAGCTTTTCCGCGGTTTCGATAAACTTTTCAATATCCAGAAGCCCCGAAAAATCGAACTCCCCTTCTCTGCGCTCATGCAGATTCCAGCAGGTATATGTCTCTACGGTGTTCAAACCGCACGCCTTGAGCTTGGTAAGTCTGTCTTCCCAATCTTCGGGCAGAGTGCGGAAGTAATGCACCGCTCCCGACATGATAGTGATGGGCTGACCGTCAAGCATAAAGCGGGCTCCTTGATAAGTAAAAGTATGCTTCATATCCGTCGTTTAATCCTTTCCCGAGGCAATATAAGGTGCAATGGCAGCCGCAGTTGCCACGATGGGCATGGACTGAATCCAAACCTTACCGGGTCCGGTCACGCGGGTGTTAAACAGCCCTTCACCGCCAAACAGCACGTTCTTAAAACCCTTAACGCTTTCCACGTCCATAGTGCAGGTCTCGCTCATAGCGGCAAGATAGCCCGTGCCGAGCACCAAGCTCTGCCCTGCCTGCAGTTCATACTCCACGCAATGACCGTCGATCTCAATGAACACAATGCCGTCGCCGGTGATCTTTTGCATGATAAAGCCTTCACCGCCAACCAATCCTGCACCCAGCTTTTTGCGGAAATGTATGGACAGATCCAGTCCCTTCTCCATAGCAAGAAAGCCCTTTTTCTGCACAATGATACCGTTGCCCGGTGTGACGCGGTGCGCAATGATAGAGCCCGGGAAGGACGATGCAAACGCGATCATACCCTGACCGCCCTGCGCGGTGTATTCGTTCAAGAAGACGGACTCGCCCGAAAACATGCGTCCCATGGCTTTACCAAAGCTGCCTGCGTTGGTTTCCATTTTCATATTGGGGCTCATCCAGCTCATTGCACCTCTTTCGGTGCACAGCGTTTCTCCTGCCTCGGGATAGCAGATGACGACGGGCAGATTGTCCCCCTTGATTTCATACTTGATCATAATAACCTCCTTATAGGCAAAGCCTTGCACGGATTCCGTGCAAGGCTTTTGATGATTTATCAGTAACCGATCACGGTCTCGTAGACAACCTGAGCGTAAAGTCTGCCAAGGAAGTCGTTGGGGTGATTGATGTTATTACCGGTGTGGTCGCGGAAACGCTTGTTTTCCAGAATTCTCTGGCTCATGCTGGTCATCTTTGCCACTGCGCAAGACTTGCCTTCTGCAACGTAATCCTTTGCCAGGCTTTCAAATACAGATTCAAATCTGTGCTGATTGCCGTACCAGCCGTTCACTGCCTCGGGATTGGGGATCATGGTTGCCACCAGCAGCATTTCTGCCTCGGGCGCAATAGCGTACAGCTCATCGGCGATCTTCTTGATTGCCTTCTGCTCGTTCTTGGGAGAGTTACCCGCGTCGTTCATACCGAATGCCAACAGGAAGAAATCGCAGCCGTACTGCTCAACGAAGGGAGTGATGTACTCATCGAACTTGTTAAAGCCGTCCGCGCTGGTCCAGCCGCCTACTGCGGGATTGATGTAGGTAATGGTGCCGTTGGTACCGAATACGGTGTCCTCTGCGGGAGGCGGGCACGCACCGGTCAAGCCCGTGTTGACGTACTTGATGGTGTAACCGTACTTTTGTGCCAGATACTGCGTGAACATCTGGGTATAAGGAGGCGCGTAAGGATGCACGCCCGCACCGCTGGAGGAGGTTGCACCGAAGGTGATGCTGTCACCGTAGAAGATCATGGTAACGTCCTCACCTGCCTCCATCTTGGCGATCAGCTTAGCAAACTGATCGGACTTTTCGGGCTTGAAGCCCTCCCAGGTCTGGCTGTGCGTATAGGTCACGGCAACCTGCCACTGGGTCATGGTCGTGCCCTCGCCCCAATATACGTAGTATGACTTACCGTCTACTTTGACCTGCAGCTGCGCGGGCATGCCTGCAATCTGCTGCTCGTGGTAATACTCGTCAAAGGAAATCACGGGAATGCTTGTACCCTCCAAAAGCACCAGCTTGCCGTCCACTACGTCATAATCCTTGCCCTTTTCGTAGGTAGTCTTAAGGTCGTAGGAGGTCACGGAAAGAATCTCGTCGGGGGTGTACAGAAGAGCTGCCTGATCGTCCATGCCGACGAACATCACGGTCTCGTTGTACACGTACTTGCCCTTCCAGATGGGCTTCATATAAGCGTTCAGATTGAAGGTGTCATAAGCCAGCAGCTCCTCGGGAGGCTCGGGCTCGGTGGTCACTTCTTCGGTAGTGGGCGCATCGGTTGTCGGTTCTTCGGTGGTCTGTGCGGGATCGGTTGTGGGTGCCTCAGTCTCGGCATCGGTGGGATCCTCGGTCTGTCCCTGCTCACAGCCTACAAAGCAAACGCCCAGCATCAGCATGGCAAGCAGCATGGAAAGAAGTTTTTTTACGTTCATATTTTCCTCCAAAATATTTATTTCGTTTTTTGAAATCTTATTTAGTACCTGTAGAGCCAAAGCCGCCCGTGCCGCGCTCGGTATCACTCAAAGCATCCACCTCGCAAAATGCGGCTTGATACACGGGGGCGAATACCATCTGCGCCACTCTCTCGCCCGGCTCAACCTGCTGAGGCTGATCGGTATGATTGTGCAGCGATACCATGACCTGCCCGCGGTAATCACAGTCGATCACGCCCACCTTATTGGCGGGGGCAAGACCGCGCTTGGTGGCAAGACCGCTGCGTGCATAAATAAAGCCCGCAAAGCCCTGCTCGATCTCCATGCTAAGCCCCGTAGGGATCAAAACCGTTTGCCCCGGAAGAATGGAAACGGGCGCATCGATGCATGCGTACAGATCCGCACCTGCTGCGTCGGTGCTGCCGTACGTGGGAATTTTGGCGTTTTGCTGCAGCTTTACGATCCTGACTGTCACGTCTACCTCCAAGTATGGAATGATTATAAATCATTTTAACAAATATATTTTAACATAGTATGAACATATGCAATAATTCTTGACGAATTGCAATTATTACTGTATAATATTGACAACAGAACTATTTAAGGAGGCACACCATGAGCAAAACCAAGGTAGCAGTGATCGGCTGCGGTACGATCGCAAACAGCGCACATATTCCCGCATATATGAATAACCCCGAGGTAGAGATCAAGTATTTCTGCGACATCATTCCCGAAAAGGCGCAGGCGGCTGTGGAAAAGTACGGCTGCGGTACTGCTGTTGTGGACTACCACGACATTCTGGACGATCCGGATCTGGACGCGGTTTCGGTTTGTACCCCCAACCGTATGCACACCACCATTGCCATTGACTTTTTGGAGCATGGCAAGCACGTGCTTTGCGAAAAGCCTGCCGCAAGAACCTATGCTGAGGCAAAGCTGATGCAGGAAGCGCAGCACAAGACGGGCAAGGTGCTCAATATCGGCGTGGTCAACCGCTTCAACACCGCTGTTAACGAGATCCGCAAGCTGATCGAGGACGGCGTGCTGGGTGAGGTATATCACGTGTACGTTTCCTTCCGCGCATGGCGCTCTATCCCCGGTCTGGGCGGCGCGTTTACCACCAAGGAGATCGCAGGTGGCGGCGCTTTGATCGACTGGGGCGTGCATTACCTTGATATCGTCATGTTCTGCACCGGCGACCCCAAGCCCCAAACCGTTTCGGGCAAGGCGTTCTGCAAGCTGGGCGCAGATATGCCCAATTACGTATATGAGGGCATGTGGGCTGAGGATACAAAGGATCTGAACGGCACCTATGACGTTGACGACAGCGTCACCGGCTTTATCCGCACCGAGGGTCCCACCATCACCTTCAACGGCGCGTGGGCACAGAATATCGGCGTGGGCGAATGCTACATCGACTTCCTTGGCGACAAGGCAGGCGTGCGCCTCAATTACGGCGGCAACTTTACCGTGTTCGGCACCAAGGACGGCAAGCTGACCAAGGAAGTGCCCGAGTACGAAAGCGTGCACATGTTCCAGAACGAGATCGACTCCTTCATCCGTTGCATCAAGACGGGCGAGAAGCTTCCCTCTCACATCGACCAGGTCATCATCACCGCACGTATGATGCAGGCAATCTACGACTCCTCCGAGCAGGATCAGGAGATCAAGCTGGAGTGGTAACAGTACAATATGGGCTGATTCAAGAAAACTTGAACCAGCCCCTCTTTAGTTAGTTTTAATTTGCTAATGTTACATATCCTAAATCTGCAAGTTCCGAGATAAATTCTGCTGTTATACGCCATCCAGAATTTCTCCAGTTTAGCAAATCCGTACCACTTGTATGTATAGCAACTGCCATAGCCCCATATGTTGAATCTATGCAGTATACAGGTCCACCGCTTTGACCATCTTGGGTGTCTGCGTTATATTTGACTCTTCTATTCGTTACTGCTTTTATTTGGCCTTCACAATCATACATAACACCGCCTCTATAACCGGTTACATTGATATTCATCCCATTCAATACAGAATTACTACGTGAAGCTATACAAAACCATCCTGTCGTATTACCAATATTGGTATTGAATACAATATATCCATAATCATAATTTTCTTGTGAGCCAGTATAATTCGGATTATGATACATAATAGCATTATTCGGAGTCACTGTAACATTAACCAACCAATCACCGTCGGGACGCAATCCAAAACGTGCATTTATTGATGTTGCACCATTACCGTGCTCAGAACAAATAAGGCAATGTCCTGCTGTTAACATGCAATTATTTGATACCATAAAACCAGTACCAACACCCCCACATCCACATGAAAATACCATAGTTAGACTCGCAATCGCTGCATATGGTGATATTTGGGGGTCAACAATAACATCAAAATCGTTGTCTCCAATGATACTACGCGTACCAGCATTATTTTGATCTAAAAATGGGTTATAGCTAGTTGTTGCAACAAACTCGTCATTATTATCGACAGCAAAAATTGGTACAGTAGTACTGCAGAGCATGACAATAGTTAAACTGATTGAAAGAATACAACGTATAAGATTTTGCTTTTTCATTCACCACTTTCATCATTTTCAATCTTAGTTGTTTTTTGATATTTGAGCTTTAACACAACTTAATGAATTCGACCCACTGGTATCACCAATCCTCCCTTTATTGCATTATTTATATTGATTCATATTAGTTTTATCATTCAACATCAGTCACTTCGAGCAACTTGAACATTCCAAAGTCGTACACCTCGACGACATCATCAACATGATCTAATGTGGCATACAATGCTCCGTAATCGATCGTGATCTCATATTCTCCTGCCTCATTCGGTATTTTTTCCACGATATTTCCGTTTACTGTAATGACCAACTCGGCGTCTAACACTTCATATCCATTATCCGGTTTGTAATTTTCAAAGGGTGTAACAACGTCATATAGTTGTACTTTTTGGCGTCCGACCCCTTGTTCATCTGTCCATTCCTCCGTTACAATAAAGCCACCAAATTTGAAATAAATTTGTGAGTCTTTTTCTTTTACAAGTGTAAAACTGCATGTATGGTTCTCCGTATCAACACTATGAAACGTCAGAGAACCGGCACTGTTCTGCACGGTTGCGCCAACGTAATAATATCTCAAAGTTTCTGATCCGATGATATCTTGAATATACGGGATCATAAGCGCACCCAATGCAATCACTACACAAATGCTCGCGGCAATTGCAGACCATTTCCACACGTGCGTTTTGCGTTTAGGTCTATGCCGCAGCCGATCCTTTTGCTGCAAATGCTGCGCCAGAATATCCACATCCAGATATCCGACGGCATCCATGAAAATATCTTTATTCATACAAAAATATCATTCCTTTCCAAGTGTGATTTTAGTCCCTGCTTGATCTTATCGATCTCGCGATACACGGTGGCAGGCGAGAGCTTCAGATCGTCGGCAATGGACTCCACCGATTCCGACAAATAGAATCGGTCGATAAATATGTAGCGTTGGCGGTCGGGCAGCGTCTTGACGTAGTCGTTAATGATCTTCCCTACCTCTGCTGCCTCGTATGCCGCTTCTACCGAGTCACCGTGATACAGCGTGCCCTGCGCATCTTCCAAAGCAACTGTCAGCTCGGACGGGATGCGCTTTTTGCTTGTTTTTTCCCTGTAGCGATTGATTGCAATGCGTCGCATGATCTGCACAAGAAACGCTCCAAGCACTGCAGGTCTTGTGGGTGGGATGGCATTCCACGCGCCAAGGTAGGTGTCGTTTTGGCATTCCTCAGAGTCCTGTCGGTCGTGCAGCATATTGTTGGCGATGCGAAACAGAAATTGCCCGAATTTTTTGTCGGTTTCCTGTATTGCATTCTCCTGCCGTGTCCAATACAGCTCGATGATCTGCTCGTCAGCCATCACCGTCTGTTGTTCCGTGTGTTTGCTCATGTTTGCCTCCCTTCGTTTTGGTAGAAAGCGCTTTCATAAATGTATGTCAAGAAATTTTTGCATTTTTCTCATGTTTTTTCAATTTTTCTGAATTTTTTCATTTTTCTCCTCGTAGGGGCGACCATTGGTCGTCTCAAAGTAAACCCGTTCGGAAAGCTCTTCGGGTGAAAATATTCAAAAATGTTTGCCGGGACGATCAATGATCGCCCCTACACGTATGAATTTTCATACACGCATTAAACACCAATCATTTAGCCGCGCAAAAATTGCTTGAATGCAAGGCGCACCGGAGAAAGCAAGGTGAAGGCGATCTTACGATCGTCGAGCCGCTTTCGAGGAGCAACGCAGCAGTCAACGATTTTTGAAGGCGCGCATTCAATATTCAAAAAGTATCAAGAACCAACCACGTAGCCGCGCAAAAATTGCTTGAATGCAAGGCGCACCGGAGAAAGCAAGGTGAAGGCGATCTTACGATCGTCGAGCCGCTTTCGAGGAGCAACGCAGCAGTCAACGATTTTTGAAGGCGCATCATTTGGAGAAATAGAAAAGGTGAATGCAAAAACACGCATTCACCTTTTCTATCTCTAAGATCAGATCTTTTCCTTAACCTTAGAAGCCTTACCAACTCTGCCGCGCAGGTAGTACAGCTTTGCACGTCTGACCTTACCGTAACGGACGGTCTCAACAGCTACTACGTTGGGAGAGTGGATGGGGAAAGTCTTTTCAACACCGCAGCCGTAAGAAATTCTTCTTACAGTGAAAGTAGCGGAAATGCCTGCACCGTGCTTAGCGATAACAGTGCCTTCGAAAAGCTGGATTCTCTCTCTGGAACCCTCTTTGATCTTGTTGTGTACACGTACAGTGTCACCAACGTTGACAGAAGGAATTTCCTTCTTCAATTGCTCGTTTGTAAAAGCCTCGATAATGTTCATGATGGCCCTCCTTATCATTCGGATGTTCTTGCGAGCATGCAGCGGACCACCCGTTCTAATTGCCGTGCTCATAGCACGCAACGGATATTATACCATATACTTTTGAAAAATGCAATAGGTTTTGAAAAAATATTTTACATTTTTCTCATATTTTTTTAGCGTTTCAGTCTTCCCTTGACCATCTCGGGCAGCATTTTCAGCATGGACAGCAGCGCGGGTGCGTTAAAGCCAACCACAACAGCGGTGCAAAGCCCGATCCACAGCATCCACATAGGAGGCTCGAGCATCATAATGGCGACCATGCCGCAAAGCAGCACGGTGTTAACTGTGATCTTGGGGATCTGCAAATTAAAGCGAATGTAGCGGTGCATAGTTGCCGCACGCAGCACGAACACCGCAAAATAGCTGACAAAGGTAGCAAGCGACGCACCGACCGCACCCCACGTAGGAATCCAGATCAGGTTAAGCACGATATTGAGCACCGCACCCGCCATGGAGGTATAGAAGGACACCATGGTCTTTTTCTTGGTGAAATACGCGGTGGCAAGGAAGGAATCAAACGAGGTAAAGACGGTTGCAACCACCAAAACCGGCACATACAGCCAAGCCTCGTAATAGGAATCGGCAAACAATATGATCGAGCAAACCTTGGCAAATGCGATCAGGAACGCACCACCCACAAATACGATCGCCACGTAATAGCGGAACACCTTGGAGAAGAATGCGGCGCACTCCCCTTCATCATCCGATTCCCTGACCGCGGACAATCGCCACGCCTCGTTGAATACAGACACCATATAAGTCAGCAGCGTGGGGATCTTGTACGCTGCGGCATATAAGCCGTTTTCGGTATCAGAACGCATGCGCGCGACAAGATAACGGTCGGAGACACCGGTGATCCACCAGAATACCGTAGTGGGGATCAGCGGCAGCGAGAAGCGCAGCATCTCCCCCATTAAGGGCTTGGAGATCTTTTTGACCGAGAAGGCGCGCCACAGCTTGCAGGTAAAGATCAGCGTAAGCGTGGTGACAAAATCGGCACACACAACGCTGAGCACGTATCCCTCGATCTTCATCCCGAAGCCAAGCAGGAACAGCAGATTGAAGCCAATGTTGAGCGCAGTGTTGAGGATGCCTTGCGCGGCAAAGGTCTTGGTCTTGCCGATGGCGCAAACATACTGCGCGCAGACCGAGTGAATATTTGAGCATAGCACGAACAGCACGATCAGCCAGACGTAGGGTGCGAAATATTCCAGCAGCAAAAGCAACGGTGAAAGCAGCAAAAAGCCAAGCGTGCTGATGCCCAAAATGGCAACGCCGCTGGAGAAGAACGCCTCCTTATCTCCTTCCTTGGCGGCAGCGTTGCGGAAAATACCCTCGCTGATGCCTAAGCATGCCAAAGGAATGAGCAGATTGGCAAGCTGGGTGATCAGGTCTGCCGTGGAATACTGCGCTTCAGACAAGCACGCAGTATACAAAGGCATCATGAAAAAGACCAACAGCTTGGAAATAAACTTTCCCGCCGTAAAGATCACGGTATTGCCAAACAGCCTTTTGAGTCTTGCATCCACGCGCTCACCCCCTTATCTCAGACTGAAATTGATTACCTATTATTGTATCATTTCCGTGGGCGTGTGTCAAGGACAAAGCGCGGCTTTTTTACGCATTTTCACGTGTTTTCTCGGCTTTCAAACCAAAAGCCGCCGGTGGGAGCAACAGGGGTGAGAATCATGCCGCAAATGCCATCAATATCCAGAGTCACACACCCTTGACCATCGGTCTGCAACCGCAAAAGACAGGCGTCGGGCAAGGTGGAAAAGGCACTTTCATAATAGGGATATCTTCCGCCCGTGACAAGCTTGACACTCCGTGCCGCCTGCATACCCATATTAAACACCGCACACACCTCCCTGCCTGCACGGTCAAAGCGTTTGAAGGCGATCACGCCGTCCGGCGCGTCTATGCACTCCACTGCGCAAAGCCCATCCTTGGTGCAGTCACATTCCCACAGTGCAGGTGTGTGCAGATAGTAGCCGTTCAGTGATTTCACAAAAGAGCATAGATCGGCATGCGATGCGATCTCCCGCAGGAACCATTCGACTCCGCTCGGCAAGGTTGCCGAGGTCAGTTGCCCCAGCTCATTGCCCATATAGGTCAGCTTTTTACCGGGAAGGCAGGTCATAAACAGGTAAAGCAAACGGACAGTGGCGAACTTTTCTGCGTGGCTGCCCTGCAAGCTAGCCATGACCGAACCGGCTTGCCTTGCAGAAAGAGCCGAGGACAAAGAGATGATCGCGTCCTCAGTATACAGCCTGCGCACGACGTCGCGCCACGCACGTCTGCCAACGCGAAGATCGCACGGCATTGCAAAGCAATCAAGCAATGCGTTTTCTGATTCGGGATCTATCACAAAATCGTATCCAAGCCCTCCCAGCGACTGCCCTACACTCAGTCCGCGATAACTTCTTGCGCGCAGGAGCAGCAACGCATCCGGCACACCCGTGCGCACTGCAGAGGAAAGCGTACGCACAAATTCTCCCGTTGTGCGACCTACCGTCATACCCTCAGTATTAAGATAGAGTCCGTCCGCATGGTATTCGCGTAGCCAGAACATCGCACAGGAATACAGCAACGCGGTGGCGTACGGGTCTGTAAGATCAAAGCACGAGACACCCTCTCCGAGATGCGCATACAAGCCGCAACCGTCGAAATCGCAAAGCCCCGAGGCATGCGTGCCCACGCAGCAGCACTCAATCTCAAGCAACACACCGATCCCTTGCTTATGCATACGATCTACCAAATAAGCAAGGTCGTCCGGTATGCCCAGTGTGCGATCAGGGGCAAAACGCGTGATCATGCCGCCCTTCCCACCATTCTGAAGACCCGGAAAACGAAGCAACACGTGTGTGTACCCCATGTCCGCCGCGTATTGCGAAAGCAGATCGGCAACAGAACGATAGGTGGGATCTATACCCGTCATACCTCGATCTGCTCCCAGCCAGCGCGACAGGTCAACTTCATAGATCTGCATGGGATAGGCGTAACGTACGTGATCCGCATACCGCTGTGCGCGCCTTGCCAGATACCCCTCATCCTGCCACACGTAATGCGACTCTGTACAAATGACCGACGCACCTTCGCCGCCACTTTCGCTCATGCGCGCATACGGATCTGCCTTGTCGTGCACGCGGTCGCCCTTTTGTATACGATACTTGTAGCGCAACCCTTCGGGACAGATATCGGCATGCCATACAAGTTCCCAGATCCCACTGCCCACAAGCTTTTGCATGGATACGGGCTTCCACGCGTTCCATTCGCCAACCAAGCTCACGCGGTCGGCACCCGGCGCTGCCACGCGGAACACGTAGTTCCATCCCTCCCCTTCAAGCAGTCTGTGCACACCAAAATAACGATAAGCGTGCGTTCCCTTGCCGTTTTGCAGATAATACGCCGCCAGATCTGCAGCCCCTTTGCTTTGCCCTTCCTTGTAAACCATAAAAACCTCCGCGTACGGTAATACTTACAGTATTGCCATATCGAGGAGGGATCTTTCATAAGCGGAACGACTTCCCTGCGGACAAGGTTGTTAACTATATATATTCACCGGATCGGATGTCCAAGCAAGTCGGATGTGCGACGCAAAGCCGTCCCCCCGGGGGAAGGTGGGCTCCCGTAGCGTAGCGTTACGGGAGGAAGGGGCAGTGCGATAAAATCGGGGCAGTGTGATTCTCTATTGCACCAAAATAATAAAAGGAGCTGCAATCAAGCACCTCCTAAAATATCTTTCACGGTTTGATCTATGTAGTCACAAACCCTGTAAAATTCCTTATCGATACACCGATTAGGGATTCTGATCACTTGAAGACCGTATGCTTCTAGTTTTTCGGTTCTCAATTCATCCTTCTGCATACCTTGTTCCGTTTCGTGTTGGCTACCGTCCACTTCGATGATCAACTTGGCTTTATAGCAATAAAAATCTGCAATAAAATTGTCGATCATCGCCTGTCTGCGAAATTTCACGGGATATTTGCTTAAAAAATCGTACCACAAATGGTTTTCTTGCCTTGTAGCATAAGCATGATTGCGCATACGTTGGGCTAACGGTTTATTCTTCTTGTTGTAAGGTAGTGGCATGATAGACTCCTCATACGTTTTTATCAGTACAGAATGATTGTTTAGATTTTTCCAGATATCCCGTAAACATAATACTATCCTAATTACAATACACAGCCCCTTCCTCCCGTAACGCTACGCTACGGGAGCCCTCCTTCCCCAAGGGGACGGCTTTCTGCGCGTGTCCGCTTCGTTCGCGTATCTTTTCAGGGCTGCCTTCACTCTCATCTTTTTTTATTTGACAACATTATTGCAGCGAAAATGCTTTGCGTCCACATCCATAACATTCATTACACTTCAAGCATTCATTGATTAAACCGTACCGACACAATATGTCTTGTTGGGAAAAACTCATAAAGATGTAATGATGTAACCCTACCTTTAAAGGCAGAAAAGTTTTCCATTACAAAAGGTACTGCTTTGTATATTGTGTCAGGATTATCTATGAGCATGGTTGTATGCGGTGTCCAGTTGTAGCTATCACCGAACATTTCTTTCAAGTTCAATAATTGCTCATTGGAATCCGGAGCGACAAACAAAACACGCGCCCCTCCGAAAACACCAATGTGATTAAACGTTATCTCAAACGAAGGAACTTCTACGGATAATCTTTGAAGTATATCTATCAATTCGGTTTCTTTTTCTGTCGGAAAAGAGCCCAGTGTTATATGCTGTGGAATATTTTTGGTATGAGTACCCGTAAAACCGTTTTCATACAATGTGTTTTGGATATTTGACAAACGCATATCTGTTACTTCATCATAACCAGCCAGTACATATAGTGCTTTTCCAGACATAAAACCCCCAAAATTCATGTATATATTCAACTTTATTATACCATGAAAAGGCACAAAAGTAAATAGGACGGCTTGATTTTTTCTCAAGCCATCCTATTCATCGGAATTATTCGTCCTGGTTTTCCCAGTTGTGGAATACGGTGAGCACGTCGTCGTCCTCTTCCAGCTTTTCCAGCAGCAGATTCATGAACTTCTTATCGTCGTCCGTGGTCAGCTCGGTATAGGTAGAGGGGATCATGGTCTGCTCTGCGGAAAGCACGGGATAGCCCGCTGCCTTGATCGACTCAGCAACTGCAAAAACGTCTGCGCTTTCGGTGTAGATCTCGAAAACGTCGCCCTCTGCTGCAAAGTCCTCAGCACCTGCCTCCATGGCATCCTCCATCAGCTTATCCTCGTCGATGTCGCCATCCTCGTTATCAATGACGATCAAGCCTTTTTCGGAGAACATGAAGCTGACGCTGCCCGAGGTACCCAGGTTACCGTGGTACTTGGAGAAAGCGGCACGCACGTTGCCTGCGGTTCTGTTGCGGTTATCGGTAGCAGCCTTCACGATAACTGCTACGCCTGCGGGGCCGTAACCCTCGTAGGTGATTTCTTCAAAGTTATCGCCGCCTGCGCCCAGTGCCTTTTCAATGCTTCTCTTGATGTTATCGTTGGGCACGTTGTTTGCCTTTGCCTTAGCGATCAGATCACGAAGCTTGCTGTTGTTGTTGGGGTCGCCGCCGCCTGCTTTGACGGCTACTGCGATTTCCTTACCGATCTGGGTAAAGATCTTACCCTTAGCGGCGTCGGTCTTTTCCTTCTTGTGCTTGATATTCGCCCATTTGCTATGTCCGGACATGTTATATTACCTCACTTGTGTGTTAAATTTTTTCAGTTTTCTTAAGGCAGATCATCTCGAATGCGCTGCCGAGCACGTGCTTGGTTGCCAGCGTCAGCGCAATTCTGGTCTGCTTGATTGCCTCGTCACTCTCGGAGAGGATGCGGCAGTTATGGTAGAAGCGGTTGAACGCAACGGCAACGTCCAGAATGAATCTGGTAATGACCGAGGGCTCGTAGTCACGCAGCGCCATGAGCACCTTTTCCTCGTAGGTAGACAGCACCTTGAGAAGTGCTGCTTCCTCGGGAGCGGTGATCACGAAATCCTTAGCGGTGGGCTCGCCAGCCTTTTCCAAGACAGAGCAAGCGCGTGCGTAGGTGTACTGCACGTAAGGACCGGTGTTGCCGTCAAAGGACAGCGCGTCGTCCATGTTGAAGTCGATATCCTTGATACGGTTGTTGGTCAGATAGTAGAACACGATCGCGCCGACACCGACAGCCTCTGCCACGTCGGTTCTGCCCTTCATTTCAGGGTTCTTCTCTTCCATAATTTCAGTCACCTTATCGATGGCTGCACCAAACAAATCACGCAAAAGCACCACGTTGCCCGTTCTGGTTGCAAGCTTCGCACCGCCGATGCTGACCGTGCCGTAAGGAATATGCACCAGCTGATCGTGCCAATCGTAGCCCATCAGCTCCACTACCTTGAACCACTGCTTAAAGTGCAGGATCTGCTGGGTACTGGTGACGTAAATGCACTTATCAAAGTGATAGTTTTCCTTGCGGTATACAGCAGCTGCGATGTCACGCGTGGGATACAGCGTACTGCCGTCGCGCTTAAGGATCAGACAAGGAGGCATGCCGTACTCGTCCAAGTCCACGATGGATGCACCGTCGTCGATCTTGAGAAGTCCCGCGTCGCGCAGCTTTTGCACCTGCGCGGGCATCTTGTCGGTATAGAAGGACTCACCAAGGTAGCTGTCAAAGGTAATGCCCAGCTGCTTGTAGGTCTTTTCGTATTCCTCAAGGCTGATCTGAATGAACCACTTCCAGAGCGCGAGATTTGCCTCGTCGCCCATCTCCATCTTATGGAACTCGGCACGGGCTGCGTCCGCAAGCGCGGTCTTGCCCTGCTCTTTTTCCTCGGTAATGGCGTTGTTGATCTTAACGTAAAGCTCGACCAGCGTATCAATGCCGCCCGTCTCCACCATTTCCTTGCTTCCCCACAGGTTATAAGCAAGGATCAGCTTGCCGAACTGGGTGCCCCAGTCGCCAAGATAGTTGATGCCGTAGCAATCATAGCCTGCAAACTCGTGCATTTTCTTGAGCGAGTGACCGATGACGGTGGTGCCCAAGTGCCCAATGTGGAAGGGCTTTGCCACGTTGGGAGAAGAATAGTCAAGGACTACCTTCTTGCCGCAGCCAATGGTGGGCGCGCCGTACTTTTCCTTCTTTTCAAGCACTGCAGCCAGCACGTGGCTTGACAGATACTCAGGATCAAGACGGATATTGAGATAGCCGTTGAGTGCCTCCGCGCTTTGCACGCAAGCGCAGTTCATGCCGTCTGCAAGCACCTGCGCGATCATAACAGGTGCGCGGCGCAAGGACTTTGCAAGCTTGAAGCAAGGCAACGCAAGGTCGCCCATAGCGTCGTCGGGCGGATATTCCAGCATACCTGCCAGCTCGTCTGCCGTCAGCTCCGCTGCGGGATTGATGCCCTTAACGCCCTCTAAAATGTTTTGTGCGATAAGTTGTTTGATTTTCAGCATAGTATTTATGTTTCCTCAATGATTATTTTCACAATTTCGTATTATAACACATACTTTGCAAAAATGCAACAGCAAATTTGCAATTATTCGCAATCCTTACTTAGCAGCATATCTCTTGCCGCCTGCATCTGCGCCTCAGTGACCTTGATACCGCCCAAAATGCGCGCTATCTCGGCAACTCTTCCCTCACCCGTCAGCTCTGCAACCGAGGTAAAGGCTCTTCCGTCCTTTTCCTCTTTATAGATATGCAGGTGCTGATCGCCAAGCGAGGCGACCTGCGCCGAGTGCGTAATGCAGATGATCTGCTGCCTTGCCGCCATGTCGGACAAGCGAATACCGATCTTGCGTGAGGTCTTCCCCGAAATACCGGTATCAACCTCGTCAAAAATCGTAGTAGGCACGCCATCCTTTTGGTTCATGACGCATTTGATGGCAAGCATAATGCGCGAAAGCTCACCGCCCGACGCTATGCGCACCATAGAAGAAAGCGGCTCACCGGGGTTGGTGGCGATCATGAATTCCACGCGGTCAATACCGCCCGCACAAAGCTCCTTTTCGCGTGCGACCGCAATGCGAAAACGCACGCCTGCCATATCCAGGTAGGACAGCTGCTCTGCGATCTGCTTTGCTGCTTTTTCTGCCGCCTTTGCACGCTTTTCGGACATTTGCTGTGCAATTTCCATTGCCTTTGCGTGAATATCCGCGATCTGCGCGTCGTATTGCTCGCAAAGCTCGTCCGAGCCCTCAATCTCTTCAAGCCTTGCCCTGGCGTTTTCCAAGAACGCAAGCACCGCATCCACGCTGCCGCCGTATTTGCGCTTGAGCTTGGAGATAGCTTCCAGCCTGTCCTCAATTTTGTCAAGCATGGTGGAGGGGTCGTCGTCCAGATCCTCGGCATACGCTGCGATGCGGTCGGACAGATCCTTGACGCGATAGGAAAGATCAATCAGCTCCTCGCCCACCTCGGCAGCATCCGCAACGTAAGCCGCAAGCGCATTCATGGAAGCTGCGCTGCGCTCCAGCAGATAGGAAACCGAGCCGTTGGAGCCTGCGTCGGTTAACAATTTTGTGGAAAAGCGCACCTGCTTTTGCACCTTTTCGGTGTTTTGCAGCTTGTTGCGCTTTTCGATCAACGCCTCTTCCTCGCCCGCCTTGAGCTTCAAAGAGGCGATATCGTTGATCTGATAGGTCAACATTTCTACGGTGCGCAGCCGCTCGCCCGCATCGCGGATGAGCGCGTCACGCTTTTCGCAAAGCGCGCGCCATGCGCTATACTGCTCGGCATACGCACTCTTTTGGTCATCGATATCGGCATAAGCGTCCAGCATATCCATATGATACGCAAGATCCGCCAACAAGCGATTATCGTCCTGTCCGTGAATCGAGATCAGGTGCGTACTCGCCTCGCGCAGCATCGCCAGCGTAGCCGCGCGTCCGTTGATGCGCGCCGTGCTCTTGCCGTCCGCACTCAGCGTGCGCTGCAAGACGACCTCTTTGTCGTCACATGCAATACCAAGCGCGTCAAGTGCCTTGACTGCCCCATCCGGGAGTTCGGTAAAATGCGCCGTGACGCACGCCGTGCTCTGCCCTGAGCGCACCAGCTCGCGGTCGCCCTTGGCACCGCAGACCAGCATGATACTGTCTACGATCACGCTCTTACCCGCGCCCGTCTGACCTGTCATGACGCAAAAACCGCTGTCAAACACGACGTCCGCGCGCGAAATGACCGCAATATTTTCAATATGCAGATCTCTGAGCATGGTTTACTGTCCTCTGATAATTTCCTTGATTCTCGTATTCAGATCGGCAGCGGCCTCCGCACTGCGCACGATAATGATAATGGTATCGTCACCTGCAACGCAGCCGAGGATCACCGGCAGGTGCAGATTGTCAATGCCGACAGCAACCGCCTGCGCCATACCCGGGAAGGTTTTGACCACGACGGTGTGCATGGCGTAATCCACCGAGGTGATGGATTCCGCAAGCGCATGGCTGAATTTAAAGCTGCCCAGAGATTCATTCGTCTTGGGAAACTCGTAGCGGTAAGAGCCCTTTTCACTCATCACCTTGGTCAGCTTGAGCTCGCGGATATCGCGCGACACGGTCGCCTGCGTGACATCGTAGCCCGTCTTACGCAGATACTCGATCAGCTCGTCCTGCGTTTCAACGTCATATTTTTCAACGATCTCTATGATCTTTTCATGTCTGTTCTTTTTCATGTATCCTTCCGCCTTTACTCGTTTTCGGTCATCTTCTGGCGCAGCTTTTTATAAAAGCCGCAGTTCTTGATGCGTACAAGATTGGTCTGCAAGGGAGATTTGCTGATGCGCACCACGTCACCCTTATACATTTCGTAATTCGTTCTGCCGTCCACGGTCAGATACAGCATCTTTTCTCTTTGGCATATGTTTTTGATCTCAAGCATCGCGCTATCCGGGAAGATCATAGGTCTTGCCGCAAGCGAATGGGGACAGATGGGCGTGACGCAGAAGCAGGACACGCGCGGGTCCACGATAGAGCCGCTTGCCGACATGGAATATGCCGTCGATCCCGTAGGCGTTGCCACGATCAGACCGTCCGCACGGTAGGTCGTAACGGGCATGCCGCCCTCGGAAAGCTCCAGATCCACAATGCGCGCAATAGAGCCGTTGGAGATGACTGCATCATTGAGCGCATAGCAGCAGGAGCGCAGATTGCCCTTGCCGCCGATCAGCTCGACGTTGAGCATGGAACGCTTTTCCAGCGTATATCCGTCCTCTTCAAACAGCTTGTCAAGATCTGCAAGATCGCGCATCTCCAGCTCTGCCATAAAGCCGAGTCTGCCGAGGTTGATGCCTAAGATGGGCGTGCCGCGCATAGCCGAACGACGCGCTGCCTCCAGGATAGTACCGTCGCCGCCCAGCACTACGATCATGTCTGCGGTAGCATACACTTCGTCAATGGGCAGCAACAGCACCTCCACTCTTCCCTGCGCCATTTTGAGAAAACGCTCGCGGTTATAAATCGCAGCCGTCACCTCACAGCCGTGTGCGATCAGGCGTTCGGCAACGGAAATGGCGGCATACGCCTTTTCCGTAATATTATAATTGGTAATAATCGCTACTCTTTTCATCAAAAGCCTACTTTCCTTCGGATGCAAACAACGCCTGCACGGCATTTTGCCGCAAGATCGCACTTTGCTTTCCTTTGATATAATATGCAAGATATTCGACGTTGCCCTCACCGCCCTCAATAGGAGAACGGATCAGCCCGCCAAGTCCCAGTCCTTGCTCCTCTGCCGCATCCAGCACGCGCTCGACCGCCATGCGGCGATGCTTTGCGTTCTTGACCACGCCGTGCTTATCCAGTGCCGCTCTGCCTGCCTCAAACTGCGGCTTGATCAGTCCGACGTAAATGCCGCCTTCACGCAAAAGGCTTGCAACGCAAGGCAAAATCAGCGTTTGCGAAATAAAGGACACGTCCATGACCACGATATCCACGCATCCGCCTATCTCCTCGGGCGTCAGATAACGGGCGTTGACACCCTCCATGCAGGACACTCTTTCGTCCAGCATAAGATCGGGATCCAGCTGATCCCTGCCCGAGTCAATGGCATACACGTGTGCAGCTCCTGCTTGCAAAAGGCAATCGGTAAAGCCTCCGGTGGATGCACCGATATCCGCTGCACGCATACCGTGCACGTCGATGCCGAAAGCATGCAACGCGCCTTCAAGCTTCAGTCCGCCGCGGCTGACGTACCGCTCGCGCTCCAGAATTTCAACTGCGTGTTCTCCATCGCTGACATCCTGCGAGGGCTTGGAGATCGCCTTGCCATCCAGCAAGACGTGCCCCTCTTCAATGTATTTCCTTGCAGCGGTACGACTTTTGACGTATCCGTTCTCCACAAGGTAAAGATCTGCTCTCATCATTTTATGCGGCACGCATAAGCGCAATGCTCGCGTGGAATATGGGGATCAGCTTAACCAAAAACGGCACCGCAATGCCCACAGCGCAGCCTGCCCATACCTGCAAGGGGGTGTGTCCCACCAGCTCCTTGAGTCGTTTTTCTCTGTTTTCGTTGTTTTCCGCATTGATCACGTCAATGACAAGCTTGTTGAGTATTGCCGCCTGCTTGCTGACCTGACGGCGCACGCCCATGGCATCGTTGACCACGACCATGGCAAGCACGCCTGCCACCGCAAACTCAAACGATGCGGGCGTAAACACGATGCAGGTGGCAACTGCGCACGCCATCACGGCAGCGGAATGTGAGCTGGGCATACCGCCCGAGCCAAACATTGCGTCAATAATATTGAATTTTCTGTTTTTGAAATAGCCCGTTACGATCTTGAGCCCCTGCGCTGCAAACCATGCAATCAGGGCAGACATGACGATATAGTTGGTAAAAAACTGCTTAAAAATCAAAATCTATCACTCCTTCCAAAGTCAGTAGCTTCTATTTGCAAGATAGTTGGCAAGCTCGATCAGGTTCTCACTTCCCGCAATATCCTTGATGGCGGCGATCGCCTTTTGGGTCAGATCGGCAGCGTATGCCTTGGCACCCTGCACGTCATAAAAGGTCATAAACGTGGTCTTTTTCTCTCTTGCGTCACCGCCCACGCTCTTGCCCATGATCTGGGCGGACTGCGTACAATCCAGCACGTCGTCCATCACCTGAAAGGCAAGCCCGATATGCTGCGCGTAACGCACAAGCGCGTCAAAGCGCACGTCGCCCTCCTCGATCCCCGCTGCATGGCAGCCAAGGCGCACGGCTGCCTCGATCAGTGCACCTGTCTTGCCGCGGTGCAGCTCCAGCAGCTCTTGCTCCGTTAAGGTATTCTTCTCGCCGAACATGTCAATGACCTGCCCCTTGACCATGCCAAAGCTGCCCGCTCCGCGCGAAAGCGCAAGAGCTGCGTCGGCTCTGCTCTTGTCACTTGCGTACGGGCAAGAGAGTATCACGCCGAACGCATCGGTCAGAAGTCCGTCGCCCGCAAGCGTGGCAATCTCCTCACCGAACACCTTATGATTGGTGGGTCTGCCGCGGCGCAGATCGTCGTTATCCATGCAAGGCAGATCGTCGTGGATAAGCGAGTAGGTATGCACCATTTCCACGGCAGCGGCAAAATCCAGCGCAACGCGCGAGTCACCGCCAAGCATCCTGCAGCTTTCCAAGACAAGCGCGGGACGAATGCGCTTGCCCCCTGCCAAAAGGCTGTAATTCTGCGCCTCGTACAAAACGCTGCACGTGCGCTCCCCTTGGGGGTATATTTTTTGCAGCCGCGCGTTTACGGCAGCTGCGTCGTTTTCCAAAAATGCGGGAATCACGTTATTACTCCTCATCCGTAACAAAGTCCACGGCAACGATCTCGCCCTGCGCATTCTGCTGCAGGATCTTGATCTTTCTCTCGGCGTCGTCCAGCTCAGCGGAAAGGCGGCGCACGATCCCCACGCCTTCCTCATAAAGTGCCAGCGATTCGGCAAGCGGAATTTTATCATTTTCCATGGCGCGGATGATCTGCTCAAGTCTTGCCAGCGCCTGCTCGTAACTCATTTTTTCTTCCATAATTGCTCCTTCTCGATGCTATCCACGGTTGCGTATACCGCACCGTCTGCAAATCTTACGGTAATGGGCTGCCCCGGTGCAAACGCGCCAGCCGAGGTGGCAACCTCTCCCCTTTCGTCTGCTGCTACGGCATAGCCTCTTTGCAGCACGGCAAGCGGGCTGAGCGCCTCTAATTTGCCCACAGACGCTCCAAGCGCCTGCTGTTTGCGTGCAAGCATTTGCCCACTCGCATTTTGCAATCTCACCCACAGCTCGTCTATGCGCATCTGCTTCTCTGCCAGCACCATGGCGGGCGAGCGCAAAGCGCGCGACGCAGACAAGGTTTGCAGCTGCCGTCTTCTTGCCTGCACGCCGGACTGCGTCAATGCCCCGATACGGGCAAGGCGCGCGTCAAGCTCGGCTTTGAGCGCAAGTCTGTCGGGAAAGACCAGCTCGGCAGCGGCACTTGGCGTGGGAGCGCGCAAGTCTGCCACAAAATCACAAATGGTAAAGTCGGTTTCATGTCCGACAGCCGAGATCACGGGGATCTCGCAGGCGGCAATCTCTCTTGCAAGGCGTTCGTCGTTAAACGCCCAAAGATCCTCGATCGAGCCGCCGCCTCGCCCGATGATGATGACGTCCACGTTGCGCGCGCGACCAAAATAGCGGATGCCGCCCGCAAGGTATGCGGGTGCCTGCTCTCCTTGCACAAGCGAAGGAAAGATCAGCAGCTCGCCCTGCGGGTATCTGCGCCCCGTGACGTTGATGATATCGCGTATTGCTGCGCCCGTGGGCGAGGTGATAATGCCCACACGTTTTGGCATGCGCGGAATTTGCTTTTTGCGCGCAGGATCGAACAGCCCCTCGGCTTCCAGCCTTGCCTTGCATTGCTCAAAGGCAAGGTACAGGCTGCCAAGTCCGTCGGCTTCCATGCAGTCGGCGTAGAACTGATACTGCCCGCCCGGTACGTACGCCGACACTCTGCCGTGCAAAAGCACCTTCATGCCGTCGCGCGGTTCAAACTTCAGCCTTGCGGCATGCGCTTTGAACATGACCACGCGCACGGTCGCGCCTGCGTCCTTGACCGAAAAATACATATGTCCGGTCCTGTGATTGGTGAAATTGGAGATCTCACCCTTGATCCAAATATCCGAGAGTACCGCGTTACCGTCCAGCAGCATTCTGACGTATTCATTGAGTTGGGTAATCGAAAAATACTGCCGTCCGTCTTGCATAGCTTACTCTCCTTTCCAAACAATGCCGTCAACCACAGATTGACACCATTGCAATGAAATATTTCGCATGGCGAAATGTGAAATTTTTGCTTTCGTAAAAGTGAAATTCGCGCATTGCGCGAGTTAAATGTTCCGCTTTGCGGAACGTTTCAGTATAGGCTATGCAGGCGATTTGGAGAGGCATCCGCCGATGCTGCCCTAAGCTTATCTGTCCGGGACCTCTTTTTTCAGTTAATGCAGATCCTGTTTACACCTGCTGTCCGATAAGTGTAGCAAATGCAGATTCGATCATGTTGATATTCTCCGCACTGATTTCGTGATAATGATTTCTAAAAGTCTCAAGAGAGTTTTTGTATCGATTGATTTTCCCGCGCTCTGTCTTTAGTGAAGCCGCATTATCTACCATGAATGCGATATAACGATTGACAAACAATTCTATTTCTCTGTCACGTTGATCAATAATCCCATTATATGCTTCTGTCGGTGTATATCCTTCAAATTCAATAAGACCCTCAAGCGGTATCAAGCATTGGTACTTTTCAGCCGTCAAATTTAGCCTATAAAAAAACGTATCAATATTCGTGGTGCTTTCCACAATGTAAGCGCAATCTTTCACTATTCTCTGACAATTATCAATATCCCATTTTGCTTGAAGCAGAAGTTGCTCCCTGCTTAATAAGCTGTCGAGATTGCGGTCCGGAAATAATGCTTTTTGTAAATTTTTCCTATACTCTATGTCTGCTCGGTGCTCTTCTTCACACTTTTTTTCATATTCATGTTTTAATTGATCGTATTCGCTCATATAAAGGTTGATCAAATTTCGAGCTTTGAATATCGGGAAAATTAAAAACCACAAGCAGCAAAGAAATACGATTTTAACAATATTCCATGTACAATTCTCGTTTATTATTTGCAGATCTGGAACATGATCTATTTTGGAATAACACATATTTTTGAATTTTTTCAATGCTACGCAATGATTGCCCAACATTACAAGCCCAATCGCTAATGGCACGAATAATAAAAACCAAAGCGAAATCATAAATGAAATCAATAATATCGACTCCAGTGGCTCCAGCGGATCATCAGGATATTCTGAACATGCGGGTTCTTCATATATTTCAATATCGGGTAATGCTTTGTTGCTATTTTCCTTTTTTCTATTTTCCCCATAATTTGTTACATGAGATATTCCCGTTCCAGGAATCGAAATAGTTTGTCGACTTCCTCCGTTGGCTTTTCGCGTAAATGTCATGCCTTTAGTTCCCGTGCTATAGCCAATGCCAGATTTGCTTATATTCATTCGGAAATGTTTGCTTCCGATGCTTTTTCTTAGCCTGAATCCCATATCTTGCACCTCTTTTATGTATGATTTTTAACACGCTGACAATACACTCAGCAATTTTGCTCTTGATATTGAAACACATTGGAATATAGTGCATCCATGATTGAAGTTCTAGACGGTAGTAATCTACTTTGGGTGAAATTCAATTACTCATTGCATTTTGCAAAAATTGATTGCGGCACAAAAGGCTTGTGCCTGCGGCGTTATCCGCAGAGAATGCGGGTGCGCCGAAATATGCATGGAACTTACGCTCCAGTCTCTCGCGGATGCGGCAATTGCTCATAACGCCGCCCGCATACAGCACGGGCATTCTGCCGTGCTCCGTGAGAATATTCTCGGTCATCTGCGACAGCGTTGCCGCCACGAAATCCAAGGTATAGGCTGCCGTCAGCTCTTTATTACCGGTCATGTTGTACAGCTTGAGCGCGAGATTTTCAAGTCCCGAAAGATTGCACACGCTGCCCTTGACGCTGACGCGCGGCTTGGGAATCTTGCCCGAAGCCCCTGCTGCCAGCAGCTCCAGCGCGCGTCCGCACGGAAAAGACAGCCCCATGGCAACGCCGATGCGGTCGATGGCTTGTCCTGCGTTGAGGTCAGCGGTCTCACCGACTAAAGTCACACTTGCAATGCTGCCGTTTTCGGGCGTGACAAGCACCGCTTCGGTGGTGCCGCCCGACACGTGAAAGGCGATAAACTGCCCCTGCATCAGCTTTTCCATCTGTCCCGATGCGTATGCAGCCGCCATGATATGCCCGTTCTGATGCGAAAACGCATACAGCGGCACGCCCGCAGCTGCTGCAAAGGCGGTGGCAGCCGTCTTGCCCGCCAAAAAGCAAGGCATATAGGAATCCTTGGCGTCGCGCGGGAAAGCGGAATACCCCACCGCAGCTACGGTATAGCCTGCGGTCACGGCACGCAGCTGCTCGCAAACGTCGGGCAGGTTTTTCAGGTGCGCAAACACCGCGTCACTCTGCCGCAAGCCGCAAGCACCCGCCTCCACGGGCAAGGGGCTTTTGATATTGGCAATCACCTGCCCCTCGGCGGTGCATACCGCTGCAGAGGTGGTATAGTTGCTGGTATCAAAGCCGACAAAGCATACGGGCTTACTTTGCGTCATACTCTGCCTTAATGCCGTTGAGTACACCGTTGACAAAGGAGCGCGCCTTGTCGTCGTCATACTTCTTGGAAAGCTCGATTGCCTCGTTAATGGCAACGGTTGCGGGAACGTCCTTTGCGTTTGCCATTTCGTATACGCACAGACGAATGACCGCACGCGACACGCGGGTCAGTCTTGCAACCTTCCAGCCGTTGGAGTGACGCTCAATGGTAGCGTCGATCTCGTCCTGCTTTTCGCAAACGCCAAAAAAGGTGTCCTTTACGTAATTGCCCTCGGGTTCACCGTTTTGCTCACACCAGGTTGCAAACACCTCCTCGGGGGTCTCGTCACGTCTGAAATCTCTCTCAAACAGCAGTGAAAATACTGCTTCTCTTTGCATTTTTCTGCTTTGTTGTGCCATAATTGTTTCCTTTCGCACGTAATGGGTATAAGTAGACATTATAATCTATACTATTATACACCCCCGCGCGAGAAAAGTCAACACAATTATGCATATTTATTTGCATAAAGTGAATACTTTGCGTCCCGGTGTTGTACGTGCAAGTACGTGCAGGCATGAGCCCGTCCAAGCACGCAGGCTTGACAAATACGCTATTTTGTGTTACAATATAAGCGAAACCGCAACACTCAAAGCAAAGATTTGAATTCAGAAATATTTTTTAAAAAAATTCCAAAAAAACTGAAACTTTTTGCAAAAAAAAGCGTCTATATAGGTGAAGGGACAAAAACATCCGTGTCGAAGTCGACGGTTCCCTATGTTAATAAACGTTATCAATAAGGAGTGATGCATGATGAAGGAGAAAACTTTATTTATAACTAACGATTGTTTAGTGCTGTTGTTTGGTATATATTTGGCAACTGCATTGTTTGTCGATTATCCAAAATCTGTTAACATCATTATGTTATCGGTATATTTTTTATATGCAGTAGTGCGAGCCATTTATTTTATGAAACGTTTTAGTAAATGACCAAAAATCACTAATGTAACAGAGAACCGTCCCCTGTTACTTTGTAACAGAGAACCGTCCCCTGTTACTCTTGATATCATAAGTTTCGTGAAAGGATAGTTACAATGAAAAAATATGTTACGCTATTTGTTGCTCTTTGTATCTTGCTGCCATGCTTAAGCGGGTGTTATATGAGTAAAAGAAAAATATCTGAATATGAAGCATTTGACTATAACGTGATCTGGGAAAAGGCGGATAAAGTAATTCGTCCAAAGAAGTTCATGGGAACGCATGAGTATTACAGCATTGAGGGTGTGTCAAAAGAAGAGTTTATTGCATGTAAAATACATCATCAAGAAATAGGAGATTATACAGAAGAGGCTGTTGTTTTAAGGCATCCGGATACAGGTGATGCATATTCGTTGGATATATTTACAGCACAGTTGGTTATGAGACGCCGCTGGCATCGTGAGAAAGATACCGAATATTGGTTACAGCTTGGTGAAAAGTCAAGGACCGAAACACTTCTTGCCATTGAGGAGGATATAGCAAAAGAGATTGCCGCAGATGTGACGGCAGAGAACAGACGGTACTTGACGAAAAAACAACTGGATGCTTATGAGCAGAGTAGTCCGGATCGACTTTACTTTAATACTCCGAACGCTAATAATACGGGTTGCTTGTGGATTGAGTTTCGCTTGACGGGATATGAAAATCTGCTTTGGGCAGGACAGATAATGAAAATTGACAACGATTATGTGATTGCGATTCAACAATCCGGCGGTGGAGGTGTTTATAAATACTTGCGTTGTGATGAAGCTTTCTCCGAATTGCTCCAACAAGTCGAGGAAGAATATGAATTGATTGTTAAACCATAAGGAGACAGTGGTATGTACCTTGGTACAGTTCTCTGTTACATCCGTTCCCTCCCCCGCCGCTTCGGCGGCGGGGCGGGGCGGACAAGCTGATGCTGTTCCCTGCTTATTTGCCCAATCATAACAAATCTATACACACCCGCCCCGAGGCGAGCATCCGCTCGCCTTGGGGCTTTTCTCGTGTCCGTCTTGTGTCATCCTGAGCGGAGTGCGACACCGCGTGGCGCACGAAGTCGAACTTTTGCGGGTCGAGGGCACGGCGTGACCGAGCAAGCAAAAGCGCGAGCCATGATACCGGGGACTGTCCCCTGTGTCGTGTCCGCAGGACATGATACTGCGGGACTGTCCCCCGTGTCGTGGCGACGCGGGATCTGTGAACGGTTTGTGCAACGTCTGTTTAGCCAAAGTCATATTCAAGCCTGCGGCGGGACGTCAAGCCCCGCCCTACCAACTCATTCGTATCGAACGCAGATCCTCAAAATGCCTTAGGCATTTTGCCTTTCAAAAATCAGCAATTCGTTGCAGATTTTTGAAAGTTCGACTGCAAAAACATCCGCACGGGATGTTTTTTTCGCGCAGGATGACACTCGGGGGATACGTGGCGGGACGTAAAGCCGCCTACGAGTCATGCTTCAAACCTACTCATAGATCCGCTTGGCAAAAATCCATGTAAAGGTTTCGTAAATTTTTGTGCGCGTACTTGCATTTTTTCTTCAATTGTGGTAAAGTATATATATCTGTTAACGTAAAGGACACGACTATGAAATTCAAGGCTTTCATCAAAGCGTTTTTGATACACACATGCATTTATTCCACCGTGCTTTTCAGCGCGGCTATGCTGTTTTGCTTGCTTGGCAACATGACCTCGTTTGCCACGGCATCCTATTTTCTTATCCTTGCCTTTTGCGCGTTCTTTGCCGCTGCAAACGTGATATTTGCAATGTCAAATCTGTCGATCTGGTGGCGCACGATCATACACGCGGCACTGACGCTGGGCGGCTTTGCCCTTTGCTTTTTGATCCGATATGCGGACATTGGTACACCGCGCGAGTCGGTCACGCTGTTTGCCGTGCTGGTCTCGGTGCTGTACGCGATCTGCATGGGCGTATTCCTTGCAGTACGCTACGCAAAGCAAAAAAGGGCGGAGGCAAAACGCTACCAAAGCGTTTACGCATCCACCAATGATCAGAAACGGAGATAATTACCGAATATGAATCTGGATTCCATTATCAAAGCACTCGTTATCGTCATCATTGTGCTGCTGATCTGCTCGCTGCTTTTGCTGGGCGCTTGGGGCGTAGTGGCGCTGGTGACCGACTCTCCCCTGTTCGGCTCGTCGCGCCCCGCTCAACCGGACAAGCCCGCACAGCAGACGCAGGCTGACACAGACGATATACCCGCAAACACCGTGCCCGACAACTCCGCTGTACTTGGCGAGAGCGCGGACATGGGGCAGGAATATATTGACAGCATCGTTTTCCTTGGCGACTCCACCACTTATCATATGATCAACCGTGCCGTTCTGACGGGCGGCAAGGACACAGAGCAGGTATGGTCGGGCGCTCTTGGCACGCTGACCCTGGACGGCAACATTCACAAGACCACCATCGTCTATCCCAAGACCGACACCGAAATGACCATAGCCGAGGCGGCAGCGCAGGAAAAGCCCAAGTATATGGTGATCACGCTGGGCGTTAACGGTGTGGCGTATGCCAACGAAACGCAGTTCAAGGCGTACTACGGCAAGCTGATCGCGGCAATCAAGGCAGCAAGCCCCGATACCAAGATCATGCTCGGGTCCATCTTCCCCGTCAGCGAGAGCTACGACCAAAAGGGCGGCAAGCTCTGTAACGCCAACATTGACATAGCAAACGGTTGGATCAAGCAGCTGGCTGCCGAGCAAGGCTGCAAATACCTTGACACGGCAAGCGTGCTCAAGGATAACAACGGATGCATGATCGCCGCCTACGACAACGGTGACGGCATTCACATGACCGCTAACGCTTATAAGGCTGTCCTGCAATATATCCGCACACACGGCTACACCGACTAAAATTTGAGGAGATTATTATGAAAAAGCTGACTTTGATCGCAGCAATGCTGCTCTGTTTCACTCTGACCCTTACCGCATGCGATTCCTACCGCAATGACGTATCCGCCAACGACCTGACGAGTGCCGTGCTGAATGCCGTTTCCACCGAGGGCGGCTTTACCGCAGCAGATGCGGACTACGTTTCTCTTGAATTTGCAAAGCCCGATACCATTTCCGCCAACGTGCAGGAGTGGATGATCTGTGCATCGACCTCCTCGCAGACGGTGGACGAGTTCGGCATCTTCCGCGTTAAGGACGGCGGTGACGTAAACGCTGTCAAGGCAGAGGTGGAGACCTACGTACAAGCGCTGCAGGTCAAGCTGGAAGTATTCTTAGAGATGTACGATCCTGCCGAGAAGAGCAAGCTGGAGAATGCGCAGGTATTCGTTTACGGTAATTACGTGGTATTCACCATGCTGACCGATGCTGATACGACGGCTACCACAAACGCTGTCAAGACCGCGCTGGAGAAGTGATAATAACAAAGAAACCCCTTGCCGAGCAAGGGGTTTCTGTTATTTTGGTTTTAATTTACGGGTCTGCAAACGAATGCAGCCGTTCCCGTTTGTGCGATCTCGTCACGCACCGCCCTTGCAGCATTTTCATCGGCAAAAATGCCCACCACGCTGGGTCCGCTGCCGCTCATCAAAGCACCGATCGCACCGCCCGCAAGCATGATTTTCTTGGCGGTGGCTGCCACCTCGTGCGCGGGCAGCACGACGGACTCGAAAATGTTGTACATAGCATCCGACATTGCCGCAAGATCGCCCTGCTCCATAGCACCGACGATGCGCCCAAGACGCTGTTCGCTTGCACTTCCCTGCAAGGAAAAGTCTCCGAACTTGGCATCCAGCGCGCCGTACGCCCACGGGGTACTGATGCCCTCTCCGCCGCGCGCGATGACCAAAGCACAATCCGGCATGGGGACACACGCCTGCATGATCTCACCGATGCCACGCGTGATGCGCGTACCGCCAACCAGACAAAACGGCACGTCTGCACCAAGACTTGCACCGAGGGCAAGCAATTCCTGCTCGTCATACTTTCCGAAATGCACGTTGAGCGCGCGCAAAACAGCCGCGCAGTCCGCGCTGCCGCCCGCAAGCCCCGCTTGCATGGGGATGTTTTTCTTGATATCGATCTCAATCCCGCAAGGCACTTGCCCCGCAAAGTACCGCTCGGCTGCTCTGTAGGCAAGATTTCGCCCGTCACACGGCAGCTCGGGAAGGTCGCAGCGCAGAGTGATGCGACCGCCCTGATCCTCGCAAACGCGCACGTTGACCTCGTCGCAAAGATCCACCGTTTGCATAATACTGACGATATCGTGGTATCCGTCCGCGCGCTTAGCAGTCACGTCCAGATACAAATTGATCTTAGCGCAGGCTCTCACTTTCATAAAAATCTCCCGTTATGTTTCTCTTTGGCTAAATTATACCACAATGAATGCGCTTTGGCAAGAGGATAAAGTGTGTACGCATTATTAAAATTCACGCATGAGCGATGAAATCTTATGTCAATCCCTTGACGAAACCGCGTATTTGTTATATAATATAAGGTGCGATATTTTATGCACATACTGAATTTGGGGAGACAACTATGCAAACGCAAAAGTTAAAAGGACAAAAAGTTTATATGATCGCAGCCCTTGCCGTTGCCGTGGTGGGCGTTCTGCTCTATGCCATTGTGAACGTAGCAGCGATCAAGGAATTCATCGGCCGCCTGTGGGTGATCTTTGCCCCCATTGTGTACGGCTTCTGTATTGCATATCTGTGCAACCCGATCATGCGTATTTTCGACAATCACATATTCAAAAAGATCAAATTCCCCGGTCTGCGCCGCGCGCTTTCGCTTGCCATGACCACCGTGATCGTGCTGCTGATCATTGCAGCGTTTCTCGGTATTCTGGTGCCCGAGCTGGTGCGCAGCATTCAGCGTCTGATTGCCAACTACGACTCCTATCTGGATGAGATCATTACGCTGGTCAATGAAGGCATTATCAAATTGGAGAACCTCTTGGGATATGCCACCGCTGAGGGCACCCAATACATCAATTCCGAAGAGATCAAGGCTGCAGTTACCAACGCCATCAACTCGATATTTGACTCCTCCAAGAGCATTCTTGAGCTGATCATGGACATTTTTGACAAGGACTCCTCTTCAACGCTCAAGTCCCTCGTGGAAAAGCTGTTCCCCTACACGAGCACGCTGATCAACAAGGTCTACTTGCTGATCATTGAAGCCTTCTTCAGCATTCTGATCGCATTTCACCTGCTTGCCACCAAGGAAACCCGTCTGGCACAGGTCAAAAAGATCAGAAAAGCACTCTTTACAAAGGAGCAGAACAAGTTTATCAACAACGTGCTGAACATCATCAACCGCTCCTTCGGCAGCTATATCGAAGGCAAGCTGCTGGATGCCGCTATCATATTCGTGATGTGTCTTGTCTCCTTCTGGATCTTTGACGTATCCGAATATTTCGTGCTGATCTCGGTGCTGATCGGCATCACAGACATCATTCCCGTGGTAGGTCCGTTCATCGGTGCTATCCCCGGCGGCTTTATCATTCTGATCACCAATCCCTCCAAGTTCCTTCTGTACGTCATTCTCGTGCTGCTGATCCAACAGCTTGAAGGCAATATCATCAGCCCCAAGATCCTTGGCGACCATCTGGGAGTCAGCGCGCTTTGCGTACTGATCTCCATCGTGGTCATGGGCACCATCTTCAGCGGCAACCCCATTGCGCTGATCATTTCCGTTCCCCTGTTTGCAGTCATGGTTGAGCTTTGCAAGATGTTCATTGAAGCAAGGCTGGTCAAAAAGGGATTGCCAACGGACACGGCGGAATATTACCGAGGAGCAGCTACCGACGACGAGATCGATTTTGCGGTACACTATCAAAACAAAAAGCTGATCTTCTATTATGAGCACAGTAAGATCAAAAAGTGGATCGACGCCTCCCGCGAGAAAAGACAGCTGCGCAAGGCTATGGCTAAGGCGATCAAGGAAGCGGAAAAATCCACCGCTGCAGACGTGACCGAGCAGACGGGCGAAGAGTTCAGCGAGCAGGAAACGGCTTCGGTACAAAACGAACAAGACACACAAGAATAAATATCAACGAGGTATCACATGAACCAGGAAAACATCAAAAGGGGCGGCATCTCGGTCGATACCGAGCATATCTTCCCTATCATCAAAAAATGGCTTTACTCCGAAAAGGACATCTTTCTGCGAGAGATCGTTTCCAACGCAACCGATGCGGTGACCAAATACAAGAGATTGCAATCGCTTGGCGAGATTCCCGCGACCGATGACGTCTATCGCATTACCGTCGAGCTTGACAAGGATGCGCGCACAATTTCCGTTTCCGACAACGGTATCGGTATGAGTGCCGAGGAGCTGGAGACCTATATTTGTAACATTGCGCTTTCGGGTGCGTTTGAGTTCATCCGCAAATACGAGGGCGAGGGTGCTGCAAGCGGCATCATCGGTCACTTCGGTCTGGGATTTTATTCGGCATTCATGGTATCCGACAGCGTGGAGATCTTTACCAAGTCCTTCACCGATGCCCCCGCGGTGCATTGGGTATGCGACGGTGACGGCAGCTATACCACCGAGCCCTCGGATAAGGCAGAGCGCGGCACCACGGTCGTCATGCACATCAGCGAAGAGGAAAGCGAATATCTCGACCGCGCAAGACTTTTCGGCATGCTGCGCAAATATTGCGCATTCATGCCCGTGGAGATCTATTTCGAAGAGACAGACGAGGACAGAGAGGGCGAGCAAAAGCCCATCAATGACCCCTCGCCGCTCTGGCAGGCCAATCCCTCGGATTGCACCGACGAGCAGTATGCAGAGTTCTACAACAAGGTATTCTCCGATTTCAAGCAGCCCTTGTTCCACATTCACATCAATGCCGATTATCCTTTGAACTTCAAGGGTATTCTCTACTTCCCCCGCATCTCGTCCGAGTACGAGTCCGTGGAGGGGCAGGTCAAGCTGTACTACAATCAGGTATTCGTTGCCGATAACATCAAGGAAGTCATTCCCGACTATCTGCTGATGCTGCGCGGCGTGCTGGATTGTCCCGAGCTGCCGCTCAACGTATCCCGCAGCTATCTGCAGAACAATTCCTACGTGACCAAGGTAGGTGCACACATCGTCAAAAAGGTCGCGGATAAGCTGAATTCCCTTTGCAATCTTGAAAGAGAGCAGTACGAAAGCATCTGGAACGACATCCGCATTTTCGTGGAATACGCATGCATCCGTGACCGCAAGTTCTACGAGCGCGTCAAGGGCAGCCTGCTGCTCACCCTGACCGACGGCAGCCACGTCACCTTGGATGAATACTTGGAAAACGCCAAGGAAAAGCATGAGGGCGTCGTATACTACGCAACCGACAAGGCGCTGCAGGCGCAGTACGTTTCCATGTTTGTTTCCGAGGGGATTTCTGTTGCCGTGCAGGAAAAAACGCTGGATGCACAGTTCATGACCGCTCTGGAAAATTACCGCGATGACGTCAAGTTCAAGCGCATTGACTCCGACGTAGCGGACGCGCTCAAGGGGGACGGCGAGGTGACCGATCAGCCCGCGCTGACCGAGCTTTTCAAGCGCGTCAGCGGTAATGAGCAGATAGGCGTGACCTATGCACCGCTCAAGGCGCAGACCGTGCCCGCTATGCTCAACGTCACCGAGGAATCCTCGCGCATGGCAGAAATGATGCGCATGTACGCTATGAGCACGGGAGCTGCCCCCATGGAATACCCGCTGGAGTATTCGCTTGTGGTCAATACCGCATCCTCTCTTTACCAAAAGCTGCTGACGCTTGCCGAGCAGGATCCCGACAAGGCAGAGCTGCTGGCGCGTCAGATCTATTCCCTTTCTCTTCTTGCGCAGCGCAAGCTGAGTGCCGAGGAGCTGGAACAGTTCCTTTCGGGCAGCTTCTCTCTCTTGGAGCTTTTGTAAATGAGCGGAGATTTCCTTTCATATACGCGGGATTTTACGCAGGATCCCACGCAAAACGTACAGCAGAACCTTGCCGAGCTGCAAACACGGCAGACCGCCTTGCACCGCGCACGCGCGTTTTGGCTGGGTGAGCTGATTGCAGGGCAAGAATCCGACACACTCCCCACGCCCGACGAGATCACGGAGCTTTTCGAGCAGCTGACAGACGAGGAGAATGCGCCCGATTGCTACGGCGTTGCTATGCGACACGCTGACAGGATCGCGCTTTGCAGCGAGATCGCTGCACGCTATCCATGGGGCTATGAGGGTACCTTTGCAGACATGTTCGGCACGCACGAGCCCCCCTCACCCGAGGCACAGGGGCGCGTGGCATACGTGGCAAACAGCTATACCGAGCAGGCGTTTATGGAGCTGACCGGCTTTATCAAGGATCGCAGAGTTGCATACTTTCACGGCTTCGAGGACGTTTGCCAGGAGGTGCGCAACGGGCTTTGCGAATACGGTATTCTGCCCGTGGAATCCACCGCGGACGGCATCATGGCAGGACTTCTGCGACTGATCGAGCTTTACGATCTGCGCATTTGCGCGCTTTGCCACGTTTCCACACAGCAAAGCGGCAGCACCGCCTTTGCCTTGGTGCGCGCAACGCTTCCCATGCTGCAGCCGGCGTCCGGTCAATGCATTGACGTGCTGCTTTCCCCTGCCTTGCCAAGTGACGCAAGCCGCCTGATCGCCGCAGCCGCGCTTTGCTCGCACGATCTTGCGCACGCTTCCACCTACTCAGGAGAGGACGGTGAGCTGCTGCGCTTGCGCTTTACGATCGATGCCGATACGTTTTATCCCTTTTTACTCTATCTGCAGCTCTTTTGCGCAGACGTGACCCCCATAGGGCTTTACACAGTCAAATAAAAAATAAATATAAACGAAAAGGAATGCATACCATGAAACAAACCATCAATTACAAGACCGAGGGCGTTTGCTCCCGTCAGATCAATCTCGTCGTCGAGGACGGCGTTATCACCGAGGCTGCCTTCGTAGGCGGCTGCCACGGCAATACCCAGGGCGTTGCTGCTTTGGTCATCGGCATGGAGGCTAAGGAAGCCATTCGCCGTTTGCGCGGCATCAAGTGCGGCTTTAAGCCCACCTCCTGCCCCGATCAGCTGGCAAAGGCGTTGGAGCAGAATCTGCAGGACTAATAAAATTACATAAATATAAAGGAGAACGCGATCATGGAACAGTACATGAAAAACTACCTGCGCTGGTTGGAGTGCGATAAGCTCAGCGATGCCGAGAAGGCAGAGCTTGCTGCCATTCGTGACGACGACGGCGAAATCAGACTGCGCTTTACCTCTTACCTCTCTTTCGGCACCGCGGGCTTGCGCGGCATTATGAAGACCGGCATGAACGCTATGAACGTGCACACGGTTGCTTATGCAACGCAGGGTCTTGCCAACCTTATCATCAAGGAAGGCAGAGCTGCCGATGGCGTTGCCATTGCCTACGACAGCCGCAATAACTCTGCCCTGTTTGCAAAGACCTCCGCGCAGGTGCTTGCAGCCGCCGGCATCAAGTCCTATCTTTTTGACGATCTGCGCCCCACCCCCGAGCTTTCCTTCGCTCTGCGCGAATACGGCTGCGTGGCGGGCATTAACATTACCGCATCTCACAACCCCAAGCAGTACAACGGTTACAAGGCATACTGGGAAGACGGCGCACAGCTGCCCCCCGAGCACGCTGATACCGTCAGCGCATCCATGGAAGCATTGGATATCTTCGAGGACGTCAAGCTTGCAGACTTTGACAAGGCTGTTGCAGACGGCTTGATTGTCATGCTGGGCGAGGAGACTGATGAAAAGTATCTGGCACAGGTTGTCGCACAGGCGGTCAATCCCGATGCGGTCAAGGCTGTTGCCGATGATCTTGCAATCGTGTACACTCCCCTGCACGGCACGGGTCATAAGCTGGTTCCCGAGGTCATGAAGCGCATTGGGCTTAAGAACCTCTACACCGTTCCCGAGCAGATGATCATTGACGGCAACTTCCCCACCGTTCCCAAGCCCAACCCCGAATATCCGCAGGTGTTTGAGCTGGGTATCGAGATCGCTGACCGCGTAGGCAGCGACCTGATCGTGGCAACCGACCCCGACGCAGACCGCGTGGGCGTGATGACCAGAACCGCAGACGGCTCCTTTAAGACCATCACGGGCAACCAGATGGGCGCTTTGCTGCTTGACTATATTCTGACCGCTTACGAGGAGACCGGCAGCATGCCCGACCATCCTTACGCTGTCAAGACCATCGTTTCCACCGAGCTTGCAGCTGCTATTTGTGCAGCACACAACGTGACCATGCACAACGTGCTGACCGGCTTTAAGTTCATCGGTGAGGTCATCAAGAACTACGAGGCAAAGGGATACGGCTCGTTCATTCTGGGCTTTGAGGAAAGCTACGGCTACCTCAAGGGCACTTACGCACGCGACAAGGATGCCGTTGTAGCGTCCATGCTGATCTGCGAAATGACAGCTTACTACAAGGCTAAGGGCATGACGCTGTGCGACGCGCTGGAAGGACTCTATGCACGCTACGGCTACTGCTACGAAACCAACGTAGAGATCTACATGGAGGGCTTGGACGGCGCTGCACGCATGGCTGCCATGATGGACACGCTGCGTAACGATCCCCCCGCAGTCTTCGGCGGCGTGGCTGTTGAGCTGTTCGGCGACTACAAGACCGAGACCTTTACCGAGCTGGCTACGGGCAAGAAGATCCCCACGGGGCTTCCCAAGTCCAACGTGCTGTACTTCAAGCTGGTCAACGGCGACGTTATCGTCGTGCGCCCCTCGGGCACCGAGCCTAAGATCAAGTTCTATTTCCTGCTGCTTGGTAAGGATCAGGCAGATGTGCTTGCAAAGCTTGAGGGCTATAAGAAGACTTTGGAGGCTTAATTGCATAAAAATATCCGCCAACGGCAAAAAGCCGTTGGCGGATTTCATCGCGCAGTGATTTCATCCACGACAGTGGATTTCATCCGCCCCATTGGGGCGGATTTCATTTTCACAATTCATTCCCGTACATATTCAAATCTGATCTCGGATTCGAGCACGTAGTCGTTTTCAATGCCTATGCTGATTCTGTTCCATTGCTCCTCGGTGCCCGTATAGTACACTCTCATCAGCCGCGTGCAGCCGTAAAAGGCGTAATCGTCGATTTTGGTCACGCTTTCGGGAATGACGATGCTCAGCATATCCCAGCAATACATAAACGCTGTGGGTTCAATTTCCTCTACGCCATCGGGCAAGGAAAACCGCACGAATTCCATTTGGTAAAACACGTTCGAGCCGATGATCTTGACGCCCTCGGGCACGGTGCTGTGTGCGTTGGCAAATATCAGTCTGCCGTTCCCCGTCTCAATCAGGCAGTTGCCCTCGCTTTTGTACACAGAATTCTGGTCGCTGACCGTCAGCTCAGTCAAGGCAAGACATCCCCGGAATGCCTCATCTCCGATCTTGAAAACCTTAGCGGGGATATAAACCGATTCCAACGCCGTACAGGATGCAAAAGCGCTTTCCCAGATGCGAGTAAGGCTTTCTGGAAGGTGCAGCACAGTCAGGCTGCTCGCACCCGAGAAGGCACTCTCACCGATAGCCGTAACTCCTTCAGGAATCGTCAGCTCGACAAGGCTTGTGCAATCGGCAAACGAATGACTGAATACGCTTAGCATGCCATCGGGCAGATCGATCTCGGCAAGAGCGTGGCACCCATAAAATGCATAACTCTGTATCACGGTCACGCTATCGGGAATGCCGACGCGGGCTAACGCATGGCACCCATAAAACGTGTTGGACTCTATTGTAGTAATGCCGTCGGGGATATCGATTTCGGTCAAAGAGGCGCAGTCAATAAATGCAGATTCCCCAATGCCCTGCAGACTGCTTGGCAAGCGCACACTTGCCAGCTTTTCGCATTTTTCAAAGGCAAGTGCTTCAATGGTCTCAAGTCCCTCGGAAAAGACTGCGCTGTGCAGCACCGTACACTCCGAAAAGGCTTGCATGCCTATGCTTTTGAGCGTTGAGGGGAAGGTAACCTCTCTGAGCATGGTGCAGCCGAGAAACGCCTGCTCGCCAATGCTTGTCACACCCTCGGGGATATTGATCTTGCGTAAGCCCGACATGCAGTAAAACGCATAGGGTGCAATGCTTGTCACACCCTCGGGGATGACGCTGCCCTCGCATCCCGCAAGCAGCATGCCGCTCTCTTTATCGATCAAGCAGTTCCCCTCCCCTCTGTACACAAGGTTTTCGGGGGCGACCGTCAGCTCCTCCAGCATAATACACATGCCCACGGCCCTCTCACCGATCTCACTCACGCTCCCCGGGATGTGCAGCGCGGTCAGCCGCCAGCAGCCTCTGAACGCCTGTGCGCCGATCAGGGTCACGCCCTCGGGGATATTGATCTGTTCCAGCTTACTGCAGCCGGCAAACGCGTTGTCGCGTATGGTTCTGATCGTGCTTGGCAACGTCACCTTGGTGATCGAGAAATTGTTTTCAAACGCATTTTCTGCAATACCCACCACGATCTCACCGTTGGGCGAGCGCTCGGGTATGACTACGTGTACGTCCTTGCAGCTGCCGATACCGATCACACTGCAATTACCGTCACCGCGCGAGCGGTATTCCAACCCTTGGGAGCCTTGCGCCTCGGGCTGCTGATCCTCGTTCTCTTGCTCATCCTTGACGCCGCGCAATGCGTTGAACAGGCTATGCAGATCACGCTTGTTCTGCTCACCAAGCAATGCGGAAACAGCGTTTTCATCCTGCGTCAGCACAATGTCAAGCGCGTGCAGCAGCGTGCCGTCGTAGGTGTCCGAATACTCGGCTTGTACGTAGGTATCCACGCGCCATGCCGCAAAGGCAGACAGCGCAAGAGTCAAAAGCACGAGGATCGCTGCCGCGATCAGCGCAATACGCCAATATGGCGTGCGACGTGCACGGTATCTGTCCGAGCGCTCGATCAGCACGGGATCAATGTCCTCCATCCATGTAAGCAAAGGGAGATTTTTCATACCGTGTATCCCTCCTTTGCCAAATCGCTGCGCAGCTTTGCGCGTGCACGGGAGAGGCTTTTGAATACCGCAGCGGTGTTCAGCCCGTATTTTTGCGCGATATGCTCCACGCTCTCTACGTAATAGTAGCGCCGAATGAAAATACAGCAGTCGCGCTCGGACAGGCTCCACAAAAATCCGTTCAGAATGCGGGCAAACTCCTGCCGCTCAATGTGTGCGGCAAGATCGGCATCGGGCGATGCCACCTCTCCGATCTCGTCAAGGGCTAACATGACCTCCCCTCCGCCGCGCTTTTGGCGGTGGCGGTGCTCCAGGCGGTTGAGAGAAAGATTGCGCGTGATCTTCCCCACGTAGGTTCTCAGATTTTCGGGCTTTGCGGGCGGAATGGAATTCCACGTACGCAGCCACGTGTCATTGACGCACTCCTCGCTGTCCTGCATATTCTGCAGTATGCTTTGCGCAATTCCCGTACAGTAAGTGCCGTATTTGCTTTGTGTTTGCTCGATTGCCCGCTCATCACGCAGATGATACAGGGCAACGATCTCATGATCTTGCATAGTTGACTCCTTTCGTTCTTTGATCGGTGCTTAGCACCCTTCATATAAGAACACCGCGTTCTGACGAAATTTTGACAACATTTTCGAATTATTTGGGTTTTTTATTTTAATATATCGGCAGGAGCAAGCCCCTGCCCTACGGTCGGTGTACGGTTCCCGTAGGGCGGGGGTTTACTCCCGCCGCAATGCATTCTATATTTTCAATACTCAGACAACCTCGATCTGGCACATCTTCATGGCGTCAAGCGCGTTTTGGTGGCTTTCGGGGGTCACGCCTGCACAGGCGTTTGCCACTACGAAAAGCGGAATTTCGGGGTAATATGCCTTGATCAGCAATGCGTTGGAAATGACGCAAATGTCGGTGCACAGACCGCAGAGCGTGATGCTCTCAATGCCCTGCTTGTCGGCAAGCAGCGCGATCAGCTCCTTAGAGCCAAAGGTCAGCTTGTCAATGGGCTGCGTGGTGCGCAGCGCGTCCAGCGCGGGAACGATCTGCCAGCCCTCGGTGTCCTTGATGCAGTGCGGCACGGGTAGGTGCTTGCCCTCCTCGGTGCTCATGTAGTTTTCAAAATGCGTGTCGCGGGTAAAGTACACCTCGCCGTCAAAGCCCTCGATCAGCTCTTTTACTGCGGGCACGATAGAGGCCGCCTCGGCAGAACCCAGAGCACCGTCCACAAAATCCTTTTGCATATCAACAACAATTAAAAATTTCTTCATACTTATACCTCCTCTGTGCTTATTATATATCTTAAATCGTAATTTAGCAACAAAAAACCGCATTTGTTCAATGCGGTTTTTTCTCAAATCAACATCGGTTGAATTTGTTCGCCGTTCAGGGCTTTTAAAACTGTTTCGGGGATTTTGGTAAAATCGCAGATGAGGGAGTTGTTTTTTGAGAGTGGGTCATCCTG
>JAZNCE010000121.1:0-36014 GCA_045587385.1 Eubacteriales bacterium
GTCCGTTTGCATTGCTTCAACTTCTTGATCCAAAAGTTCAAAGGCTGCGTAGTGGCAGTCTTCGATAACTACGGTATTCATCTCACCCGACAACAGCATCTTGATGTCATTGGGCGACAGACGGATATCTCCGTCCGGAGTCTTGATTTCGAATACCGCGCTTGGGTGCTTCATAAGCTGTCCACGAACGGTTTTCATGAGCTGTTCTTGCTCTCGTTCCCACTTTTCCTGTTTAATTATGCCTTGGGCTATAAACTTTGAAAAGCGGTCAGTATCCTCGCAAACATCCTTAAAGCGGATTCCGAAGTCCTCGATGATATCAAGGTCATCACAGGAGCAGAAGAATCCTCCGGCTTCGCAATCAAACAGAATACGTCCGATATTGGGATCGTTTCTGAATATCTGTCGGAAGGCGGCTTCCCATTCGTAACCGTTGCCGTGAGTCTTTAGCCCAATATGTGTGGTTGTCGGCTCTCCAATAGACTTGGCGTAATTGTCGAAAGCCGTCTGACAATAATCAGCATACTGTCCGTTTAGCATATCAAGCGGTAGGCAGAGAGAAAACGTGCCGTCATCGTGATCAACGATATAGAACGGGCGGTTTTCAAGGTTGAATTCATTTATTCGTCTTGTAGTTTCCATACGTCCATCCTTTCTTTTCGGGTATGTAAACCTGCGGTTCTGAATTTCACACCGCAGGAGAAAGGAGGTTACATATCGCAATGAGTAATCGATATGTACACCGCCGGGAAAAGATTGACGAAAACCGACGGTGCTTCGAAAGGAAATTATTATGGACAACGTATGTACCTTGCGGTTCTTGATTTCACACCGCAAGGTTAAGGAGAAAATGAAATGAATCACATAGCGAGGAGGTGCGCTATGTACCTGCGTTTCCGCAGGTGAAGGCATTAGCCTTCAAAATCTCTCTCTACGAGAGGCTCGTCATTGATAATGCGCGTAGGGATTTCTTCGTCCTCAACGTCGTTTTTTTTCAGACGTTCTTCACGAACTTTGTTTACGCGCTCCCAAAACTCTTTTTCGGCAGCGGCTGTCAGATCGTAATCTTCACCGAATGCGACATGGTCAGTCATGCGCTTGTAATAGTCAAGCACACCGCCATCGTCGGGAGTTACCTCTGCGAAGCAGTATTCAGTGGATGCATTTGTTTGCATTTCCTTATGGGCGAACTGAATAACTGTGTTGAGAAGATCGAAGCGCCCATTATTCATGCAGAGGATAAGGAACTTCAGGCGGTTAGCCGTGATGTTGATGAGTTCTGCGTAATCTTCGAAGAAAAGCTCGTCATTGAAGTCACATTCCTCAATGATACGACAGTTACCAACGAGGAATAGCGCAAAAGCTAAAATTTCGTCATCCGGAATCAAGCCCTTCTCATACTTGATCTTGTTGAGCTTTGCACGGACCGGATCCATTAAGAAGGAATGGCGGATTTCTGCCAACGCTTCGTCGGTGCAGTTGTGGCGGTTGAGGTAATTATAATAGGTTTCCTCGTCCACACAGGACTGATCCCATACTTCCTCAATACCTTCGTCGAACTTGAGGGGGTTGGTGTGGGCAATGATTGCCATAAGCTCTGCAGGAGCAACGGCATGGTTGATGTCAGTACCGTCTTCTTCCATTGCCATCAAAAAAGCGGCTTTTCTGTTGTTGATCTGATTTGTGTTCATAATGAACCTCCGTAAAGTAAGTATTCATAGAGAATGCTCTATGTAAGGCGGACAGTGCCGCCAAAAGTTATCGCCCTCACGTTTCCGCAAGGGCGATTATGTGTAGGAGGTGTTTTTAGTCTTCATAGCATCTTCTGCACGTTCTGCAATCCATGTTGGGACATTTGATGAAGCTGGGAGAGTCATCTTCATCGTAGCCGTCTTCGTCATAGTCCTCGTCTTCGTAGTTATCCTCGTCATAGTCGGGATAAGGGTCTTCGCCCTCCCACTCGTCTTCGCAGTCATCCTCGTAACCATCTTCGATGGCTTCCATGTCTTCCTCGGTTACGATGAGGCATCCATCCTCAATGTTGTCGAGGATGTTTTCGAACAGATCCCAATCGAAGCGATGTCGGTTTTCGCTTTCGAAGTCATGGTTGCGGTTGTAGTATGCGATGGCTTGGAGGACGGTTTCCTCATTGTAATCACGGAAGTAGTCGATAAGGGTTGTTTTCTTCATATTCGTTTCCTTTCTTTATCTCTTGGCTTCGAATCGATAGCCGTTAGTCAGTATAATCGTCATCTTGTTTTCGCCGTCAATTCTGATCTGGGCGATGAGCTGGCGGATGACTTGGTTGTTGAATTCTTGGATATTTGCGCTTGCCGAATCGATTTTCTCGAAGATTGCTTCGAGACGGGATTCAATGTCGAGCTTCGGTCTGACTTTCGTTTTTTCCACTTCAAGCAGTTGCTTGAGGTCCTTGATATTTGCGGAGATACGCTTGAATTCGGTTTCGAATTCTGACTTGTTTCCTCTTTCTGCAGTGATGCGTACCACCCTCATCAAGTCGTTCTCTTGCTCTTTGATCTGCTGTTCGAGGGATGTGAGGCACATATCAGCACCGGTGTCAAGGAGTGTAGTTGCGAGTGCGGATTTCAGCTCGTCCTTCAGTTCCTCTTTTCTGCTTGACAGGTCGGAGATGGCATCGAGGATGGCTTGGTGGAGACCTTCTTCCTCGATGGTGAAGGAGCCGTCGCACTTGTTCAGACCGTGATCCATGCGTGTGATGCATCTCCATACCACCTTGCGCTTGCCGTGGTGAGTCCATACGCATCTTCTGTAAGGAGAACCGCAGTGACCGCAGACAAGGATGTCTGTGAGCGCGTATTTACTGCTGTATCGGCTTCTTTTGGGTGCTTCCTCACATCCGGGCAGAACCACCTTCTTGGCGTTACGCTTGGCGTATTCCACCTGTACCTTATCGAAGAGCTCTCTGTCTACGATGGCAGGATGGTGGTCTTGCAGGTAGTGTTGGATGACCTCACCGTTATTCTTCACTCGTTTATGGGTGAGGAGGTCGGCACAGTAGGACTTTTGTGTGAGAACGTCACCCTTGTATTTCTCGTTGCGGAGAATGCTTTGCAGGGCTACAGGATACCACTTTGAGTTCTTTTTACTCGGAGACGGTATTTGCTGTTCGTTCAGATAGGCACATATCGTTGACTGGCTGTCACCTGCATAGTAGCGTTCGAAGATGGTGCGGATAACCTTCGCTTCTTCCTCGACGATTTCGAGGATATCGTGTTTCTTGGTTTCGGGATTGTACACTCTTTCGTAGCCGTAGATATCACAGGTGAAGGTCACCTTGCCTTCAGAGAAGGCATGGCGCACACCCCATGTTACGTTCTTACTGATGGATTCGGATTCTGCCTGTGCGAAGTATCCCATGATGGTTATCATGGCTTCGCTTGTTTCTGTCAGCGTATTGATGTTTTCCTTTTCGAAGATGACTCCGATACCGAGTGCTTTCAGCTCACGGATATATTCGAGACAGTCGACCGTGTTTCTTGAGAATCTTGAGATGGATTTGACAAGGATGAGGTCGATTTTCTTCTGTCTGCATTTCTTAATCATCTTTAGGAATTCCGGGCGCTTCTTTGCCATAGTACCCGTGATGCCTTTGTCGGCGAAGATACCTGCGTTGATCCAGTCGGGATGCTTGTCGATCTCAGCCGTGTAATGCTCGATCTGAGCCTCGTAGCTGTTGCTTTGCTCATCCATTTCGGTAGATACTCGACAGTAGGCCGCAACCTTGAGGAGTCGCTTTACAGGCTGTATGACCGATTCGTTTACTTTGGTTGGTTCGATTTTTCTGATAATCATTATGTTTCTCCTTCCACTCTTACGACAGCTCCGTTGATGAAGTGTACCGCTACCTTACCACTCTTATCGAGGGTTACGTGAGATACCGTTCGTTCAAGGAGTTCTGTACTTATGTCTTCCAGTTCGCTTCGACCTATGAAGTCTTGCTTAATGGTTTCTGTGAGTTCTTCAGTGACGTCCAATTCGCAGTGGTCGTATTTCATAGCTGCGAGGTTTAGGATATCTCCGAAGGTTTGCTCGAAGTCGATATTCGAGCTGTTATTCAACATATGGTTCAGCTCGTTAGTCTTATGTGAGACCTCGAAGTCTGACTCATATGTATCCTTCGGCTCTACCTCATCCAGAAGTTCCGGGTGTCGGATGACTGAGTTGAGTGCCGATAGGATTCTTTCGTAGAACCGTTCTTCACGGAGTTGAGTGTCGAGACATCCTTTGCAGTACCATTTGTGATATCTCGCACTTTGGATATCCCTCGTTATCCTTTCTCCGCATTCTTGGCAGAAGGTTCTTTTCTTGAGGATGGTTGCTCTCGGATCTTTGTTGTAACCGCCGTATTTTGCGGCTATCAGCATTGCTGTGGACTCGAATTGCTCGTTTGAGATGAGTTTCGGGTATTTGTCTGTACCCAAGTAGAACCTGCATTCGAGGATTCGTTTTACCATCAGCTTGTTCCATTGGGTTTTGCCGTCGTAGTAATCGATTCCTCTGCACGTCATCTCATCCGCTATGTTCCCGAAGGACATTCCATCGAGGTATGAGGTGAAGATTTCTTCGATGATTTTGGCGGCTTTCTTGTCTACGGTTATCTCTCCGTTTCGGATCTCGTAACCGTATGGCATGGTTCGCTTTTTCATCTTTTTGTCCTTTCTATGGTTTCCTTGAGTACAAGTCCACCGATTAATTTGAATTTGATTTCATCGCTGGTATCGACTATGATGTCCTCGACAAGGCTATCGAAGAGTTCTTCGTCGAGCTCTTCAATTTTGTCGGGGCCTTTATCGATAATGGAAGCCAAGCGTTTCATGTCTGCAATGGCTTGATCCGCTTGGCTGTTATTTAGAAACAGCCTACGCTTGGAACGTAGGCTGCTCATAGAACTATTTAATTCGTTGCTCTTACGGCGGAAGGTTTCCTCGTCAATCATCTGCTTCTGCTTGAGATCGGCAATGAGTGCCAACTGGTCGTTGACAAGCATGATTTGTCTGTCGAGTTCAGCGAATTCAACAGACTGTGCCGATATGCGGTTTTTGAGAGTGACCAGCTGGTTGATGATGGGAGTGATGATGATTTTCTTGTTCGCCTTGAGCTTGTTGTACATCTCGATAAAGGCTCTGATGACCTCTGCATCGGGTACGCACATGGTCGGGCATTCGCTTGCATCCTTATGGTGAGTTCTGCATGCCCACTGCACGGATTTCGTGCGGTTTACGATACGGAGTACCTTTCCGCACTCTCCGCAGTGCATTGCGCCGGAGAGTGGAGAGTATTCGCTTGCCGTGGTTACGCACTTGGGGACTCTCGATGTGCGGAGCTTCTGCGCGTAATCAAAGATTGTTTTTGTAACAATAGGTTCATGCGTTTCCTCGATATAGTAGTAAACGTGTTCACCATGGTTTCTTACTCTGACGAATGGGAACGTATCGGTTCGGTAGCGTTTAAGGTACATCTGATCTCCGATATACTTTTCATTGGAGAGGATATACTCGACTGCAGTGCGTTTCCACGATACTGTCGGATCCTTTCTCGGCACGTTTTCCTCGTTGAGCTCGTTTGCGATCTGGCGTGTACTTTTACCGCTTGTGTAGTCTGCGTAGATTCTTCTGACGATTACGGCTTCGGCTTCGTTCACAATAAGAGTTCTCTCGTAGCGTTCGTAGCCGTAGGGGGCAACCTTCAGTAAGTAATCGCCTCGTTCCATTTTATATTGTTCACCGAGGCGGACATTCTTGGATATCGAGATGGATTCTTCCTGTGCGTGGTATTCCATCATTGTGAGTCGGAACTCTGTTTCCTCTATTGAGGTGTCGAGGTTTTCCTTCTCGAAGAATACCGATATGCCAAGTGTCTTGAGGTATCGGATGTGTGCAAGGCTTTCTGCCGTGTTTCTTCCGAATCGAGATATGGACTTCACGTATATCTTTTGGATGCGACCTTTTTCGCAATCGTCCAGCATTCGGTTGAATCCATCTCTTTTATCTGTTGTTGTTCCGCTGATGCCCTCATCGGAATAAATGTCAATCAGTTCCTCATATGTGCTATCTTCGAACAGCTTCTTGTAGTGGATATACTGAGCAGCGAAGGAGTTTAACTGATCGTCCTTGCTCGTACTGACACGAACGTAGGCGGCAACACGAACTTTGGTTGGGTTTTCGACTATGGGCATGATTGGTATGATATTCTGTCGCATTGCTTTTTCTCCTTTCGTTTTGTTAACACAAAGTATACCACAAACAATTCAAAAGTCCAGCGTTATTTTTCAAAAGTTCGCTGAAGTTACAATAAGTTTGCAATTCGTTTTCTCACGCAACTTACTCACTGCAAGTCGGTGTTCTTCCTCGCTTATAGCTCCGCTTTCGAGAAGCATTTTCAGCATTGCGAGGTGAATTGCAAAGTCGATATCTCGTTGCAGATTATTTTCCATAGAGCCTCCTATACGTCTTGTGAACGTCGATGCCGAGGCTTTCCAGCGAAGCTCGTTCAATGGCTTCAGCGGATTGCTTGTCGATCTTGCCGACATAGTTCTTGAGGCGTTCCTTATCAATGGTTCTGATCTGTTCGAGCATTGCCATTGAGTGTTTGGGGAGTCTGCCGTCTTCCATTGTAATGCTCACGTGGGTGGGCATTTTCATTTTCTTTCTTCTGCTTGTGATAGCTGCAACGATGATCGTGGGAGAAACTTTGTTTCCCACATCGTTTTGAATCACAAGGACAGGTCTTGTGCCACCTTGTTCGCTCCCGATTACAGGGGACAGGTCAGCGTAATAGACTTCATTCTTATGAACCGTCATATGTGTTTTACCTCCTGATAGATATGTAAAGGCTGATGGGTGGATTAATCGAATAAACCGAACAGTGCGCCATCAGCCGAAAAAAGTTATACTCATTTTCATGAGTAATAGATCGTTTTTAAAGTTTCGTGTATGTCTTGTCGTATTTGTCGCCCAACACCCCCGACATTATGGTTTTACCCACGGGCATATAACAGACGATTGCCAGCGTAGCAATCTCATTGGCCTCTCACCAACCGCCGGGTTCTCCGGCATCCGCGTACGGAAGTATCATTATCCCCAACTCCTGTCATGGCTTTCCAATGATTGCTACTCATTGGTCCAAGTCCTGAAGGACGTCTTCTGTCTTACGACAGCCGTCGTTCGCTTGTGTAGCTCGCGCTCTCGCGCAGAGTCGGTAACGTATCTGCTATATCGCTATTCAGTTGTCAAATATCAGTGAGGATTTTTTTGTTCCTCACCTATACCCAAAAAATCGGGCAATTTACAGGGGGTTTTTTAGCTTTTTTCGAAAAAATCTTGAAAAAATTTTTTCAAAAGTGAAAAAATGAGGTTGTTTTACCTTTGTTGAGCGTCTTTCTTCTTCAGTTTTTCAATTTTCGCTTTAGCTCTTTCTATGCTTTCAAATACAGACTGTTGTGCCACACCTTCTTCTGCTGCAATTTCTGTTGGAGATTTACCGAGAGCGATATGTTTATAGTATCTTTCGCGCTGAATGGGGGTTAATTTCGACATGAGTTCCATTGCTTTTTGGAGCTTCTGCTCATAGATCCGTTCTCGTTCTTTCCTCTGCAATTCTTCCTCAATAGTTTCGGTGCAGACCAGATCTGTTTCAAGAAGATTCTCTATGGATACATTCTCACGTGTTTCACGCTTATCCTTGTTGATTTCTTCGTGAGCATCTTCAACGAGCTTTTTCTTCCATGTGTCAAAGTCTTCGGCAGTCATCTCATAGGAAGGTACGATTCTCTTGGTCTGGCCTTTCTTTCCGTCTTGTTTGCGGATTTCGATAATTCTCACAGCTCCTTCTGGAGTGGTTTCTTTGCGGTAAATGATCATTTCGGTTGCGAAGTTATATACGATGTCTTCGCTGTTCTTATTAAGTCTGTAAAATTCTACGTTCTGAAAATCCATTATTGTAATTCCTTTCAATTTGCTTTTTCTTTGATTACTGCGGTGCAGTTTTGAGTTATTGAGCAAATTGGGAATTACGGATATTTAGCGATGTAGGTCTGCCAAGGCATAAAAAAATCCTTTCTGCCGGGAGAAGCAGAAAGGAAAAAGAAAAGGAGCCGCATGAAAGTTGCCAAAGCCACAGAACGTCTATCCTATACGGGTATATAGGATTAAGACTTCATGCGGCCATTGGGAGATACAACTTTCAGCGACTCCACAGCACGTCAATTAGTGTTGTTTAATATTTAGTTGTTGTTATGCATACTCACGATATCTTGTTGGGATAGCATCGGGGTAGGCAATGTAGGAATAATGTCTGTAATCTGCAGTATCGTATATTGCTTCTTGATTGCAATGTCTGCATTTTACTTGAACAAGTCCGACTGCACCGCCATATTTAACAGCGGCAGGATATCCGCAGAAACGGCACGGTATGGTTTTAGGTTCCAGTGCATCTGCTTGATTTTGCAGTGGTTGATTTTCTTTCTTTACTCGTTCAATGTATTCCGGGTTTAACACGATTCGTGTTTTCTTTCTATATAAGATCATACTCTTATCCATTGATTCACCTCCCATGATAAGCACATGTCCATTACTGGATCATATTCTGCAATCGGTTTATGATCCAAGTAACCGAGTCGATCAAGCCTATAGCGGAGGCATTCTTGCGAAACGCCAAGATACTGTGCCATCATACGAATAATATATCTGTCTATACGATGGATCGTGTATCCACCAAACACAGTGATCTTTTCCTTCCTCGCAAAGGTGAACATCGTCCAGTCTACGAGACAGGGGCGGAGCAAAAGACACGATGCCACCACATTGGCTTGCCATTCTCTAAAATCATTTTCTGTTTTCAGCTCTTTACGCTGACTCCTTATCCGATAGTTTATTGTTTGATCGGGAACGTAGTTGGGATCCTGCCAGTTAATCAGATCGTGACCACACTCGTGAGCGACTGTAAAATTGCGCTCCCCAATTCTTGTTGGTTCGTTTAATCGTTGGTCCAACTGTATCTGATTTCCTATGCGCTTTCCTTCGATGTTGTCTTTGGGATTGAACTCGCAATAAGATATTTCCAGCTTGAGATAGTCCTTGGCGAAGGCATTAACATCAAACGGCTTATAGCTTTCATATTCACTGCCGAGATAATCTCGAAGAATGTAGTCAGCAAGATTTTCAAATTCTACTTTCGTTCCTATAATCATCCTGCGACCTCTATGATTACCTCGTCTTCCATAAACCATTTACCATCTTCGTCATAGAGGAAGCGAGGTAGCCCTTCCACCATAATGGTATATCTGATTCCGCAACCACCTACCTTTGTTGAGGCGGCACGTTCTGCGTAGGTAACTCGGTCAATTTTGTACCACTGACCGTCCTTCCACAAAAATTTTCTCGGACGTACCTGTCCGTCCGTTGTTATCGTCACATTCACTGCGACAGGCTGTTTGACATACTTGATTTTCTGCATTGTAAACCTCCTATTGCGGTACTCCTGTCGGCATTATGATATCCGGATTATCATGAGCCGACATTTTCGGGTTATCTAACAAACAGGCGTTTCGAATGATCTTCTTTCCAAAGCGATAGCGGAGTTCTTCAATGGTCTTGTCCAGAGCTTCTGCTCTCGCAACCTTGACGGGATCCGAAAATATGTCGAGCTGGCACGGTGTGTCCAAGGACGTGAGATTGATGGCACGAACCGTGAGTGAACGTATCGGGCGTTTCCAGTCATAGCTGCGTAGGAACAGGGAGAACGCTTCCTTCGCAATACTTGAAGGACTTTGAGTGGGTACGGGGATAGCACTTTGCCATTGTTTTGTAAAGAGTTCATTATCTCGAATCGCTATTGCGATGCCTGTTGCTTTCTTGTTAAAGACATAGAGCCTGTGACCTATGTCTTGGCAGAGTTCAAGAATAAATTTCCATACCTCTGCATCATTCTCCAAATCCTGAATAGCGGTCATGCCATGACCTACTGATTTGTCCGGGGCTTCATAATCTCTGACCGTGACTTGGGAATCATCCATACCATTAGCGAACCGCCAGAGATCGACTCCGCACTTTCCAAGCTTCCTTTGAAAGTAGTCGCAAGGATATTGCGCGATCTGACCGATGGTTCGTATACCTACCGAGGATAGCTTCTTCTCGGTAGCTCGTCCTACGCCTAACATATCCGAGGCAGGTAGATTCCATATCTGCTCACGGAACGTTTCCTTATTTATGACTGTGATTGCATCGGGTTTCTTCATATCCGAGCCAAGCTTGGCGAATATCTTATTGAAGGAAACACCGATAGAGACTGTAAGACCGAGTTCGTATGTAATGGTTTTCTTTATTTCTTCTGCCATATGCAATGGTGTCCCCATTGCTCTTTGGCTTCCGGTAACATCTGCCCACACCTCGTCCATTCCAAAAGGTTCTATGAGATCAGTGTATCTCCCATATATCTCTCGTGCGAGTTTGGAGAATTTCATATACTGATCGTAATGAGGAGGGACTACTACGAGGTTGGGACATTTTAATTTGGCTTGCCAAATGGCTTCACCGGTGCTGACTCCTTTTGCTTTGGCTGCGTAGTTCTTGGCAAGGACGATTCCGTGCCGTTCTTCCTGACTTCCGCATACTGCAATAGGAAAAGGCTTCAATTCCGGGTTAAGCATGCACTCGACGGATGCATAGAAATTGTTCATGTCGATATGCAGTATCGCTCTTTCCGGCATTTGTTCCTCATTTCTACGAGTTTTACTCGTTTTATATCAAATAATCGAATGTTCTTCGAGTGATTTATATTATACACGAATTTGGTTCGATTGTCAAGAGGTTTACGCGAATTTTATTCGAATTATCTGTTGACATTCGAATAAAATTGTGCTATAATAGTGATACCTTAGAATAGGAGGATACTAAAATGAAGTCTATTGGCTTAAGAATAAAGGAGGCAAGACTCGCAAAGAACCTCAAGCAAGAGGAGTTGGCAGAGCTTATCGGTGCAAAATCTCCGTCTGCCGTTTCCACGTGGGAAGTAGGCAAGGCAAAACCGGACTGCGTAACATTACTCCGCATCTGCGAAGTGTTGAACATCACACCCAACCAAGTACTTGGTTTTAATATGAGCGTTGATACCCCTTCACTGAATGAATGGGCTATCTTACATAAATACAGAGATATTGATGAGATTGGCAAGGATGCAGTATCTGCAGTCCTCGATGCAGAATATAGAAGAGTTGCAAAGCCGAAAAAGGCAAGATTGCTCAAACTGGATTTCTACAATTATCCTGCATCTGCAGGTACAGGTAATTTCCTCGAAACCGAAACTCCTGACGAGATTGTTGTTAATGAATGCGCCGAGGCTGAGGCTGCGGATTATGTCATCCCGATTAGCGGTGACAGTATGGAGCCTACTTACCATGACGGAGACAAAGTGTACGTAGAAAAGTGCGATTCTGTAGACATCGGAGAAATAGGCATTTTCATCGTCAATGGTGATGCTTATATCAAAGAGCTTGGCAACAAGTGTTTGATCTCTCATAATAGCGCTTATAAGCCTATCAAACTCGGTGCTTCTGACAGTGTATACTGTTGTGGCAGAGTGCTTGGTGTGGTTGAGGAGTAAGCTATGGCTCGTGCTTACATAGATGCTCCGCTTGACCAAAAGGTCACGCCGGAAATGGATGAGGCTATTGATTCCATGCTTGTGGATTTGATTGAGAATCATTCCGTAACCGAGTTCTGTATGTGGCAGCAGGAGATCTCATTTCATGTTGAGAAAGCTTTGAGAAAATTGAAGCAGAGATATCCTGATCTGCATATCATTAACCTTCGCACTCACGACGTTTCCGATTGGGAATCTGATGATCTGAATGAGTATCTTGAAGTAGGTAGTATTCGTCAGTGGGAGGAAGCCCACTGTCAAATTCGCATGGTTATGTATCTTTGCTCGATGTGCCATCTCTACAAGAACAATCTTAAATGCGAACGTAGAGATATTATCGAAGGTAAAGTTCAGTTTCCTCTGCAGATCGTGAAGCTTGCCGACTATGTGAAAACCGAAGAATGAAGTTAAACGCATCCATCGCTTCCTGTTGGGTGCGTTTGCTTATATCAAATCATGAAAGGAAGTAGCGTTATGGAAGTAAGAACGATTAAAATGGAATGGGAGGAGCTGGACAAGCTCTTTGAGAACTTCTTCAAGGAGGTTCTTGGCAAGACTATCAAGTGTCATGTTGACTTTGATGATCAAACCTATTGGGGTGTTCGTTTTAAGGATTATGAAATGCCTATTGATGAAGTGGAGACGGTCTGCTATTCTGTCAAGGCTAATCAAGCAGAACGTGTAGAGGCATTTCCACCGGATGAGGGTGAGACAACCAGCAGAGACTTTGGTTTAAGTATTGCTACCAAGATCTTGAGTTTTCAGTTGGGTTGCACTTGGAAGAAGATATTTGCAGATGAGGATGCACTTTATCTGATTGAATGTTGGGACATTTAATAATAGTTAAGGCCTACGGTTCGTAATTGAATCGTAGGCCTTTTCTTTGACTATAGCGGTGTTATTCTTGTATCTTGAAGTGACTAACGGAACAGCCACCTTGCTAATAGGAAGGCTATTAAGCCAAATGCCAAAAGCGTTTCGATGGCTTCCCAGCTCGCTCCATCCGCAAGAAAGGATATCAACATAAACACAACTATTCCGATGACGAACCAAGCTGCACAGCCTATGCCGCCACCTCCGGAACTGCCTGTTCCACCGGAGCCACCACTCGTGCTTTTGAATGCATGGAAATCGTTGAGATCTGGCATATCGTTTCTCCTTTACTTGCGAATGATATAGTCTGCTTCGTTGTTGATATACTTCGCATAATCGATGCGAATCACTCCTTCGGTGCAGTTGTGGTAGCACATGTGTCCAGCCCAGCCTACATAGCAAATTTCTCCGCTGGGGAGAAGTGCTATAAGGTCTGTAGGTTCTTTGGTGGTTGGCAGTTCGCAACCAAATGTGATTCCTTCTGCTTCTGCCTTTTTGTAGAAGGTCTTGCAGGTGGCGGTGTCCTTAAAGTAGAAGTACACCTTGCTTGTTTTGCTGATGAATTGCTTGATTGTACGCATAGCTTTGCGCTCCTTTAGTTTATTTCCTATAAGAGCGCAAAAGCAATCCTATCGTTACGACAGGATTGCTTTGGTTTGCTTCCTATCGTTCAAGCTTTAGCACCTTACCCCAAGGCAGGTTGCTGGCGGTCACGGGGCTTGTCCCTCACGCTCTCTTAATAGGTTAAATTAGTATATTAATAATTTCTTTCGCTTAAGTTTCAAACTGTTCCCAATGCCCCTTGACAATTTCTCTAAAGTTACCAACCTCACTGGTATAATTACAACGATTTAACTCTGCTTCAATAATTAGGTGAGCTATTTGGTTGCGATTGTTGTCAGAAAAAGCAGTTTTTACGGAAATTTTTTGGCGTTTAAGTTTTTTGACAATGCGATACATTATGCCGCTAATGAATAGTTGGAAAGGGAGTATATGATTATCAAGGTATTCGTCGCTGATCTTTCGGAGTTTGGAGTAGTAACTAAATCTTAATGAACTATCATCATTGGGATTTGCTGACTTCCTTTCTTCAACTTTGAATACGCTATCCGGATATACGCCTCTCATATCAACACGGCAAATTCCAAATCTGTTCCTTCTCTCCCAAACGGATATTTGAGAAAGCTCTGCCAAGTCGGCTGCAAGAGATGTGGAAATTTTCAGTTTGTATGAGTGTCCATTATCTTCATGAAGTGTTACAGTATTCCCGTGGATATCGGAACCTCTCAGATTCTTGACAACGCTCATATCATCGCAATAGATTCCTTCGAAAACACAACGAAACAAAGCACTGTAATAAAGAGAATTGAATTCTTCGTAGATCTCGATATCTTTGATGACTCTTGAATAATCGGAAAAGGAAACGAATTTCTTTTTCGCGATGGGTTTGGCTTTTTTCCAAAGTTTCTTTTTATCAACTGTTTGGAGGATTTCAAGCAGTCTATCACCATCGCCTTTTTGCTGTGAGTTGAGCCACTTGGCATATAGCCCAATTACATAGCAGATAGTAGAAATAGTCTTGGGGCTATTAGGTTGTTTATCTAACACGAATTTTTCGAGTTTGCGTAAAGTAAAGGCTTCGAGTTTGACGTCTACACCTTCCAATACATGCTTAACAACCTTGGCGGTATTCGGTACTTTGATTGAATCAATAAACTCTTGGATTCGGGACATTAATTATCTCCTGTTATTGATATGTTGCCACAATCAATTCAACTCCAATTATTTAGTCTTTGCGAAGGCTTTTGTAGAGTTCTCGTGCCATCGCATCCATAACTTTCTGATAGAATTCAGTGTCGCTAAAGAGTTTTCTATACGAGTCGGCGTTGTCAATGTAGCATTGAGTTGCGATTTCCTTGAACTTGTCCGGGAACAAAGATTTCACGAACATTTCGGGAGTTGTATCTTTGGCATATTTTTTGAATTTCTTTACTTCCTTGTCGGACATAAACATCTGATAGATGCTTTCAATAATGACTCGGTCGCCTTCATTGAATTCTCCGTCAAAACGCTCGTTGACCTTATCAATAATATTTTGTAATGTATCTTTCTTCGGAACTTTAGCTTTGGCTTTGTCAGATGAGGGGACGAGATCGGTATCCTTTTTATCTAACACGATAGCACCGCTAAAAGTTTCTTTGAGAGAGGTATACTCGAGTTTGATTTTATCTTCGATATCGGGCTTGGGGTGTTTGGGATTAGGCAACAGTTTCAGCAAATTGGAGGCAAATACATATTCTTTGAAGATTTCCTCGTCATGAAGTCTGATAAGCTGCGTAACATAAGCATAGCATTTAACAAACTTTCTGACAGCCATACGAGCATTGAACCGGTCTTCTTCAGTTGCGAGCTCATAATATCTGTCAATTATGGGCTTCATTATGCTACTCAGTTTTCCGAGCGCCGTGGCATCCTGTTTGCTGTCCTTGTGCTTCGACATAAAGTCGTAGTACTTCTCAACATCTTCAAAATTGTATAGCATGAAGGGTTTGATCTTCGTTCTCAAATCGTATACACGATTGAAGTCGGTTCTGCCATCAAGAAGTGTCGTTTCGTAGAAGGTCTGGAAACTATCCTTGATTTGTTCGTCGGTATTTTCAAAATCGAGAACGAACGTAGAATCTTTGCCCCTGCAAGTTCTATTAAGTCGTGAAAGTGTCTGAACAGCATTTACGCTCTTGAGCTTTTTGTCTACATACATGGAGTGGAGCAGAGGTTCGTCGAAACCGGTTTGATATTTATTCGCCACTACAAGTATGTTGTATCTATCGCTACGGAAAGCTTTTCTGAATTTCTTATCCGTATTCAGAGCCTGTCCATTTTCATCAATATTGAGCCCTGCTTCAGTGTATTCCTGTCCGTCAATATTAACAGTGCCAGAGAAGGCGACAAGAACATTACAGCCTTGGCTTTCATTAGGATGCTGTCGCATGTATTCTTTGATTGCAAAATAATACCGAACCGCATTTGCTCGGCTGTCGGCTATGACCATAGCCTTGCCCTTGCCACCAATTTGGAATCTACCATTGTGAAGAAAGTTCGACATAATCATCTCTGTTTTGCCTGAGATGGTATGTCCATGTTCTTTGTAGTACTTGATAAGAACTTTAAGTGCTGGTCCTTCAATCAGTTCGGGGTTGTCTGCGGAAATGCGAACGAGTTTGAAGGCTTCCTTAATTGTAGTGTAGTTTGCAAGAACGTCCAATATGTACCCTTCCTCAATAGCCTGACGCATCGAGTAAACATGGAACGGACGACGCTTTTTGATTGAAGAATCATAAGTTCCAAACAGTTCGATGGTTTTGTTGCTTGGCGTTGCGGTAAATGCAAAGAAAGACTGGTTCTCGTGCATACCTTGTGCAAGGATAGCGCATACGAGATCTGAAGACATATCTACGTCTTCTTCATCGATTCCTTCTTCTTCTGCATAAGCTTTGATGGCTTTGTCTATATCAAGAAGGGACTTGCGGAGTGTCTTCGCACTTTCACCGGATTGTCCTTGGTGAGCTTCATCGATAATAACCGCATACTTTCTATTGGTGATCTTATCGAAATCCTTATAAGCAAACAAGAACTTCTGAACCGTACAGATGATGATACGCTTTTTATCATTTATTGCATCGACAAGTCCGCGCGAACGTTTCTTATCGTCTATAGCTTCTACCAGTCCGGGGGTGTGGTCGAAGCTGTTGATGGTATCTTGAAGTTGACTATCCAGAACTACTCGGTTGGTAACAACAATTACTGTATCGAAGATCGCATCATTGTCAGCATTATGTAAAGAAGCCAATCTATATGCGATCCACGCAATAGAGTTAGATTTGCCACTACCTGCCGAATGCTCAATCAAATAACTGCGGCCGACACCGTGTTCTTGAACATCAGTCACTATCTTCTTGACAACATCATACTGATGATATCTCGGGAAAATAAGTTTTTCCTTCTCAACGATTTTGCTCGAACTACCATTTGTTACTTCTTCTTTTTCTTTTACATGAGAGATGAAGCGATGAATAAGGTTGAGAAGGCTATCTCTTTGCAGAACTTCTTCCCAAAGGTAAGAGGTGGAATAACCATTGGGGTTTGCAGGATTGCCCTTGCCGCCTTTTACACCAGCACCATTTGACCCCTGATTAAAAGGCATAAAGTATGTTGCGCCACCCTGCAGAGAGGTAGCCATATATGCTTCATAAAGGTCGACAGCAAAGTAGACAAGGAAACGATGATTGAATCTAAAGCAGAATTCCTTGGGATCACGGTCATACTTAAACTGGTTGATCGCATTGTCAACGTTCTGCCCCTTGTACTGATTTTTGAGTTCGAGCGCAACAACAGGAATACCATTGATGGTAAGTACCATATCGATGGTATTGTTGTTCTTCGTCGAATATGCAAACTGGCGTGTTACACCCAAAATGTTGCTTCTGTAAAGCTCCATCAGACTATCGTTGAGTTCTGATTCGGGCTTGAAGTAACATACCTTGATATCAATTCCCATGTCTTTGATGCCGTGCTTCAAAACATAGACGAGACCGTTTTCTGCAATACAGTCTTCAAGTCTACGATAGAGTTTTTCGGGTGCATCTTCGCCATAGTATTTGGTGTATCTTGCCCACTGCTTGGGCTGTGTTTTCATGATAAAGTTGACGAGAACTTCAAGATAGATTCCTCGCTCCCTATCATATTCGTATTTATGGATTCTATGTCCATCGGGGTTTACATACGAGAACTGCTCGTAGCCACCTTTTTCGCTTATCAAAAAGCTTTCTATATCTTGTTCGAATCTCTTTTCAGATTGATCCATGAGTTCCACCTCGTTGCTTTTTTTCTTAATTATACTACCTACAGTCGCTCGTATGGTCACCTGCGAAGCGACATTTTTGCTTTATGTTGTTTTTTTATAGGAACGTGCGCTGTAAACAAATTCCGCACGGTCAATCTCATAAACGTCAAGTAACTTCTGAATCATCCACATGCATCCGGCTGCGGAATAACCTGTGCTATGATATATGCCTGATTTACCTACTTGGTCTGGATATTTTAGCTCCTTGGCATTGTATGAGAAGAAGGGACTTTGAGAATAGGTGAACAATTTCTTTTTGTTATCACACATATCAATGATGATAGAGCTATCATACTCGTAGAGGCGATCTACTACCATTCGTACCATACTGTTGAAATTATCGCAAACAACTCTTTCGCCTTGTAGAATGAAATAGTTAGGCGTCTTGTATGTAGCTTCGTCGGGATCGTCACAAGAATATTCCTTATATCTCGGATCTGCAAAAGAAACAAGTTCTTCGGGCATTTCGAGGGAATGAAGTTCAAGGACTTTTTTCGCTAACTTTTCACCACGAGACACAATAGTCGATTCATTCCATGACTCACAAGCCATGATGTCTTCATTGAGATTGACGATTTTTGATTTCGCGTCAAGAAGCTTCTGCTTCTTTTCTGCGAAGGTTTTATCGCCAAGTTCGCTGTTATATGCAGTAATTGTTAGGTTGCCAAGCGTGTGGAGGTATTTGTCCTTTACTACAGCCCAATTGCTTCCGAGCATTGTCTGCCACTCAGTAGAGAGATTGCTGTTTTGTGGCATCACATGCTCAATCGTGAGATTGTCCACGACGAGATGCTCTTTTCCTTGGTTTTCAAGCTCCACAAGCAAGTATTTGCAGAGTGCATTCTTTCGGTAGAGGTTGTTTTGCTGGAGCGCCAACAAGAATGCTTCATCCGTCGGGAATGCATCCTTCGAAGTCATTTGCAACAAGAAAGACACGATAGAATCGTAATAGTGTTCCTTGTTCTTCTCGTTGGTAAAAATTCTCGCATAGAGTGTCTTATACAAACCACGCAAGGAGTTCGATCCGATTTCGCAGATCAAACGGCGAATACTGTAGTTAAGCAGTAGCCGGAGAACCTTTGCCAGATCCGCTTCGTCGATAACTTTGGCTTCAAAGTCATCAAACACTTTGAAGAGGAAGAGGAAGACAGTAGACTGCTTGAGCCTTTGAAGATCGAGAAGAAGAGAGTTGACCTCCGGACCGTATTTCTTATCATCACCGTAGAGGAAAGCGTGATAGAATTCAGCATAGTGGAGAACTTCAGACAGCATGGATTCGTTGGTGTAACCACCTTTTTCGTATACTGCCTTGAATGTATCGTATGCTTCGCCCTCTCGTGCAAAGCCGTCTATCTTCATGTTGAGGTAATCGATGAAGAAGTAGGACATCATATCCTTCTTGACGAGCTTCTCGATTTTGAGCCAGTAGTTTTCGTAGAGCTCCTCTTGGTCAGCATCCGTCATGAGGACAAAGTTGCGGATCTTGTCTGCAAGGCTCAACGGTACACCGGTGGAGTTGATTCGCTCAAATATCTCCTGCGCGTTGTCTTCTGCATCGAGCTTGATTCTCGCACATATCAGTTTGGCTACACCATTGTACATTTCTTTAACGGTAAGTCCTTCTTCCTGATACTGCTTGACCAACTCGCAGAAGAGTTCATAGTTTTTCCAGATGCCAGTGCCTTTATCTACCTCGTCATATTTATTTTCCATGAGGAGAGCAAGCTGTTGATTGTCACTCTTGATTGGCTTGAGTTTGAGCTTGCTGGCGGTGTCAATGCCGTATTTATCGAACTTATCTCGATTGAACAAGGCATCGGTCAGCGTTTCTTTTTCGGCATCCGTCTTGGCGTTATCAAGCATTGCTTTCATCATCAAGTAGATAGTGGTGAGGCGCTGCTGACCGTCAATAATGACATAGTGGTAGATGTTATGTTCTTCTTTGAGAAGAGCATAGACTACCGAGCCACAGAAGTGGGTTTTATCTTTCTTATATGCTTGAACGATATCAGCAAACAGTTTTACGCACTGTTCCTTTGACCATTCATAGTTTCTCTGATAAACGGGGATTGCATATTGCCTTTTGTTAGGCTCAATGAAATCGTTGATTATTCGTCCGGGTTCGATATTCATTTGTTTTCTCCTTCTGCTTTGATATGTACTATTCGTTTCTGTTGTTAAGGTAATAAAGAACTCCGATTATAGTGGCTACAACAACAGCCACACCGCCCAATATGCATAGAGCTAAAACCCAATGCGCAATGATCCATTGTGCTATGACAATCACCCAATAAACAACGAACCATACCGGAACAAAAATCAGTAGGCGAATAATCCAATGGAATAGGCTTCCGAGAAAACTACCGCTGATGCTTCCGCTATCATACATAACTCCGACAATGCGGAAAGAAGCAATATATGCTATTAGCCCTATTACGCCCAAAATGATCCACTCATAAAGCGGTTCAATGGGGAGTGTCAGAGGGTCTGTGAATTTGTCAAATATAAAGCTGAATACTTCTTTCAACGGTAGTTTTCCTTTCTTTTAACGTATAGAGAACTATAGGTTCATGTCGGCGAAAATGCCATACCAATAAATTGAGTTGACTGTGATTCCGGTCGCTTCTTTGGATACCACCTGACCGGATTTGCGGCGCTTATATATATCATACATGATATCGCATTTTTCACTCGACGAGGAGAGCATACGCCTTTTTGTTAGATTACTGCTGGGCTGGTTTTCTTTTGCGCAGTCTACGTACAACTTTCCATTTTCAACATACACATGAAACCAAAGCGCTTTCTTGTTTGTAATAGGGACAGACTTTACGTCGCGCGGATTAGAAGTGTAGGATTTGATAATGCTTTCCCACATATCACATCACCTCCTTTTTGCCTGTAACATACTCGTAGATGAGAGATTTTTTATACTGTTCAAGCTTTGCAATCTTCTCCTGCTTTATTGCCATCAACTTATCAATGTATTCGCATTTTTCATCGAGATATCTTGCAATATCAAGTTGTTCGTCTTTGGGAGGCACCAAAACTGTCATGGCTTTAAGAAGTCCTTGACCAAGGCTTGCACGAGTAACCAAATTCATTTCTTTGACGAGATATTTACGTATATGCTCGCCTCGAAAATAGTATTTAGCATATTCAGGTGCAATTGCGTCATTGAATGGTCTGAGACGAATTAAGAAACCAGCAAAGGTTGCATCCTCAATAGTTTCCAAACATACAGAAGAGAATCCTACTTCCTCGATAGTTTCGGATGTTCGTGTAAAGAATATATCTCCCTTTTTCACAGAGTATGTTTCTCGTTCGGATTCTGTAGTTTGGACAAGACCAGAAGCTGCATTTGGAAGTACGATGTTCTTGTAAACATCCCCATAACTCACGAAAGGAAAACCGCTTCCAAAGAACTCGCCGCCTTTTGAAATTCCATTTTGAGTTTCTCCAATATTTTTGACTCGAAGCATTGCCCATTTATATGGAATGTCACCAATCCAATCAACTCCACTGTCCTTCATAGATGCGCTGGGATCCAGTCCTTTTGTTACAACCTCGGTAATCAAGCTTTGCTTATATGCTTTAAGTTTGTTTATCTGCGCCTGAACATTGGCTATGAGGTTGTCAACCTGATTACAATTATACTGCAGAGATGATGATATGATTTTTTGCTCACTCAACGGTGGCAGAGGCACGGAGAAATTATCAAAGACATTCAAGGTAACATGCTGCATTACGATCCCATGCTTATTGTCGTTATTCATATGGGTCATTGCCAATTTAATTAGCCAAAAGAAATAATCGGAAGAAATGACTTTGGTATTCGGGACTGCCTTAAAAATGTGCTGGTTAAGCCATCCTTCACCATTATTCCAAATGAAAGCGTCTAATGTTGCTGCCCAAGAAACGAGAATATCCCCATTGTTGACTAAATATTTGGTGGGAATAGTACCATCAAAGTAATTTGTGTTATCTGAAGATTTAGTCAAATCTTGGATTCGTATAATGGGTTTTCCAGTAGTACCCCAATCTTCGGGTTTGAAGGCAAACCCATTGATATATTCTCCTAAATATTTTAATTTTGAAATGTGCCAAGCGCTCGGGATTTCTCCAATCCAATCAACTCTACTGTTTCTCATTTTAAGCATTTCCGAACAACTCCTTCATCAAAACTGTTTCTTCTGCTTCTAAAACTTTGATTTCTTCAAAGATGTCGGCAGAGGATGCAGGAGCAACAAACTTGTAGAACAGGCGTGTAAACGGAATTTCATAGCCTATCTTATCCTTGGTTCTGTCTGCAAAAGCAAGAGGGTTGAAGGGGAGAACGTTCTTTTCCATATATGCATCAATGTCCTCGTTCAGAGGAATAATCTCGCTATCGGTTGCACCCTTTAAAGGCTGCAGTTTGCCTTTCTTGAGAATCGGCTTTCCGTCGGCATCTGCCACAGCGGTTTCAACTGTCACCTTGGTGTAGCCAAAGTAATCATTTTCAAAGCTTTGACTTTCAACGACCAAATCATCATTGGTATAAGTTTCATCCACGTCGGGGTTGTTGTAAGCTTTCATGATCAGCTCGATGCAATCATCATCCAAGTCAACGCGCTTATTACCGATGTTCTTACGGCGTTTTACAAAGCATTTGCTTGCATCAATGAGCTGAACTCTACCGAGACGATTGGCATCTTTGTTTTTGGAAATCACCCAAATATAAGTGGATATACCGGTATTGTAGAAAAGATCCGTAGGCAACTGAATAATGGCTTCTACCAAATCTTCGCCGATAAGATACTTTCTGATTTCCGATGCACCGCTTCCGGCATCGCCTGTGAATAGAGAGGAACCATTCTGAATGATTGCCATTCTGCCAACGCCCTCTTTCAACTTTTTCACGCCGTTCAGCATAAAGAGCATTTGTCCATCGGAAATGGTCGGAAGTCCGGGGCCGAATCTTCCTTCGTAGCCGAGCTTTGCTTCTTTCTCAACCGCATCTTTCTCGCGCTTCCAGTCGATACCGAAGGGGGGATTACTGATTATGTAGTCAAACTCGTATCCGTAATAGGCATCCTCGGAGAGAGTGTCGCCATATTTCATACCGCTTGCATTGCCGCCTTTGATGAGCATATCTGCTTTAGCGATAGCGTAAGTTTCGGGGTTGAATTCCTGACCAAAGCAGGTGAGATCGGCATCCTCGTTGATTTCCTTGACTCTTTCTGTGAGACATCCAAGCATCTGCGATGTTCCCATCGTCATATCGTATGCGGTCTTGTAGCAACCATTTGCCATGATCTCATCTTTTTCGGGAGCAATGAGAAGCTCCGTCATGAGATAGATAATATCACGGCTGGTGAAGTGAGCTCCAGCTTCCTCGTTGTAACTCTCGGAAAACTTTCTGATAAGTTCTTCAAAGATATAACCCATGTCCGCAGAGGTAATCTTTTCGGGGGACATCTCGCCTTTTTTGGAATTGAATTCCTGAATAACCACATACAAAACATTTCCGGCAACCATTTTCTTGATCTGGTTGGCAAAGTCAAAGTTCTCGATGATATCCTTTACGTTATCGGAATATCCCTTGATATAATCATCAAAGTTATCTGCGATATTATCGGGTTCTGCAAGAAGACGGGCAAAGTCAAATTTGCTTGTGTTGTAGAATGCATAGCCTGATGCTCTTTGCAAAGCGCCATCGCAGATTTCACCCTCGAAGCCTTGCTCTTTCAGCTTTGCATTGACTTCAAGCACCTTGGCCTTGGTGGGAGCCAACGCATCGTCAAAACGCTTCAAAACCGTCATTGGAAGGATAACCTTACCGTACTCGTGGGGCTTATAAAGACCAACCAAATGGGTTGCAATTTCCCAAATGAGGTTTGCCTTTTCTTGAATATTAGCATTGGTCTGCTTCTGAATTTCTGTAATTGCCATGTTATTTTTCTCCTTATTAGAGCCCCAGCTTCTTGTAGAGCTCGGCGAGTTCATTCTCGATATCGTTAAGTGTGGTGTCATCGTGGGCTTCTTCCACGATCATGTACTTGGCAGGTGTGAGGTCGTAGTTCATCTCGGCAATTTCCTCTGCAGAGCAGAATTTGGATATGCCGATGATCTCTTCGCCATTCTCGATGATTTGTGCGATGGTTGAGATTCCTTCTGCGGTGAGGATATTGTTTCTTCTTTCTTTTTCCGAGAACGTCATTACACCGTTGTTTGATGCATTGATGAAGAGTACATTCTCGTTTTTCGTTTTTGAGATTAAGAGAAGGTTTACTCCGACACCTGCGGAGTAGAAGCAAGGTGGCAGTGCGATTACTGCCTGTAGCCACCTATTATCGAGGAGCTTTCTTCTTTGCTCGATCTGGGTTTTTGTCATGCCGAACAACATGCTTCCGGGTACTACTACAACTGCCATTCCGTTATCCTTCAGCATGTTCATGGTCTTTTCGACAGCGAGGTATGTGGAGTTATAGTTTTTGTCCTCAATTACTTTCTTCATGTTGAGGGGAGCGTCAATGAACATCTTGTCAGCGATAGCAACCTCGTCTTCATATTTCGCAAGGGAGTTTTCCACCGTGATGCTGATGTCCTTGTATCCAGCCATAATATATAGCATGGCTGCTACGGCTGCACACTCTGCGTTGATCTCTGAAGTGATAATTTTTGTGTCTTTATCGGGTACGATTGTGAGTGTAGATAGACCTGCACCTGCGACGAAATCAGCGTAGACGTTTTCTTTGTTTACTTGCAGTACAATTTTTGACAGGTGAGCGATACCTGCAGGCGTAACTGTTTCGGCTGCGGAGATTACATCACGAGCTCTAACATCCACCATCGAGGCGAGACATTCAGCAAGTATGCTTCCGAGGTTTATCTCATCGTTGTTATCTTCGAGATTAAGTTCAGCAACCGCGGCCATGACTGCCTTGTGATGATTGATGGTACTATTTTTTCTGCCCCAACTATCATCTGTTCCAAAAAGATCCTTTGCATACTCATTAAGGGAGGAAGTGAGGATGTTATCGAGTTTGTATTCCTCATCAAGCATTTGAAGGATAGGATACACGGCTACTTGTCCACCCTCGTTATCTCTTGCGGCGAACATTTTTTGCACTCGAACATAGTCCATCATCTTCTCGCTGGTGTCAGCCTTGAAGCAATTATCAGTGACGTATTTGAGAAACATTAATCTTACCACGCTATATGTCATGTTCTTCGTGTAAACAACAGACATCAGTGCGGAAGAGACATCCCATATCATTTTTTTGCATCTTTCTATGATTGCGTTTTTATCCATCTTACTTCATAAGCTCCTTGAATATCAAATCGTTTTTCATTGCTTCAAGTTCAAGAATTCTTTTGAGAGCAACAAGTTTTTCTTGAGTCCTAATATATCCTTCGCCGATTCTTTTCTGTTCATCAGCAGTGGGAAGGGGTATTTCTACATTACCAAGCTTTCCGACCGACAGTATCGACATAACCGCACCAGCTACTTGGTTCTTTAACTGTGTTTTGCAGTTTGTGGTTGAGAGGAATGCTTGGAGGTACTCTCTATTGATTCCGTTGCATCGAACGATAGCGCAGAAGGAAGGAATTAGGCATCCAGCAGTTTCCTCAGTAATAATTGCCGAGTCATACGGAGTTGAAAGCTTGATAACTATATCACCTACTGCGGTTATTTTATTTGCATCAGCTTCTACCTTGAGTTTTTCCGTTGGAATTTCAGCTACATCAATTGTTCCGTCACTCAGTATTGCTTTGGGAGTTATGACGCGTCTTTCTTCTGCTACCGGTTCAGAACTATCGTCCTTCACCGTGATTCTTGTCATGATCTGACCGCCCACGATAGTGGCAATCGACTTATCTTTAAGTTGTACTTTGTTCAGCATACCGATACTCTTGCATCCTCTCTGTAATAGTTTATGTATCTCTTGGGATTTCTGATTTTTGTTTTTCCTGAATAGAAGTCGTGCTTATCAGCAGGTTCGCTCTTGTCGATGAAGCAAAAGCTTTCTTCGGAGAAGATATTTTCTTCAACGTACATTCTCTGCTCCTGAACATTTTGACACATGAAATATTGATCTTCTTGATTAACTTTCAAAATCTCGTCAAAACGATCTGAGTCGATTTCAGTTACATAGCGAATGGCATCTTTGTGATGATGCTTAACTCTCGGAAACCATCTCACCGCTTCCGCTGCTTTCTTGGCGTTTTCTGCCCTAACAGCAAAAGTTTTCTCAACATAATAGTTCCTTCCAACATGACCGCATTTAGCACATACTTCGAACATACTCATATTATAGCACATCTCCTTTTCTTTTTCAATAGATTTTTGTAAAATATTTTTGTTTATTGGTGAAATATTTTCTATGTTCTTGTTCTGTGGCTATATCATAACACATTCTAAAGCGTTTGTCAATAGGTATTTCAAAAATAATTTGAAATATTTTTTATGTACATTGTGTTGGAGGAGTTTTCTTCCATATCTATATTAGTCTTAACAAAAATATTCTATAAGTTTTTTCCCTGTTGTTGGCAAGCAGGTCAAGTGTTGGTCTACTCGCCAATTCATAAGTTCACAAGTTTTTTATATAATATTAGTATAGGATGTTGGCACAATAAGTTGGCTGTCAGCTTGGAGGTGAGGTTATGGATTTATCAGCAATAGGGGCGAGAATCAAAGAGGCTCGCCTAAAAAAGAAACTTACACAGGAGCAGTTGGCAGAGCTGGCCGATGTCGGCTTCTATTATATCGGAGAAATTGAGAGGGGCCAAAAGCTTCCGAGTTTGACCGTGTTTATACAGATCGTTGAGGCACTTGGCGTTTCCGCAGACTCGATATTGAAGGATGAAATATCGGCACTTCCTCATTTCAACAATGAAATATCAACGAAGCTTGATAAGCTAACGCCGAAGCAACGGGCAGGAGCAGTTGCAATACTGGAAGCATATATTAATGCTCTGTAAGATATTTTTGGGTTTTGAAGATACCTCCGGGTATCTTCTTTTTTGTTGCTTTTTGTCGAACGATTACATTTTTCGACAGCACACTTCGACTTTTTTCACGCATATCTTCGTGTTATAATTGGCTCACAGACCAAGTGTAGGTCTAACTGCCAACGGCTAAAAAGGAGGATATTCGATGAAATTCGAGATGAAAAGAAAAATTGATGAGCTTGGGAGGATCGTCCTTCCTATTGATTTGAGACGGTATTATGGAATTGAAAGTGGTGACACTATTGTTCTTTTACCAGTACGCGAAGGCATCCAAGTGGCAAAAGCAGATTACTTTATCATGAATCAGTTACCTACAGAAATGGCTGTAACGGTTGATGAATTGGGCAGATTTGTTATGCCGTCTTCGTTCAGAACGCAATACCATATTGAGGCTAAAGATACCCTGTGTATTCTTCCGTATGAGACTTGTATGCTATTGCACAAAGAGGAATCTTCCAAGGAGGTTGCAGAGAATGCCTAATAATATTGTCTATGAGCATGATTATCGAGAAGAGAAAAAGCAACTCCTTGGCGCAGTTTGTTCTGACAAGAGTGAACTTGCTTTTCAATTATCACAAGAAACTGGAGTGTATAAAGCAATCGGAGACCGCATTCGTGAACTGCCACATGTTCTAAACCCTGTCAAAAAAGAGTTTTACGAAAAATGTTTAGCTATCCTTGAGCGATATGCGGCACATTGGGGTGGACATATCAAAGGTGTAGTTAGTTATGAGATTTTTGATGCATATATCTATCTCGACCTTCCATTCCATGAATATGTCTATTATGATAACATGGAAGAACTTACCTACATAACAAAAAATGCTCGTTCCATCTGTTATTCCGTAATAGAAGACAAGTACATTCGCATGGCTGTTCATATTGATTATTTTGAAGACATAGGTGATATTGATGCGATTATCGAGGAGGAAGTCGAGAAGCGTCCTGATTTGTGTGATGCACTTGTTGAATCACACAACAGCGAAGTTGAGACTATTCTGTCAAATCCTATGCTGGTTTCAATGCTTGAACCAGAAGCCGAGAAGCTTGGTATTACTGTTGAAGAATATGTTGTGAAGCTGAACCAAATGATTAACGAACATCCGAAGGAATTTGCAGAGTTGATCGATGAAAAGCTCCGCAACCGCCACAAAAAAGAATCTTACGAGGAGTAAGCTCCGTACTTGGATTCAAATGAATTTAGGGCTAACGTTGTTATGTTAGCCCCAAATTTGTTTATTCATCTCGTGCTAATTCCAGTGCCAATTGCGCGCCGAGACGAAATGCATATTCGAACAGAGCCTCATCCGAGAGACTTGCGTATTCGCTCCAACAATCGTGAAATTTTTCGAAGATTGCTTTCTGTTCGTCCGTCATCGTTTTGAGCAAATCATCATTGTGTCTGCTGATGTACCCCATTAGTTGTGCCATTTCGGGCGAGTTCTGTCTTCCATCTTCGGGCGGCATAATGTTTCCTCTCCACAGTTCTTTAATAATGCTTTTCATGGTATGTACCTCCTGTTAGCACACAACAATACCATAGATCTTCGGAAAAGTCCAGTCATTATTGGAAATTAAATCAAGCAATTTGTATTGGCGTTTTCTTTGCCTACAGCGTAACAAAAATTGAACGGCGAGAGGTAGCCATGTGACTAACTCTCGCCGCTTTTTAAGTGGTTTCCTTATGAGAACTTTGTGCTTCGGGAACGATTGGAGGCCGTTCTCCTTCCGCACGAGCGCTTCTTCTGCTTTCGGGGTAATTCTTCTCGCCAAGGACTTCGTCGACAGAATAGCTTCCGTCGGGGATCTCGTCGTTCGGATCCTTTTTGTCAGTAGTATACTTATCATACACGGCTCTCATCAAGGCATCCTTGCTGGCATAACAGATATTTTTGTTGTCACGCAGAGGCACAACATATGGCTCTTTTTCGAACTGGATACCCCACTTAAAGAAGAGCTTCAGCTTCACCTGTATAGGGTTGAAGCCTGTCTTGGTTACAACGAACGTTCCTTTTGGTAAAGACTTCAGCTCATCTGCTGTCATCAACGGTCGCTCTATCATTTGCAGTGAACGTGATGGATCGTTCTTGCTTTGGCTTACGCTTCCTGACAGCACGGTTCTTGAACCCAAGGACTTGGACAGCACTTGTGCCGTTTCCGAGTTAGGAGCGAAGCCACCGAAGACGGTGAGCTGGGTATTGTCGACGATGATTTCCGCACCTTCCTTACCATAGTTCTTTTCGAGCTGGGCAAGGGACTGGATGATGGGAACGATAGAAACTCGGCGAGAACGGGATGCCGAGAACATCATCTCTGCAGACTCAATCTTCGGAAGCGTACCAAACTCGTCACAATAAAATACAACTCGGTTCTTGAGCTTACCACCATTTTCATCGGCAACAGCAAGGATTTCTCGATACAACTGCTGAATGATAAGGCTGACCATGAAGTATTTGGACGAGTCTTCTTCCGGCATGATGATAAATATCGCAGACTTTTCTGCGCAAAATCTTTCTGCATCGATCTCTGTATCGTTACAAAGAATGGTTTCAAGCTCCGAATCAAGGAAGGCGTTCAGTCGAGACAATGCTGTCGACATAACCGAAGCCATCGACTGTTCCGAGGTGTTGAGGGCTGCACCTGCGAACCACTTGGTTTTGTGGTCTTCCGGGAGAAGAGACATGAGTGCATTGAATTGATTTTTCTGTTGCCTGTTATTGCTGGGTGCAAGTAGTTCCTGAATGATCTTGAATACGGATACAATATGACGTTCTTCGGGCTTACAAAATTCCGATACAAGCAGAATTGAAGCCGTCAAAACTCCCTCTGCTGCATCGTAGAAATAAGCATTCTGACCGAATGAACCTGCATCCATTCCCGATAGGATTATCGTTTTAGAAATGATTTTCGCATACTTTTCTGCCTTGGCTTTGTATGCAAGTGTTTCGGGATTCTTGGCATATAAGTCCATATACTTGTTGACAAGATGGAGCAAATTGTTGCCGTGAGACCGCATAGGATTTCGCAGGTCAATGACCGAAATGTTATAGCCATAATGCTTTGAAGCGATGGATCCGTAGTTTCTCATAATGTCACCTTTTGTGTCAGTGGACATGAAGGACATTCCCGAAGCACAGGCGTATTCAATGTTGGGATAGAGCCAGTATGCTGTCTTACCAACACCTGCCGCACCGATCATCATACAGTGAACGTCGCCTGTATCAACGAGTCCAATCGTTTCTTTTCCGATGGTTTCACAGCCCACAACAATGCCTTGCTCTGTCGGTCTGCTCTTGGGATCCTCGCGCCATTTACTCGGCTCGTAAGGCACTTTGTTGTAGGTTTGTTTGATCTCCTTTTTGGATGCCCAACGAGCCGTTCCGTGCTGACCATGACCAACGGTTTTGTTTTGAATACTGTTGAGTCCATAGAGATGAGAGGCAAGGGAGATGAATATAAAAAGACCGCCCATGATGGCGGCAACAGTGATTAAGATTTCGATATTACCTATAAGTTATCAGCTCCTTCCGTGCTTCTTTTCGTATTTTTCAAGGGCTAATCTTGCCTGATATTGCGCGTTGGCTTTGGCAAGTTTCTTTTCAAAGTATGCTTCCTCAACGGGCTTAATGGGTTGGATCGTATATAGCAAACTGCCGTTGTGAGTTCGCCCATCCTTGGTCTTTACCTTGGTAGGTTCTGTGTAGATAAGCCCTTTTCGTTCGAGACTGTCGACATACTTTTTGACAGTATTCTTGCTCATTCCGGTGGCATTTCCTATTGTGGTATAGCTCGGATGGCATTGAAATGTTTTTCGATCCTCGCAGTACATCAGATAGGCATATACGACGATTTCGCCTGAAGACAAGTCGAGATTGAAGATGGATTTAGGCAAAGGAAAATAATCGCCGGGGATATCACGTTTGTGCGGATCGTAGTACAGCAATCGGATACCTCGTGCGTAAAGAAATTTTGTTTTTGATCATACAAATCCTTTCTGACTTATAAAGTCAATTCAATATTTGTTGGAGTTTCGGGTGCATTTACCTGCTCGGCAGGTATTGCTACACGACCGTTCAGAGCCTTCAGATCCTCATCCCAATCCTTAAATTTAGGAGGCACTCGCCATATTGTGTAATCGCCAAGTCCATGAATCGACTCGGCAATTCTTTGGCAACCAAGGAGACCTGCGCTATCATTATCAAGGCAAAGGTAAACCGTTTTTAGGTTTGGATTATCCTTTAACATTTGAATAACTGCTCGGTCTGCCGTGGAGCAAAGAGCTACATAGGAATGCCTATCCCAACCTTTTTTGTGCATGGAAATATAGGCAAGCATGTCGATAGGCGCTTCAAATACGAAGAGATATTCGCTCGAACCATTGAAGTGAAAGCTGTGTTCTGCTATGCTACTATCCAAGTTACCTTTGAAGTCAGACTTGGCAGATGTGGCTCGTTTGTGGGCATGAACAGGTTTGCCACTTCCGTCCACACCGACAAAAACAGCGTTGTGGTGAGTGGCATCTTCATAGATCAAACCTTCTTTGACAAATCGGTTTAATACTTGAAAATCTATCAATCTTTCGTGCATGAGATATCCATAAACCCTACGCATATCCGTGTGTTTTTCGGGCAGTTCGAAGGGTTTCTTGGGTCTAATCATCGGTTCTTTTCTTTCGACAATAACTGCTTCACCTGCGTTATTACCGAGCAAGCTACGGATGGCATCGGGATAGGATAAACCGAAGAACTTCTGTACGAAGTTGACTGCACCTCCACCAACCAATTCGTATTGGCTGTACCATTCGCTTCCGTTAATAGATACTTTTCCGGACGGGGCTTCCCATACAAACTCTCGCCCGACTCTTTCAACTGACTCGCCGTGGGTGGTCAAATAATCGACAATACTTGCCGAGTTTGCCGAAGCTTTTTCTTGTTCTGTGAACTTAATATATGGCATACATACTCCTTTCCGAACATTACATTCCGGTATAAGCAATGCCCATTCGTTTTGCCCGATCTTCCTTTTTTGCACGGGATTCTACGGCATCAAACGCAGGATGAGGATATTCTGACTCGGCTCTGTCATCAATAATTCGGCTTGCATAATAGAACAGATTGCAAATTCCTGTTACGATTTGGGCATTCAACCCCTTTTGAATATTGTTGATAGCGTTTTGAGCCGGTTCGAAGCCTTGCTCGGAAGCAGACCGCAAATACTCCATTCCCTTATCCCAATCGTTGAGACGATAGCAGTACATCAGCCCTAAATAAAACCTCGACCAATTGTCTTTTTCGGCCGCACTTTCAAGGTACTTGAGTCCTTCTTCGGTCTGACCATTTTGTAGCATTCTTTTCCCAATAGCGTATTCAGCTTGCACGCAACCATGCTTTGCGGCTTGACGCAAATATTCGAGACCCATCGGATCTTCCTTCGCATCAAGATGCTTGCCGTAGTCGTATTCCGCATAGGCAAATTTCTTATCTACAGCCATGAGAAGGTACTTCATTTTGGCGTTGTTTGTGTCCTTAATTCGTCCGTCACGGTAGCATTGATAGAGAAAATATATAGCGTAAACATTGCCTTTGTCTGCCGCTTTTTTAAGCCAATATTCCGCTTCTCCAGCGTTATTTTCTTCCGTAAGATACCGACGAGCAAGCCGATACATGGCGTGAACATTACCGTCTTCTGCTTTGAAACGAAGTCGAATCATGCTATCCTCGGACTCACTTGGAGTTTTATAATCGACATCAAACGATCTGCCAACAGGCATATCGGGGAGCATATCTGCGGTGGATTTGACTACAAAATTGCGAAGAGGTTTGAATTCTTTGTTTTCTTCAATCGGAACTTTGGGAGGCATTTGATCCGTATAAGTTCGAAAGGTTTCGCATTGAAGCCGATACCACAGATCGTAAAGTTCAGCAATCTTCTCGTCTTCTGCAATGGTTTTTACGATACTATCTACGATATCTTTATCCTTTTTAGAGAGATATCCATATACCTTTTTGCCCTTGTGTTTCGCCAAATCTCCAGAAAGATTCGCAAACATCACCATCAGTTCGGGCGAGATTTTCACAGGATCATTGAGCAAATTGTTCGTAATAGTGACGATTCTTCTGCGGAATTCTTCTTTCAAGGAGTCGCGAGCTTCGGTCTGCTTCTTGTAGATGTGGTATTTCTCATCACGAAAAACATCGTTCGTAATGGCTTGCTTGATGTGGGCAATACCCAGCTTTGAGAGGTATGGTTCATGGGGATTACTTGACCAAGCAAGCATGTGAACGTGGGGGTGCTTTTCGTCGTTATGATAGGCTGCATACCAGCGGAAATTGGAGGGAGCGATGTGCATTTCTTTGGCAATATCATTTCGGCGAGAACGTAAAAGGTTCATCCATTGGTCTGCAGAATTATAGCCAAGTCTTTCCGCATCCTCACGCTTTAATGAGAATATCATCCCCCAAACATTTCCTCTGTGATTGTCAAGTTCTTCTTCGATGTGAGAGAGGACAATCGGCTTCCCCGCATCGGAAAATAAACCGTTAGAGCCTTTTCGCTCTCCGATATAATCAGCCATTCCGCTTCTCGGAAGGATTTCTACACCCTCACGGGTAGCGATATATCTTGCATAACCGCCACGAGAAGATCCTGTCGGAGTTCGTGAAAAGGCTTTGTAATATGGTGCTTTGAATATGAGTTTAGCCATAGTTAATCCACATCAATATAGTCCATGTTGAGAGAGCCATTGGTTTCGCCAACCAATCGAACTGCTTCCTCACGGAGAGCCTCAACTTCTTCGGGTTTGTATCTGAAATCGTGGTAAATCAAGCGTGTAAGCAGATGAAGTTCGACTGCATTTTTGAACAACAAACGAGAGGTTCTGTTCTCACTATCTCGCACGGTTGCTCTCACCACCGATTCAAGTGCAGGGGTTAAAAACTTTTCCGAGGAGCTTCGAGTCTTCCATTCCGTGAGGAATTCTACTGCTTCTCGGATGAATTCACTGGGGCTTTTGTAGCCAAAATCTTTGCTCATTTGCTCGCAAAGTTTCCATTGTTCGGGGCGCATTCTCACGCCTTTTGTGATCATAGGTTCAGCCATTTTTTGATAAATCCTTTCCGTTTTTTGATTGAATTTTTGAAGAGAAATCTTCAAATTAGTGCCAAAAAATCGCGAACACGCAGTTTTTGAAAAGCGACACTCTACATATTTGACATATTTCTGAATATCCTTCGTTAATCTCCGAATACCTTCCGATATCTCGGTTATTCCTGCGACCGGCGTTGCCGGGCGCTGTGAGGATGGGGGCAAGCAGCACCCATTTATCCTGCTTCTACAACTAAAATCGAACATCTGTGGGTATTCGTCAAAATGACATCAGATATTTTGATGAGGCGTTTTTTCATTGACTGCGTGTTCCTTTCTTTCTTAATTACTCCGACTTAACAGGCTTCGTTATCGGAGGGTTATTGCGGTTGATATATTCCCGAACCTGTGCAGGAACGTTCTTCTTGAATATAACGTCCATAGCTTCTGAAAGCTCTTGCTGTAAAGAGCTACCTCTATCTCCGAGATAGAATCTGAGTGCCTCTGTTTTTTCGGCATCATACTCAAACTGAACGGTTGTGAGCTTGGTATCTGCGGATGTTTTCATTGCATCACCTGTCCTTCAGTATCTATTGTCCATTCCTCGTCGGTCATATCGTTGTCGGTGTTAATAAAATCATCTTCCGTAGGAGTCTTTGTGAAGGTTGTACCTTCGAAGCATGAATTGAAGATTCTGCAATTGAAAAGGTCACTCTTGTAGAACTGTCCGTGAGCAAAGTTGCCATGTCCACACATGATATAGGAGAGGTCACTCTCTTTCAAGGTAGCACCACGGAAGTTGACCTCATCTGCGGTAACATATTTCATCGAACAATGGTCAATGAAGGCTCCGGAGAAATCTGCGAAGCAAAGTTCTGCCGAGTCCATGTTGCATCCTACGAGAAGCGCATCCGAGAAGTTGGAGTTCAAGAGCTTTCTGTTGGACAGATTCACTCCTTCAAGTTGACAGCCACTCATATCCAGTTGCTTACCTCCGGGGAGGTCGTTGAGCCACAGGATGTGCTTGGCGTAGGCAACCTCGAATTCATCTTGATCGACAACCTCGTAATGGTTGTTTGTGAAGTCGGGCTTCGGTTCGTCGGGATCCTTGAACCATTCAGAGGAATTGTCGGAAAGCCCCTTGGCTGCATATGCGAAGGACTGTAGACGAAGTTTGTCGCAATCTTCAAGTTCAATCATGAGCATGCCTTGATGATTAAATATCTTTCCGACCTTGGAGGAGAGAATGTCAGCCCATTCCTCACGGCCTTGCTCTGTAATCATATTAGCGTTCAACTCTGTGATGGAAGCAATGATATCGCTTCCATCTTTCTCAATAAAGTGAACATCTTCGAGTGTACATCCGAGGAGTGAGAGCAGAGAGAACCCAGCCTCGATACCACCTGCATTGCACTGGGGACAATGTTCAAGGTGATAGGTTATTTCATAACCGTCCTCGGTCTGAATGGCTTCAGCAACCTCATCTCTCATTTGAAGTTCACGCAGGACAAGCTCGTCGAGACCAGAGTCTTCGACGATATCCACTTTGAGATGTTCATAGACCTCGTCAAAGGAAATTGCCCATACTCCATCACTGGTATTTTGAGTTCCTTCGGTCACACAGTAGTCGGCTATCATATTGACATAATAATCGAGCAGGTGACCTGCGAATGGCAGATATGCAGAGTATCTTGCATAGGCAGAACCTTCGCTGTTGACGAGGATGCCATCTTCACCTTGTCTGTTCACTATGAGGAGAGCATTTACTACCTCATCGCTTCCGACACAGAGGCGTTGAGAATGCTTGTCGATAAAATCATAATCGTCCAGCATATCATTGGTGAATCGTTGCCATTGGTCGTTATCCAAAAACTCCACGGCGCAGATTCTAAAATCTTGAACATCCGGCTTGCTCGCCTTTCGTTCAAAACGGATTTTGTTGTTAATTGGAATCACCTCCAAAGTATTCGTTGAATTGATCTCTGTCGGCATCAGAGAACTCGATGCCGAATGCAGAGGAAATATTGGTTAGCAGGTCGCTTTCCTCACTTACCGTTAGGAAGCAATCTGCCAACCTTTGATAGAAATTTTCCTCACTGTGTTTGTCCGTGAGGTAGGACAAGTAGATAAGTTTTGCTTTGCTCACGTCATCTCTCGTGAGGCCGTTCTCCGCAAAGACAGTATCGATTGTCTGAAGCTGAACTTCATTCTCATCGATCTGCTCTCGCACCTCTGTCGGAAGGTTTTCGTAGATGGCATCGTATCCGACGATGTCGGCGACTTCACCTGCGTTCATCCAACCGAACAGACCGTAGATGGCTATCACGGGTATGAGGACAACAAAAAGAACTATGCCAATGACATAGCCCAAGAACTTTCTGCCTTTTTTATCTCCGACAAGGAATTGAAGCACTTTAAGTGCTACCTTGCCAACGGCTGCCCAAAATGCGACAATCACCTTCCTTCATGTTTTGTTGTTACA
>JAZNCE010000122.1:0-36717 GCA_045587385.1 Eubacteriales bacterium
CGCACCCGAGGGCGAATGCATTTTTGATAGATTTTGGTGGGATTTTGCGAAGCAAGATACCAATCTTGCGAGTAAAAGCACGCCGAAAGATGCGAAAATGAATCGCCCTCGGGCAATTCGGTTCGATTCCCGTACGGCTAATCAACAGCGCAGCCCATGCTTTTCATTCCGCATTGACAGGAGAATACGCAATGCGCAGCTTGCGCACGCCTTCCTCAAACTTGTACTCCGTGCCTGCAAGGAAGTCCTTGCCGTCCACGATATTGGCAGCAATCTGCACGATCGCCTTTGCCATGGCGTCTCCATCCTGCTTGACCGTGCCCTGCATCTTACCGTTCTTGATCGCATCCATGGCAGTTGCCAGCGCGTCCACGCCAAATACGGGAATATACGCGCCCTGCTCACGGCTGCCCTTGGTATTATACCCCTTTGCCTCCAACGCAGAGATCACGCCAAGCGCCATATCGTCGTTATTGCACAGCACAAGCTCGATATTGGGCACGCCGCCCTGCACACGGAACAAAGAGCCCATCATATTATTCGCGGTTGCACTATCCCAGTTTGCAGGCTGATCGGCACCCACGCGCACAAGCACGTTGCCCTCTTTATCTGCAACGGTCAAGGCATCGTTTTCCGAGAGCAGCTTATTGGCACGCTCCACCGAATAGCGCGTGCGTCCGTCCGCCTCTGCGTTGCCCACCTCGGCACGGAACATGGCGTATTGGATCTTGCCGTCACCGTTGAGATCGTATTTTCGGAACGCCTCGTCCGTAGCAAGCAGAGCAGCCACCTGCTCGCCCTGCATATAACCGGGTGCATCGGGATCGGTGCCCACAAAGCAGATGTTATCCGACATTTTGACCGCTGCGTCCGACACCTCGCGGTTAAAGAAAATGACAGGCACGCCCTTTTGATGCGCCTTGCTTGCCAGCGCCTCGCCCGCACTCTTGAAATCCACCGCGTTGATGATCAACAGATCCGCTCCACCCGTAATGGCGGTATCGATCTGTGCGCTCTGCGTTTGCTGGTTGTTTTCCCCATTATAAAAGGTCACCTGCATGCGATCGCCATAGTCCTTAAAATACTTTTCCAGTGCCGTGCGCACCGTGGCGATATAGCTATCGTCGAACTTATATGCAAACACCGCCACGCGGTAGGTATCCTGTCTGCCGCAGCCCGTCAGGCACGCGCACGCCCCTACAAGCAAGCACAGGCAAAGCAACATGCTCACGCCTTTGATGTTTCTCAATTTTTTCATGTTTTGCTCCTCCGAAAGGCTTATTCGTGCTTATTTTGCCTCATGCGAGTGCGTTTTATAAGTGGAATAGACTGACAAAAATTGCATCAAAGCAAATCAGCCGCCTTGACCGCTTCCTGATAATTTTTTCACAATTTTTTGAATAATTTTGCAAAAACCTATTGACAAACCCGGAAAAGGAGCGTATAATGACACACAACAAATCACAAAAGGAGGCAATACCATGACTAAGTTCTTTTATTACTTTTATTACTTTTGCATGGGCTGCCCGTCTTTTGTGAACACCGCAAGCTGACACGCTTCGGAAAACAAAATACGGTCAGTCCGCATCGTCGTGCACTCTTGGCACGTTGGGTTGCGGGCTTTTTATTTTCCCTGAGCAGCAGGGAAAATACTTCTGCCGAAGGCAGATTTCATTGACCGTTGGAATATTATGTGAGCAAACCCTCTCCGTTCTTTTTGGCAAAATTGCCGCAAAGAAGAACATATTTCGCTGCGCGAAATGAAACGGCGTTTGGAGAGTTTCGCGCCTGCGGGCGCGACCAAGGGCTCTGCCCTTGGAGCCCGCAAACTTTTGAAAAAGTTTGATCAAAACTTTTCATGAAAAAGGTTGCCCGAAAGGCTGCTCTTTTCCCCGAAAAATTCGCCCTTTTCCCTTGAAATCATTGACATTTTTCGTCATTTATGATATAATAAATTATCTATTTTTTCTTAGCAAGAAAGTGTGAGGAATTATCATGATTATCACAGACATTTTGGACAACAACGCGCGACTTTACGCCGATGAGGTGGCGCTGGTTGAGATCAACCCCATGTTTGAGCCGCAAAGTCGCATTACCTGGCGTGACTATGCACTCATGCAGCCCGAGCCCGGTCAGCCCTTCCGTCGCGAGATCACCTGGGAACAGTTTTGGAAGCGCGCGAACCGCTTTGCAAACCTCCTGCTCTCCCGCGGCTGCCGCAAGGGGGATAAGGTCTCCATTCTTATGATGAACTCGATTGAGTGGCTGCCCATTTACTTCGGCATCCTGAAGGCAGGTGCAGTTGCCGTGCCGCTCAACTACCGCTATACCGCAGACGAAATTAAATATTGCCTTGACAAATCCGACAGCTCCATGGTCATCTTCGGGCCCGAATTTATCGGCAGAATGGAAGCCATCAGCGATCAGATCCCCCGCGTGCGCAACCTCTTTTACGTAGGCGAGGATTGCCCCGCATTCGCGGACAGCTACGATAAGATGATCGCATACTGCACCTCCCGTCAGCCCGATATTTCCATGACCGAGGACGACGACGCTGCGATCTACTTCTCTTCCGGCACGACCGGCTTCCCCAAAGCCATCCTGCATGCGCACCGTTCCTTAACGCACGCCATGCTCACCGAGCACAACCACCACTCCCAGACGCACGACGACGTGTTCCTTTGCATCCCGCCCCTCTACCACACCGGTGCCAAGATGCACTGGATGGGCAGCTTTTTCGCCGGCGGCAAGGCGGTATTGCTCAAGGGCGTTAACCCCGAGTGGATCCTCAAAGCCGCATCCGATGAAAAATGCTCCATCGTTTGGCTGCTGGTTCCGTGGGCGCAGGACATTCTGGACGCCTTGGAGCGCGGTGAGCTCAAGCTCGAGGATTACGACCTTTCCGCTTGGCGACTGATGCACATTGGTGCACAGCCCGTTCCCCCCTCGCTGATCAAGCGTTGGATGGAGGTATTCCCCACGCACCAGTACGACACCAACTACGGACTTAGCGAATCCATCGGTCCCGGCTGCGTACACCTTGGCGTGGAAAACGTGGACAAGGTTGGCGCGATCGGCAAGGCAGGATATGGCTGGAATACCCGCATCATTGACCCGCAGGGCAGAACGGTTGCCAGAGGCGAGGTTGGTGAGCTTTGCGTCAAGGGTCCCGGCGTGATGAATTGCTATTACAACGATCCCGAGGCAAGTGCCGAGGTGCTGCGTGACGGTTGGCTGCTGACCGGTGACATGGCAATGGAAGACCCCGACGGCTTTATTTACCTTGTCGACCGTAAGAAGGACGTTATCATCACGGGCGGTGAAAACCTCTACCCCGTGCAGATCGAAAACCACATCCGCGCACACGCTGCCGTCAAGGACGTTGCCGTGATCGGCTTGCCGCACGAGCGTCTTGGCGAGATTGCAGCTGCTATCATCGAATGCAAGGAAGGCTGCAACGCGACCGAGCAGGAGATCGCAGATTTCTGCGCAACCCTCCCCCGCTACAAGCGTCCGCGCAAGATCATTTTCGCCACCATTCCCAGAAACCCCACGGGCAAAATTGAAAAGCCCAAGCTGCGCGAGCAATACTGCGGCGGCAGTCTTGTAGAAAAGCAGATCACTAACTGATAAGGAGCACCTACATATATGTCCAAAAAACTCATGCTCGGTAACGCAGCCGTCGCACGCGGCGCGTACGAAGCAGGCGTGCGCGTGGTATCCTCTTACCCCGGCACTCCCAGCACCGAGATCACCGAAAACATTGTGCAATACCCCGAGATTGACGTAGAATGGGCACCCAACGAAAAGGTGGCAGCAGAGGTTGCCATCGGTGCAGCCATTGGCGGCGGCAGAGCCATGACCTGCTGCAAGCACGTTGGTCTGAACGTCATGGCTGACCCCTTCTTTACCGCCTCCTACACCGGCGTGAACGCAGGTCTTGTCATTGCCGTGGCTGATGACCCCGGCATGCACTCCTCGCAAAACGAGCAGGATTCCCGCCACTATGCAAAGGCGGCAAAGCTGCCCATGCTGGAGCCCTCGGATTCTTCCGAGTGCCTGTCCTTTACCAAGCTCGCTTACGAGCTCTCCGAGCAGTTTGACACCCCCGTCATGCTGCGCCTTTCCACCCGTATCTCCCACTCGCAGAATCCCGTAGAGCTTTCCGACCGCAAGGAAATTCCCGTAAAGCCCTACCAAAAGGATATTCCCAAGTACGTCATGATGCCCGCTATGGCGATCAAAAAGCACGTAGTGGTCGAGCAGCGTCAGCGCGATCTGGTCGCGTACGCAGAGACCTCGCCGCTCAACGCGATCGAAGACAACGGCGCACGCATCGGCGTCATCGTATCGGGCACAACGCACCTGTACGCGCACGAGGCGCTGGGTGACGCGGTCAACTACTTGAAGCTGGGCATGGTGTATCCCCTGCCCGAGCAAAAGATCAAGGACTTTGCCGCTTCGGTCGATACCCTTTGGGTCATTGAAGAGCTGGATCCCTTTATCGAGGAGCACTGCAACAACCTGGGCGTGAGCGTCAAGGGCAAGGAATATTTCTCGCTGCTTGGCGAATACACCCCCGCTATGATCCGCACCGCGGTGCTGGGTCAGCCCAACCCCGACTACGTAGCGCTTGAAGACACCATTCCCAACCGTCCCCCCGTCATGTGCGCAGGCTGCCCCCACAGAGGCACCTTCTATGTGCTCAAAAAGCTTGGTTTGACCGTTTCGGGTGACATTGGCTGCTACACGCTGGGCGCGGTTGCTCCCTTAGCATCGGTTGACACCACCATCTGCATGGGCGCATCTGTCGGTGCGGCATTCGGTATGGCAAAGGTGCAGGGCGCAGACTTTAACAAAAAGCTGGTCAGCGTGATCGGTGACTCCACCTTTATCCATTCGGGCATCACGGGTCTTATTGACATCGTATACAACAAGGGCGCAAATACCGTCATCGTGCTGGACAACTCGATTACCGGCATGACCGGTCACCAGCAGAACCCCGCCATGGGCAAGACCATTCGCGGCGAGGACACCCGCGCTGTTGACCTGATCGCGCTTTGCAAAGCCGTTGGCGTGCAGCGCGTGCGCGTTGCCGATCCCTTTGATCTCAAGGCCTTTGAGGCAGTCGTACGCGAGGAAGTCGCTGCCGACGAGCCCTCCGTCATCATTGCACAGCGTCCCTGCGCGCTGCTCAAGTACGTCAAGTACACGGGGCATTGCGAAATTACCGACAAGTGCAAAAAGTGCAAGCTTTGCATGAAGCTGGGCTGTCCCGCGATCTCTGTTTGCAAAGACGGCTCGGTCAAAATCGACCCCACGCAGTGCAACGGCTGCGGACTTTGCCTGGGCGTTTGCCCGTTCGGCGCAATTGAGAAGAAGGAGGACTGACCATGAATACCGTAAATATTATGATCGTCGGCGTTGGCGGTCAGGGCACACTTCTTGCCAGCCGCATCTTAGGCAATGCCATTCTTTCCCTTGGCTATGACGTCAAGGTCTCCGAGGTGCACGGCATGTCCCAGCGCGGCGGCAGCGTCGTTACCTACGTCAAGTACGGCGAAAAAGTCTACTCCCCCGTCATTGACAAGGGCGAGGCAGATATCATTCTCGCTTTTGAGCAGCTGGAGGCACTCCGCGCGCTCCCCTATCTCAAGATCGGCGGCAAGATGATCGCCAATACGCAGCAGATCAACCCCATGCCCGTCATCACGGGCGCGGCATCCTATCCCGAACACATTATCGACACCCTTGCATCCAAGGTCGACCTCTGCGCGCTGGACGCGCTGGCACTTGCCAAGGAGGCAGGCAACGTCAAGGCTGTCAACGTCGTGCTCATGGGTGTGATGGCAAAGAACACCAATATTCCTTACGAAACCTGGATCACCGCTGTACGCGAGTGCGTGCCCGCCAAGTTCTTGGACGCCAACCTGCGCGCCTTTGATGCAGGATACAACTACGCAAAGGAGAACTGATATGAAGCAGACCTCCACCGCGTGGAAAAGGAGCCTGATCATCGTATACATCATACTTTCCCTTTGCGGCTTTGCCGCAATATTGATTATTCCCGCCTCGCGCGAGGTGTTCAAAGCACTCTCCAACGATCACCCCTACCTCATGGGCTTTGCAAAATTCGCCGTTCTTGCCACCGCGGGCGAGCTGCTTGCCGTTCGTCTTGCAAAAAAGCAATGGGCGCTGCCCTCTTACGTGTGGGCGCGGTTTCTGATCTGGGGCGTCATCGGCGTCTGGATCACCTACATGATGAAGATCTTTGGTGCAGGCGTTGGCGCGCTCATGCAGAGCGGTTTGCTCCCCTGCCCCCAAAACGCCCTGCTCCATTCCTTTATCAAGGCGTTTATGATCAGCGCAACCATGAACCTTTCCTTCGGTCCCACCTTTATGGCACTGCACAAGTGCTCGGACACCTATCTTGACCTGTATGCCTCGGGCAAGCGACACATCTCTCTTGCCAACGTCATCCATAAGGTAGATTGGGAAAAGTTCGCGTCCTTTACCCTGTGCAAGACCGTTCCGCTGTTCTGGATCCCCGCACACACCCTCACCTTTATGCTCCCCGCAGAATACCAAGTTGCCATGGCTGCCGCTTTGTCGGTTGCCCTTGGTATCATTTTAAATCTCAAACGCAAAAAATCTTAAACCCAAATCAAAAGAAAGAGGCTCCCTATGGCTATCAGAAATCCTTCCATCGAATGTATGCCTCGCGAGCAGCTGGAAAAGCTGCAAAGCGAGAGATTGGTTGCACAAGTCAAGCATTGCTATGATAACGTGGAATGCTTCCGCAACCGCATGAACGAAAAAGGATTGACCCCCGACGACATTCACGGCATCGAGGATCTTTCCAAACTGCCCTTCGCGTACAAGAGCGATCTGCGTGACTATTACCCCTTTGGGCTGTTTGCAACGCCCATGTCCGAGATCGTGCGTCTGCACGCGTCCTCCGGTACGACCGGCAAGCGAATCGTCGTAGGATATACCAAGGACGACCTTGAGATGTGGTCAGACTGCGTAGCAAGAATGCTTGAAGCAGTGGGACTTACCAAAGAGGATATCGTGCAGGTATCCTACGGCTACGGTCTGTTCACGGGCGGTCTTGGTGCGCACGGCGGCACCGAGGCGCTGGGAGCTACCGTCATTCCCATGTCCTCGGGTAACACCTCCCTGCAGATTCAGAACATGGTGGATTTCGGTGCGACTGCACTTTGCTGCACCCCCTCTTACGCCATGTACCTTGGCGAGGAGATTGAAAAGCTGGGCTTGAAGGATCAGCTAAAGCTCAAGGCCGGCATCTTCGGTGCAGAGCCCTGGAGCGAGGATATGCGCAAGCAGATCGAAGATAAGCTGGGTCTGCGCGCTTACGACATTTACGGTCTTTCCGAAATTCTCGGCCCCGGCGTGGCTTGCGAGTGCGAACACCAGTGCGGTATGCACGTATGGGAAGACCACTTCATTCCCGAAATCATCGACCCCGACACCTGCGAGGTGCTTCCTGCAGGTGCGACGGGTGAGCTTGTATTCACCACCATTACCAAGCAGGGCTTCCCCGTGATCCGTTACCGCACCCGCGACATCTGCTCGCTCAATTACGAGCCCTGCAAGTGCGGCAGAACCCACGTGCGCATGCGCAAGCCCAGCGGCAGAAGCGACGATATGCTGATCATTCGCGGTGTCAACGTATTCCCCTCTCAGATCGAAGAGGTGCTGCTCAAGGTCAGCGGCGGCGACATCACCCCCAACTACCAGATCGTGGTTGACCGCGTCAACAACACCGACACCTTTGACGTCAACGTGGAAATGAGCGACGCGTTGTTCGCGGACGATGTCCGCTCTATCGAGGCGGTCGAAAAGCGCATCAACTCGGGCCTGCGCGATATGCTGGGCATTTCTGCCAAGGTGCACCTGGTCAATCCCAAGACCATTGCACGCAGCGAGGGCAAGGCAAAGCGCGTCATCGACAACAGAAAATTCTAAGAAAAGAGGTAGTGAACAATGAAGGTAAAGCAGCTTTCCGTATTCGTTGAAAACCGCAAGGGCAATCTTGTGCCCATCCTGGAGCACCTCTCACGCGGCGGCGTTGACATTTCCGCCCTCTCGCTTGCCGATACCACCGATTTCGGTGTGCTCCGTCTGATCGTGGATAAGGTGGACGAGGCGCAAAAGATCCTCTCCGACGACGGCGTGATCGTCAAGGTCACCGAGGTACTTGCCGTGGTCATGAACGACCATCCGGGCGGTGCTGCCGAGGTGCTTTCGGTGCTTGCAGACAACCACATTGAGGTGGAATACATGTACGCCTGTGCAGGCAAGACCCTGGGCAAGGCACTCATGATCGTGCGTGTAGATGATCCCGTTCGCGCAGAAGAGCTTCTGCGTGCCAACGGCTTTGACGACACCAAGGCAAACGAGATCTACAGAATCTGAATCAAGTGCAAATAAAAAAACCCTTCGCACTAAGTGCGAAGGGGATTTTTTACTTATTGCGGAGACTGATAACCGGTCACCCGCAGCCAGATTACCATCAGGATCAAGCCGATGACGAAAAACGCAAGTCCCGTCACAAAAATGGCAGGTGAGTTTTTCTTCTTCAATTCAGCCGTCTTTCTTTCGCGGTAATCATAATAGCGCTCTTGCTTTTTTCTGCCGAAGGGCACGAACCACGTCAGCACAGCGTTACGCAAAGCAAATCCGATACCGATCAATGCGCCTTGACTGCTGACGAACAGCAATCCGGCAAACATCAGCAGCAAGCCGCCCGAAACCATGAATCCATCTGTCAGAATCTGCAGATTAATTGCAAGATTATCGGTGAAAAAACCTTGCATTGCAAATACGGCAACCGTGATCAGACTCGCAACGCCAAAGCAAATAAGATATTGGATCAATAACGCTTTGTTTTCTTGTTTCACGATATTTTAGTCCTCATTGACGATCTGCTTGTACTTTGCTTCCTCAGCATCGTTGCAGTATACGAAGTGTCCGGGGCTGATCTCGCGGAAAGAAGGCTGATCAACCGTATAATCATGCTCTGCAATGGGATTATACGTGATTCTTACGCGCTGCTTTTCGTAAACCGGGTCAGGCAGCGGGATCGCAGACAGCAGCGACTTGGTGTAGGGGTGCAGCGGGTGCTTGAACAGCTCGTCCGAGTCAGCCAGCTCTACCATCTTACCAAAGTACATAACGCCGATTCTGTCAGAGAAATACTTAACGACAGACAAGTCGTGCGCAATAAACAGGACGGTCAAGCCCTTACTCTCACGCAGATCGTTGAGCAGATTGATAACCTGTGCCTGAATGGATACGTCCAGTGCGGATACAGGCTCGTCTGCAATGATCATTTCGGGCTCCATGACAACGCTTCTCGCAATACCGATTCTCTGACGCTGACCGCCCGAGAACTCGTGGGGATAACGGTCTGCGTGCTCGCGCACAAGACCAACCGTCTCCAAGATCTCATAAACCTTCTGGTTAATGTATTCCTTATCGGTAATACCGTTGATGATCATGCCCTCTGCGATGATATCGCGTACGGTCATACGAGGGTCAAGAGACGCGATGGGGTCCTGGAAGATCATCTGGATCTGCGTGATCAGCTTGCTCTTCTTTGCCACGCGGCGTCTGTTCTTGTACTCTCTCTTGAGTGCTTCCAGCTTTTCGGGATCGTTCTTTGCCTCTGCAAGCTTAACGGAGAATTCCTCGTCCAGCTTCTTGACCAAGGAAGCAGCATACTGCTTGTCAACCTCTCTGCGGTCCAGCTTTGCATCGCGGATCAGCTCCTTGTTCTTTGCAACGGTCACAGCAAGCTCGCCCTTGATCTTTGCGATCTCAGCGTCAACCTCATCAGCACTCTTGCTGCCTGCGGTCTTCTCTGCCTTGAGAGCTTCGATGCTTGCCTTTGCATCAGCCTTAGCCTTCTTGATCGCATCCTTATAGGAGCGAGTGCCTGCGCCGATTCTCTGACCCTTAAAGTATACGTTACCCGAGGTAATGTCATACAGCTTAATAATGGATCTGCCGGTCGTGGTCTTACCACAGCCCGACTCACCTACAAGACCGAAGGTCTCGCCTTTTCTGATCTCAAAGCTGACGTCGTCAACCGCCTTGAGGTCCTTGTGTCCCAAACGGAAATACTGGCAAAGGTGGTCGACTTTCAGCAATACTTCTTGATTCTGCTTATCCATTGATGCCACCTCTTTCCTTCATTCTCTTGATACGCTCGGTAATGACCTTGGGCATCTCCACCTTAGGAGCGTTGGGATGCAGCAGCCAGGTAGCCGCATAGTGCGTGGGAGATACCTGGTACATGGGAGGCTGCATCTCGAAGTCGATCTCCATTGCGTACTTGTTTCTTTCCGCAAATGCATCGCCAACGGGAGGATAGATCATATTGGGAGGCGTACCGGGAATAGCATCCAGCTTTTCGTTGGTATCCAGGTCAGGCATAGAGGAAAGCAGTGCCCAGGTGTAGGGATGCTGAGGATTGTAGAAGACCTCCTCCGCAGTACCGTACTCTACGATCTTACCTGCATACATAACGGCAATTCTGTCTGCCATGTTTGCAACGACGCCAAGGTCGTGCGTAATAAAGATAATGGAAAGGTCACGCTCTTTCTTGAGCTTGTTGATCAGCTCCAGGATCTGTGCCTGAATGGTTACGTCAAGCGCGGTGGTAGGCTCGTCGCAGATCAGAATATCGGGGTTAGCCGACAGAGCGATTGCGATAACGATACGCTGACGCATACCGCCCGAGAATTCGAAGGGATACTGTCTGAATCTCATTCTCGCCTCGGGAATACCAACCTCTTCCATGAGCTTGATTGCCTTTTCCTTGGCAATTCTCTTGGTCAGCTTGTAAACGACCTGAGAAGCCTTTGCCTTGAGGAAATCGATGATCTCGATGCAGCGTGCATCAAAGTCAACCTTGGACGCAGCCTCAATGTCAGCCTCAAACTTATTCTTGACGCGGTTCATGACCGACACGATGGTCTCGATCTGTACCTCGGGCTCAATGACGGACTTGGGAACAACGTTCCAGTCTACCGTCTTGCCTTTTGCCAGAAGCGCTTCCTTCTTCTTGGTCTGCTTTTCAAAGCGCTTTTCTTCCTTGGGATTGTTCTTGATATAGAAGAAGTACTTTTCTACCTCTCTCTCAAGAGCACTGCCGAAGGTATAAGCCACGTTATCCTTGATAACGGAAAGAGGATCAAGTGCTGCAAGCACGCTCTTGATGACAACCTTGCTCTGCGCCTCGGCATCACGAGCAGTAAAGTTGCCTGCCTTGAAGAACGCAATCGCGTTTTCCAACGCAGCAACGGCTGCCTTCTTTTGTTCCAGCGTCTTGTTTGCGGAGTATGCAACCGCCAGTCTTTCCAGCGCGATAAACTCGTCCATGAAGTCCTGCATCAGGAACTTATACGTGATTTCGTTAGCTTCCTCTGCGGGCATGGTGCTCAGATCGGTCTGGGGGTTCTTGTAAACGTAGTAACCGATTCTGAAGAAGTTATAAGGCGTCTGTGCAACCATATCCTGCACGGTTGCCTTGAGTGCGCTCAGCGCATCGATGGTGGTAGGGGAAACCTCCTGCTGCTTAGCGTTTGCGCCAAACAGCTTTTTGACTGTATCGGTCAGCTGCAGCTTGGATTTCTCATCGCGCAGCGCTGCCTCCAAAGCAGCCTTGTGATCCTTGAGCGCAAGTGCGTACTTGGAAGTAAAGTACTTATCGTTGACGTCCTCCATCTTACGGTATACGTTCTTGATGGTAACGACAGCGTCCACCTTCTGCTTCTTTTCGTGCAAGAACAGGAAGTCCTCGATCATTGCAATGACCTCTTGTGCAGCGGTGTGCGAATCGTTATAGCTGTTTTCCAGCTTGATTGCTTCAATGTTAAAGCTGTCAAAGGTCTTGATCAGCTTGTCAACGTCTGCAGCGGTTGCTTTGGTATCGGCACCCTCTGCGATAGCCTTTTTCATGGTATCGGACAGCACGGCAAGGGTCTTGTTAAAGGTTACCTTACCCTCCTTGCGGTTTGCCTTGTTCTTGAGCAGCATCGCCTCGGTGATCTGTCTACCGATACGCATGATGGGGTTGAGCGCGGAAAGCGGATCCTGGAAGATCATGGCGATCTTGTCGCCGCGCAGCTTGTGCATCTCTTCCTCGGGAATACGAACCAGATCCTGACCGTCGTACAGAATCTCGCCGCCCTCGTAGATCGCGTTGACCGCGGAGATACCCATAACAGCCTTGGAGGTAACCGACTTACCCGAACCGGACTCGCCTACGATTGCGAGCGTCTCGCCCTTATAAAGGTCAAAGGAAATATCACGTACTGCCTGCACCTTACCGCCGTCGGTACGGAAGGAGACCTTCAGATTATTGACTGATAATTTAATTTCTTTGTTATCCATCTTTTAATCCTCCGATCCTCTGAGCGACGGGTTGAACGCGTCTCTCAGACCATTACCGAACAAGTTGAAGCTGAGCATCAGCAGCACCAGGAATGCGCAGGGGAACAGTGCCACGTACGCTTTGTTCGGGTCACCCGTCTGGAACGCTTTCTGACCTGCATTGATCAGCGTACCGACCGAGGTCATTCTACCCGACTCCAGGTTGATAATACCCAGGTAGGAAAGGCTTGTCTCGGAATAGATCATGGACGGGATGACCAGTGCAACGCTGGTGACGATAGTACCGATACCGTTGGGGAAAATGTGCTTGAACATGATTCTCGCGTCACTTGCACCCAGCGTTCTTGCTGCCAGCACGTATTCCTGATTCTTAAAGCGGTAGAACTGCATACGCGTTCTGCCTGCCATACCGATCCAGCCGGTTGCGAAGAACGCAATAAACAGGATCAGTGCACTTTCATAATCTTTTAGCTCATACCATCCCTGCTGCAAAATAAAGCGTCCGAGGTGGAACTTGAGCAGCGTGATGATGATCATGGTAGGAACCGAACCCAGCACCTCGCAGAAACGCTCCATTGCCAGGTCAAGCGCGCCGCCGAAGTAACCCGAGATAGAGCCCCAGATCACACCGACAACAAAGTTGACGATCGCTACAACGGAAGCAAAGACAAACGAGAATCTTGCACCGTATGCAAGGCACGCGAAGATATCCTTACCCTCGTCGGTCGTACCGAAATAGAACATAGGCTCAACGCAATCTTCCTCGTGGTATTTGCCATCCTCGCCAAGAGGAGTGTTCTGATAGGTGTAGTACTCGTATTCGTCTGCTCTGACTTGAATGGTGCCCGAGCCTTTTCCGCCGTAAACGTAGTAATAGGTCTTGGGCTCCATGACGTATTCGCCGTTTTCGTCCTTGACCTTCATGCCGTCCTCATCATAGACGTGAACGTACTTGACAACGCCCTCCTCACCCTCAATTCTAAGAGAGTTGTAGGGAGCCTCCAGACCGTTGAAATCTTCCTCGTTATACGTCCAGTAGTTGGGGATGACCTTGCCGTCCTCGTCGAACACGGGACGAACCTTGGGTGCCTTCGGATCCTCTACCACGTAGTAAATGCTGGCGTCATTCAGATTTATTTGGTGCTGAGGTCTGTCCTCGATATAAACCATAGGATACAGCACCTGTCTGCCGGTCTCGTTCTGGTATTTCTGGATGTTTTCGTATTCTTCCGGTTTAATGTCCTTATAATTACCGAAGCCCTTATAGTAACGGTCATAACGGTAGGTATAATTCGAGCCGTCCTCGTTGACCGTGACGTCGCCCTTGATCATGTTCTTACCGGTTTCCTGCTCGTAAGCAAGATCCTTGTAATATGCCACAGAACCAACGCTCTTCATGATACCGCCGTCCCAGAACGGAATATCGCGCTCGTCAAAGAAGGAGATCTTGGGAGGCAAATAGCCGAAGGTCTTATCGTGGTATTCGGGGGTAAAGTTCGTAAAGAAAGGCGCAATGATTGCAAACAGAACCAGGAACATAATGACGACACCGCCAACGACTGCACCCTTGTTCTTGCAGAAACGGCGCCAAGCGCCCTGGAAATAGCTGACAGGCTTGGTATCGAACTTCTTATCGTGACCAAAGTCGGTTCTCGTTGCAAAGCGGAACTTTTCAGCGGGGATGTTTTGATATTGATTTGTCATAATTACTTCGCCCCCATTCTGATTCTCGGGTCAATGATACCGTAGCTGATATCGATTACAATACCTGCAGTCAAGCCGACCAGAGTATAGAAGCCGGACAGCAGCATGAACGCATCGTAGTCTGTGTTTTCAATCGCCTTAAGATACAACCCGCCCACGCCGTTGACCAAGAACATACGCTCAATGATCAGCGAACCGGAAAGCACCGAGATAAACTCGGACAAAATGGACGGGAAAATAACGACCATGGAATTACGCATTGCATGGCGGAAGATAGCCTGTCTCTTGGTCAAGCCCTTGGTTCTTGCCAGCAGCATGAACTCACCGGTCAGCACCTCGGACAGCTCCGCACGGGTGTAACGTGCGTAACCCGCGATCGAGCCAAGGCACAGCGCAAAGACTGCGGGCAGCATGGATTTGAATACCGGCCAGGTGAAGTAGGCGTTACTCGTCTCCATACTCAGCGGGAACAAGCGCAGCTTAAAGCACAGCAAATACTGAATCAGCAACGCCAAAACGATGGACGGCAGCGAGATCAGCAAGATAATGAAAATATTGATGACCTGGTCCTGCCACTTATTCTTTTTGAGCGCAGCCAAAATACCCAAGCCCAGACCGATCGGAACGCCGATCAAGCTCGAGTAAATATTGATCAGAATTGTAGGAGGAAGCTTGGGAAGGAATACTTCCGTCCAAAGATCCTTGGTAGCATAACCCTGCAGGGTGGTCGCAATACCGAAGTCACCCTTGGTAATGACCTTGGTCAGGTAGTTACCGTACTGGATCAGCACCGGTACTCTATCGAATTGCCAGGTACCGTTGGGACCGGGTCTGAGATTGGTGATCCAGCCTCTGCCCTCCAGCGTTCTGTAGGCGATCTCGGTATCCATACCCGGCAGGATATTCGCGGGGATGGGTAACAGTTTGATCAACACAAAGCACATGGTGAAAATGATGAAGAACGTGACCAACATCAATCCCAAACGCTTTGTAATGTATTTAAACATATACATAGGTGTTTCTCCTCTGTTTTTGTTTTTTTCTAAGTCATGTACACCTTTTTCAAGGTGTGCTTTGCACGGGATGCCAAAACGAATCACTCCTTGCAATTCGATTCAGCACCTATGCGGATACGCCCTTGCACACCACGCCGAAACGCCTGTTTCGGCGCCGTTTGTAAGGGCGTTTTGCGCGCAATGCATTGCGCGCACGGTGTTTTTACGAAATAACTGTAAATTCAATGGTTGATCGGCGCGTTTCTGCCGACGTTCTGCCCGATTGGCAGCATCAATAAACTGTTTTTTACGTATGTTGAGGGAGTGATAAAACGCGAAATCAGCGGTGGGCGAACGGAATTCGCCCACCGCCTTATTTCAGGGCTCTGCTGAACCCCAAATCAGCCGTTACCGAAATTACTCGGTCTTCTTGTACTCGGTAGAGAGGTCGCCGTTGTTTGCCTTAACAAACTCAGCCCACTCTGCATCGGTGTACTCAACCTGGATGTATCTCAGACCGCCGAAGCCCATGAAGGTGTGCTCGGTCTCAGAGAAGTAAGAGAACTTAGCGCCCAGGAAGGATCCGCCGCCGTCAGCGATCAGCATTACGGAGCGAGACTCCATAATGGTGAGCTCTTCCAGCTTGGAGAGGATCATCAGTCTTGCCTTGGTGGGAGCCTTACCCTCGGACCAGTTGTAGGTGTACTGCTGGTTCTCGGTAGCTGCCAGACCGTTCAGGCAGAAGTACCAGTTCTGAATAGACATGGTGATCTCCTGGCCCTCGCCCTCGTAATCCATCTTTTCATCCTCGGGCATGGTCAGAGTCAGGTTGATAACACTGGTATCCCAGTACATGTGGTAGTTCAGGGAGTCATCGGGGTTAACAAATGCGCCGATGATATCGAAGGGGTTGAATGCGTTACCGGAGAAGCCGTAACCGAAACCGATCTGAGTCTGGCCGGTACGGAAAGCATCTGCCCATGCAGAGCCTGCGGATGCATCGAATACAACGTCGATCTTGTCTTCCAGAGCGGTGCCCTTGGTCAGGTCATCCAGAACGCCCTGCAGGTATTCAGCTCTGAATCTCTGCTTATCGTTATCGGTAGAAGAACCGTAAACGAGAGTGATGTTCTTGGAGGAGTCGTAGCCGTACTTCTCAGTGTCAGCAAGCAGGATCTCGATAGCTTCCTTCATCTTTTCCTTAGCAACGGTGGGGTTGTAACCGGTCAAGGTGTTGTAAGCTGCGTCGGTGGTCAGACCGGTCAGGTCGCCACTGGACCACTTGCCATCATCGCCCTGTACGTAGCCGTAAGCGCGAAGGATACCTTCCTTAGCAGTCTGGGTGTTACGGTACTGACCGCCATCTGCCAGCTCAGGAGAGTTCTCGATATCATAGTAGTAAGCAACGTTCAGCAGACCGAAGCAAGGAACGGAAGAACCGGGCCAGATCTTTTCAACGATGTCACTTCTGTTCAGAGCGAGGTTGAATGCGTGACGGAATTCCTGGATAGCCAGAATACCGTTGTTGTTTGCACTGTTCTTCAGAGTATCGAGGTCGGAGAACAGCTGCATACCGAAGGTACCGGTAGAGGTAGAGGTGAAGTAAACGTACTTGGAGTCGAGGTACTCTTCAACGTTCTCAGTCTGCAGAGAAGCGTCGTCGTAAGAACCGTTCAGGAAGCCCAGCCACTTGGGAGAGAACTCCTCAACTGCACGGCAGTTGATAGCGGTTACGTTGTACTGGTTCTTGTAGGTCTCCATGTTCCAACCGTACCAGTTCTCGTTGATAGCCAGCTTGTAGTGAGAGCCGGTCTCAAACTCAACGAGCTTGTAGGGGCCCCAAGAAGCGGTGGTCTCGAGAGAGGAGTTGTACTTAGAGGTCCACAGAGTTGCACCGTTTTCGGGAGCGATTCTGTTAGCGTCATACTTAGCCTGGTGTACCAGAGGCAGGCTGGAGAAGTAGTAAGGAGCCCAAACGGACAGAGAGCCGTCTTCCTTCAGGAACTCGTAGCTCTTGTCAAGGCAAAGAACGATAGCGTTCTCTTCGTCGATGGAGTAGATACCAACGGTCTCGAAAGCAACGTCACGGTTGGTGTTCTCAACGTATACAGCGATCCAAGAGCCATACTGCTGGCCGGGCTCGATGTAAGGACCGTAGCCGTTAGCTACGAGGTAGTCGTAAACGCCCTTACCGCTGCAAGAGTCGGGCTGGCCGTTGTACAGACCTTCGTAAACGGTCTCATCGGTGATGGGAGCCCACTGAGGGCAAGCTGCGCCGTCAGCGCTGACCCAAGAGGGATCTGCACCCCAGGTGTTGTACAGGTCGATGTAAACGGTCTCGCCTGCATCGATAGCTGCCTGGATGGATTCGAAGCCCTTAGCGGTTACAGGCTCGTAGGTGCCTTCGGTGTTCTTGTAGAAGTACGCCTTAGCGTTCTTGATCATGAGGGTATCGTAGTAGGTGTTTGCGCGGTAGTTCATGAAGTCGGGGTCCAGAACCTGCTTCATGGTCCAAACGAAGTCAGCAGCCTTGATAGCGGTGCCATCGTCCCACTTCAGGTCGTCACGCAGGGTGATCTTCCAAGCGTAGCCACCCTCAGTCTTCTGAGCGTCGGTGTAGCCCCACTTAGCGTCAACGATAGAGGTAACGTCCTCGAGCTTGGTAGCTGCGGAGTAGTTGGTGGTGTAAGCGCCGGCAACGATGCCGTCCTTGTTGATAGAGCCGTCAGCATTGAACTTCTTGTCATCTGCGAACTTGTAGTCGTATTCGAAGAATGCAGAGCCGATGTAGCTCATGATCTGAGTATCATTGTTGTCCTGATACGTCAGTTCGTTCCAGTTACTGGGCATTACGCTGGTGGTAGTGTTGTACTCAGCCTTCTTGGGAACGTAGGGTTCCACAACCTCGGGAGCGTCGGTGCCAGCCTCGGTGCCGGTGGTTTCGTTGTTGGGACCACCTGCGGGCTGCTTACAGCCAACGATCATGAGAGCAACCATAACCAGACACAGTACCATAGTAAGAATGGATCTGTAGTTTCTCATAAATATGTCCTCCATTTATGAATTTGGTTTTTAATGTTTCATCTGTCGAAGCACTTTTCGCAATCAAACGCGAAAGTCCCTCATTCTAACCGCGTCCAACACGAAAAAAATACCCCGGCAGGATATGAACGTGACTATTTTATCATATAAAATTTCATTTGTCAACTACTTTGCGACGGAAAAATGAAAATTATTCACTGTTTTTTTGATTTTTTTCCTGTTTTTCGGCACTTTGGCAGCACTTGCGCGCAGCGGTGCAATTTTGTAAATGAAACCGCGCGCCCCAAAACTTGCAAAATCAAGCAGGCGCGGACAGCATCCTTGACGCCCCGCGCGGCAAGACGTCGCAGGCGCGCGCGCCAAAGCCGACACCGCTGCGTCCCACGCTTTGTTTCCGCACGTTTTTGATACAATTCCTACATTTTATTATATAGTATACCATTGCATATTTTCACCACCACAATCCCTTGTATCATCCCCGCCCGACACGCGGCGTATCTTGTGCCTTGTGCGTGCAATCGCACGCCCCTGCGCATTGCATTCCGCAGACGGCAGGCAAATGCAACCGACATTTAGCAGGGTTTCATAAGGCATTCCGCATCAATATTCTGCATATACCGTATATTTGTATATTTATGCACGTAATATGCAAAATTACAGCACAAACCGCTCATTTGAGACAGTCTGTGCTGTATTTTCACATGCATTCTGTATTGTGCACCGTGCACAATCGTGTCGTACGACACGTCAGATCCTATATTTGTTTTTCCTGTCAAGCGACATGCGGAAGTCGATCGACGCATCGGGCGGACACAGATCCCACGCCTCGTCGGCAAGGTCCGCAAGCTCCTGCTCGGTCGGATCTGCAATGCCGCGCTCCTTTGCGAGCTTCAACGCGCAAAAACCGAACCAAAGATCGGTCAGCGTGGTCTCGCCCTCGGAAATGGCGTGGTGCTCGGTTGCAAAAAACGCCTCTAAATAGTCGCTCTTGCGCAGCCGCAGCGCCGCTTTTGCCGCCGTAATGCAGATTCTGTCGTCCGCACGGCAGTTTTCGGGCATTTTTTCGTACAGTTCCCACGCCTTTTGATGCGCGCCGCACGCGATCAGATACTGCAAATATTCGCTTGCCAGCGCCACGTCTGCATACGCGCCCTCCAGCGCGACTGCCTTATCATAATATGCCTGCGCGCCCGCATTGTTGCCTGCCTCGCGCTCCAAAACGGCAAGATTGCGCAGCGACCAGCAGTTGGGGGCGCACGCAACCGATGCAAGCCAAGCGTTTTTCGCCGCTTTTTCGGCATTTTCGCGCTGTTCTTGGTCGTAAGAGGCGTTGACAAGCACCTGTACGTTATGCCATTCGTACTCCGCAATGCCCAAATGCAAGAGATTATTCCACGTTTCGGGCGCTTTGCGCAGTCTTTCCAGCCATTTGGGGCTGACCATATAGGAAAGCGGCAGCGCAGCAGGGTCTTGCGTGGGCAAGCTTCCCTTTTCCAACAGCGCCTGCCATATTTGTTCGGCGTCTCCGATGCGAGAGGTCGGGAAGCACATGGATACGGGCGGCTCTCCGTCACCGTCCACCGCCATTCTTGCGATCTCCAGCGCACCAAATCCCGTGCCATAATGCAAAATCTGCGCTTCATTTACGGGCAAAAGTGCCCATTTGCACATATTTTCGTGGATTTTTTGGATATTTTCCGCGCTGATCTCGGCATCAATGGCTGCGCCCACGTACGCGCACGCGCCGTCATAGTCAACGTCCAGCATTTTGCCCGCATCCAGCGTCATACCGCCGTAGCATTGCGTCCATTCGTACACGCAGCCTGCAGGCATCACCTTATCGTGCAGCTGCGAGGGCGCGATGCCTGCCTGCATTTCGGCATAATAGCCCGTTCCCTTGCCGTCCGACAAATATTCCTGCCAGTGCTTGCCTGCGCCATGCTCGCCCCAAGCAAAAAGCTTCTTATACAACAGGGGCGCGGTGGAGCGTTCGTAAAAGATCGAACCGTCTTCATACGCCGCGACCTCCCAGGTAGAGGCATTCTCGTCCTCGCATTGGATGAAATAATCGTACGCGCGATCGGCATTTGCGGGATAAGTAGCGTCAATACCGCCCATTGCGACCAGATTGGGCAGCGTTTCGTAGCGGCAAGCGCCGTCCACGAAGGAAATAACCTGCTTATGGCTTGCCAGAATGCGCACGCGGCTCTCGGCGCGCACGGCAATATTGCTCCACCAGTAGGTCGTGGTATCCTTATCGAAGGGATTGATCAGTTTGACGTGCGAATACAAGCGTTTTTCGCCCTTGGGCAAGTGAAAATCCACCTGCCAGAAAATGCTTTTATTGCGTTCAAACTCATAAATACGCAAAAAATCGTTGCCTTCTCCGTCCGCAAGCACCGCCGCGTACACGTTGTCGCAAGTGGTATACGTGTGCCCGAAGTTGCCGATATTCCACTCAATGCCGCCCGAAAGCCATGCGTTGCGAATTGCCAGATTACCGGGCTGGATCACGGGATTGGCAAACAAAAGCTCCTTTTTGGCGACCTTATCGTACAATGCATGCAATCTGCCGCCTAAGGAAGGCAGAAAACGCGCACGCAAATACTCGTTTTCCAAGACAAACGAGGGCAATTCCAGCACCTCGCGGCTGCGGTCATACCTGTCCTGCGTCATATAGGGCAGCACCTTGGTCATGCAGCCCAGCGTCTCTGACAGATGCGCGGGAAAATCCCCGTCGGTACGCGCAGGCGAGGGCTTGCGCTCGCGAAAGCGAGGCAGCGGATTCTGCCCATTTGGCACGTTGCCGCGGATTTTGAAGGTTTCAAACGTGACGCTCATAAAAATCTCCTTTCGGCAGATCGGGATTTTGGAAATAACCAAGAGGTCAATATAATTAAATTGAAATTTGCCTTTTGGCAAATTTCTACCGCAACGTTCCGCGCACGCGGAACATTTCACTTTCGCGTAGCGAAAATTTCACTCACGCGCAGCGTGAATTTCACATTTCGCCATCGGCGAAATATTTCACTGCAAAGCGTGCTTGCGTCAGCAAGTGCGCTTTGCCAACTCCGCCATCATCTCGGAGATCTTGATATTCTGCGGGCAAACGTCCTCGCAAGCGCGGCAGGCAATGCAAGCCGTGGGCTTCTGCTCATCGGGCAGCGCGCGCACCTGCGCCTTGACCTCTCCTGCGTGCTCGGGGTACATTTGCGCGTTATAGAACTTAATCATTTGTGGAATATTCAACTCCTGTGCGCAATAAGGCGTGCAATAACGGCAATTTGTGCAGGGCAAGGTCTTCTTGGCGATCATATCGTCCGCAATTTCCAAAAGGGTGTCCCACTCCTGCTTGGTCAGCACCTTCTCATCGTCAAAGGTGGTAATGTTCTGCTCTAACTGTTCGCGGTTGGACATACCAGACAGCGTCACGATCACCTCGGGAATGGACTGCAAAAATCTGAACGCCCATTCGGGCGCGCTGACACCGGGGCGCAGAGCCTCCAATTTTGCCATATATTCGGGCTCAAGGTTGGCAAGTCTGCCGCCGCGCACGGGCTCCATGACCCATACGCCAAGGCCGTACGAACGGATCAGCTCTACCTTTTCCTTGGCGCTTTGCAGCTTGTAGTCCAGATAGTTGAGCTGGATCTGGCAGAATTCCATTTCGGACGCGTACTTGTCCAGGAATCTCTTCATGGTTGCCAGCGTGCCGTGGGTGGAAAAGCCGAGGTGCTTGATTCTGCCCGCCTTCTTTTCCGAGATCAGATATTCCACGTCACCGTACTTTTCGGTGTCAAGATACTGCTCGATATTGGACTCGGTGACGCTGTGCACCAGATAGTAGTCGATGTAATCCATGCCCAATCTCTCCAGCTGTGCCGCAAAGATCTTGGGCGCATTGCCCCAGAAATCAGGCGAGAAGCCCGGGAACTTGGTGGCAATATAAAAGCTTTCGCGAGGATATTTTGCCAGTGCTCTGCCCATAAATTCCTCGCTCTTCCCCTGATGATATACCCATGCGGTGTCAAAGTAGTTTACGCCGCGGCTCATGGCAAGCTCGACCATCTCAGCAAGGGCGACCTCGTCAATATCAGCACCGTTCTCACTCTTCTGCGGCAGGCGCATGCAGCCCATACCCAGTGCGCTGAGAGAAACGCCGTTCAAATTCTTGTAAACCATAGTAACCTCCATTAGGCTTTTTCTTTTATTATACAGGAAGAGTGCGCGTTTTGCAAGACGGTTATAAAAAATTCTTGACAAACTCGCTCGACCATGCTACAATGAATGCAACTGAATACCGTTCGCGGTTCGGCTCCGGGATGCGTTTCCCGGATCAGGGGGAAGTTCGGTGAAAATCCGTCGCAACCATCATTACCGTTACAGTCGGAATACCCGCCATCCGCGCTAAGGAAGTTACTTTTGGATATGAAAAGTGTAGCCGTTTTACGTTCGCATCAATGGGGAGGTATGCCCGGAGTGTACCCATACGTGCGGACAGGATCGCTGCGCTTTTTTGCCCATTTGGGTAAGAAAGCGTTTTTTGTTTGGGAAAGAGGGACGAGCCCCCCTCCGTTTTCCCACCGTTGGGAGTTTATGTGAGAAATCCCTCTCCGTTCTTTTTGAGCAAAGAGGCCCAAAGAAGAACATATTTCGCTGCGCGAAATGAAAGGCCGTTATAGGAAATTTCGCGCCTGCGGGCGCGACTCGGGGCGCCGCCCGGTTAAGTGTTGGATGCTGAATAAAAAATTCAGCATCAGCTGGCGTCTGATACCACTCGCAACTAACAATATCTTCACACGCCAGCATCCTTTTTTGAAAAAAGGTCGATCAAAAACTTTCAAGAGGAGGTCGCCATGCCTGAAAAGCTGACGAAACAAGATTGCATCGAGCTGCTCGTGTGCAAGCACACCGCGCTTGGCGGCGCACGCTACCCCAAGCGCGACGATTTTACCGAGCGCGAGGTGGTTGCCATCAAGGCGCATCTCGGCCCTTGGCCACGTGCGCTGGAGGCGGCAGGCATCAAGCCCGTACGCGATGACGGAAAAGCCGAAAAGAACAAACAAAAGCACATCAGATCCAAAAGATTACGTACCGAAGCAAAGCTGGCAAAACGCGCATCTGCACGGGATGAGGTGTCCGCGCAGACAAAAAATATAAACAAAGAAAAGGAGAATTCCCCATGAAAAGAACCCTGACTCTCATCACCACGCTTTGTCTGCTTCTCTCTCTGCTTGCCATCGGTGCATCGGCAGAAAATTCCACCGCAGTATCCGTTGAGCTCTCCACCGCCTACGTCACCATTGCCGTCAAAGGCGAGCTTGTTGCTACACACATTGCGGTCATACTTGAAGACTGCGACGGTGACGGAAGCATCACAGTCAACGATGTCCTGTACGCCGCACACCAAAAGGCTTACGAGGGAGGCGCGGACGCAGGCTACGGCTCCTACACAAGCGAATACGGTCTGAGCATGAGCAAGCTGTGGGGCGACGAATCCGGCGCTTACGGCTACTATCTCAATAACGCTTCCTGCATGAGCCTTGCAGACCCTGTCAAGGACGGTGATTACGTCACCGCTTTCGTTTACGCAAGCAGCGACTGGAGTGACGTGTACACGTATTTTGACGTATCCACCAAAACGGTGGAGGTAGGCGAGGAGATCGAGCTGACGCTCATGGCGGCAGGCTATGATGAAAGCTGGAATCCCATTACCTATCCCGTCAAGGACGCGACCATCACGGTTGACGGCGCCCCCACAGGCATCGTGACCGACGAAAACGGAAAGGCTACCTTCAGACGCAACGAGATCGGCACCACCGTGATCAGCGCAAAGAGCGAGACGCAAACGCTGGTACCTCCCGTGTGCAGCATCAACGTGGTGAAGGCTGAGGCAGAAGCTCCCGAAGAGGAAACGGGATGCGGCGCAATCGTGGGCGCAAGCCTGCTCGCGCTTCTGCCCCTTGCATACCTCTGCATGAAGAAGAGGGAGAACTAAATACCTATGAAACGTAAGCTTTTGGCACTTTTTTGCTGTCTTTTGTGCCTGCTTCTCTGCTTCGGCACGCTGACAACAAGTGCCGAAAGCCCTGACACCGAGCGTGCACAAGCAATTGCCGACGGCATCCTCGTCTTTGTACAAAAGGGTGCGGATACGCAAACATGGATCAACACCACGCTCTCTGCGCAAGCAGGCGTGGGCGCGGAGTGGTATATTCTGTGCCTTGCGCAAAGCGGCGAATATGACTTTTCCGCCTATGAACAGGCATTGCTCGACTATCTTGGCAAAAACACTGTTCCATCCGCTACCACCAAACAAAAATATGCGCTGATCCTCGCCGCCATCGGCTCGACCGACGCCTATATTGCGCAAACGCCGGAAAGCACCGTCGGCAAGCTCGGCATTATGAGCTACGCCTACGGGCTGCATATGGTCAACAACGGCTACGCTGCACCGCTCTCCCAAGATCAAATCATAGATGAGATCCTTGCCCTGCAAAAGGACGACGGCGGCTGGGCGGTCAGCGGCTCCGTTTCCGACGCGGACGTGACCGCCATGGTTCTGCAAGCCCTCGCCCCCTACCGAAACGCAAAAGAGGTCAGCGATGCGATCGATCGCGCCCTTTCCCTGCTCTCCGAGCGGCAGACCGAGCAGGGCGGATTTCTCAGCTACGGTGTGGAAAACCCCGAAAGTGCCGCACAGGTCATCATTGCGCTGTGCGCGCTGGGCATTGATCCCTGCACCGACGCGAGATTTATCAAAAACAACTGCTCCCCGATGGATTCGATGGAAAGCTTTGCACTCGAGGGCGGCGGCTACGCCCACGTCAAGGGCGACTCTTACAGCGCAGCCGCGACCGCGCAGGTGCTCTGTGCCGCAACCGCCTACCTGCGCTTTGCGCAAGGGCTGCCACCGCTCTATGACCTTGACCATGCCCGCCCCGACGAGGCAGAAACCGCGCCGATGACCGAGGAGGAATCCGTAACGCAGACCGCGCCGCCCGCAAGTGAACCCCCAGACGCGCTTTCCTATAAGCCCATCGCGTGTGCGGCGGTCATTTTACTGGGTGTGATCGTCTGCATCGTGCTCATCATCTGCAAAAAACGCCACTACAAAAACTTTATCGCGCTCGGTCTTGCGATCGCCGTGCTTGTAGCAGCAATTATTTTGATCGATATCCGCACGCCCGAGGACTATTACGGCGGCGAGGATATCACCAAGCAAAATCCCATCGGCACCGTGACGCTGACCATTCGCTGCGACGCCGTGCCCGGTCTTGAAGAGATCGATCACCTGCCAAGCGACGGCATCGTGCTCGCAACCCAAACCTATGAGATCGAGGCAGGACAGACGGTTTACGATATTTTGGTCGAGGCAGCCCGCCAACATTCCCTGCACCTTGACGCCACCGGCATAGGGGACACCATGTACGTGCGCGGCATCGGACACCTGTACGAAATGGAGCACGGTGACCTTTCGGGTTGGAATTACAAGGTAAACGGAGTCATCCCTTCCATGGGATGTGCCGCCTATCCCCTCTCGGACGGCGACGAGATCGTCTGGGAATACACCTTAACGGTGGGAAAATAACGTCAAAAACACATGAAAGGAGAATACGGCATGCGCGCCTTGGACAGACTCAATCCCTTTACCATCACCGCATATTTTTTAGCCGTGGCAGGCATTGCCATGTTCTGCGCGCATCCCGTATTGCTCTCCATGGCACTTGCGGGGGCTCTTGCGCTGTGCCTTTTGCGCCATGATGTCAAACGCACGCGCACGCACCTGCTTTTCTGGGGGCTGTTTGCGCTGACGGTGCTGCTCAATCCCCTGTTTTCGCGCCACGGTGCAACCGTGCTTCTGGTCATCGGAAACAAGCCCATCTCGCTTGAGGCTGTGCTTTGGGGCTTGACCTCGGCAGGGGCGGTGCTTGCAACGCTGTACCTGTTCGCATCCTTTTCCGCGATCATGCAAAGCGACAAGCTCCTTTACCTGTTCGGTTCTCTCTCCCCGCGTCTCTCCCTCATTCTCTCCATGGGGCTGCGCTACGTCGCTCTGCTCTCGGAGCAATGGCGCAGGATCAAGCAAACGCAGACCGCGCTGGGGCTTTACAAGGAGGACAACGTCATTGACCGCGCACGCGGGGCGCTGCGCATCTTTTGGGTGCTGCTCGGTTGGGCGCTGGAAAACGGCATTGTGAGTGCAGGCAGCATGACCGCACGCGGGTACGGCACGGGCAAGCGCACGCACTACGCGATCTTCACCTTTTCGCACCGCGATGCGCTCTACCTCTCCCTGACCCTTGCGCTTGCCGCAGGCACCGTCCTGCCTCTTGCGTTGGGGGCACTTGATTTTGCATTCTACCCCACCGTGGTGCTCCCCCATACGGGCGCACTTTCATGGCTGGGTTATATATCTTACGGCGCGCTGATCGCGCTGCCCATTTTGATGGAAACGGAGGACGCGGTAAAATGGAAATACTTACGCTCAAAAATCTGACCTTTGCATACCCCAATACCGCGCGCCGCGTGCTTGACGGCATATCCTTCTCTGTAGGCGAGGGCGAATTCTGCGTGCTTGCGGGCGGTACGGGCAGCGGCAAATCCACGCTTTTGCGCCTTTGCAAGCCCGCTCTTGCTCCGCACGGTACGCTTACGGGCGAAATTCTTTACAAAGACACGCCGCTTGCAGACCTGCCTGACCGTGAATCTGCCGCGCGTATCGGATTTGTGTGTCAGATGCCCGACCAGCAGATCGTTTGCGACAAGGTATGGCATGAGCTGGCGTTCGGGCTTGAAAACTTGGGGCTTTCGCAAAGCGAGATCTCACGCCGCGTTGCCGAAATGGCAAGCTATTTCGGCATTGAACCTTGGTTTGACCTGCCCGTCAGCGCACTTTCGGGCGGACAAAAGCAGCTTTTGTCCCTTGCCTCGGTCATGGTCATGCGCCCCGATCTGCTGATTTTGGACGAGCCCACCTCGCAGCTTGATCCCATTGCGGCTGCGGAATTTTTGCACACGCTCAAAAAGCTCAACCGCGATTTTTCGCTGACCGTGCTGATCGCGGAGCACCGCTTGGAAGAGCTTGTGCCCATGTGCGACAAGCTGATTTTGCTGCACGAGGGAAAATTGCCCGGTGCAGACACGCCCAAAGCACTCGCGCCCATCCTGGCGCAGTACCCTGCGCTGCTTGCTTCCATGCCTGCCGCCTTGCGCGTCTCCTGCGCGCTGGGCGATCACACCTATCCGCTCTCGATCCGAGAGGGGCGTGAAATGATCGCTGCACACGCGCCCGGCAAGGCGCGCGCGATGCCCCCGGACGCGCCGCGCAAGGGCAACACTCCCGTCTTAGAGCTCAAAAACGTACATTTCCGCTACGACCGCACGGGACCGGACGTATTGCAAAACCTATCGCTGACGCTGCACGCGGGCGAGACTTTGTGCGTGCTGGGCGGCAACGGCTCGGGCAAATCCACCATGCTGAAGGTTGCCGCGGGGCTGTGCAAGCCCTATGCGGGCAAAATCTCCGTGCTCGGCAAGCGCATGCGCGAGCTGCGCGGGCAGGAATTATACCGCGAGTGCCTCTCTCTTTTGCCGCAGGACGTGCAAACGGCATTCCTTTGCAACACGGTGCGCGAGGAGCTTGCCGACGCGGGCATCGCATCGGGCGCGCTGCCCTTTGACCTCTCGCACCTGCAAGATACCCACCCCTACGACCTTTCGGGCGGTGAGCAGCAGCTCTTGGCTCTTGCCAAGGCGCTTGCAACCAAGCCCAGGATCCTGCTGATGGATGAGCCGACCAAGGGACTTGATGCAGAGAAAAAGGCGATGCTGACAGAGATCATGCGCACGCTCAAGTCGCAGGGCGTCAGCATTTTAGTCGTCACGCACGACGTGGAGTTTGCCGCCTTGTGCGCCGATCGCTGCGTGCTCTTTTTCCGCGGCGCTGCTGTTTCCGATGCGCTCCCCCGTGCATTTTTTGCCGAAAACAACTTTTATACCACCGCCGCCCGCCGCATGACGCGCGGGTACTTTGACAATGCCGTCACGGTGCGTGACGTCGTTGCGCTGTGTCGGGGGGAAACGGTATGATGTATATCGCAAATTCCGCGCTGCGCAAAACGCTCACCGTCCTGATCCCCGCCCTGCTGATCCCCTGCGCGGTGATTGTGGGTGCTTTGGCGTTTGACGCAAAAGCCCACCTTTTTATCTCGCTTGCCGTTGCCATTCTCTCGCTTTTGCTGCTGATTGCAGGCTTTGAGAGACGCGAGATCGGCACGCGCCGCACGGTGCTGGTCTCGGTCATGGTCGCCTTGTGCGTGGTGGGCAGACTCATTCCGATTTTCAAGCCCGTCACCGCCATCGTGGTGCTGTGCGCCGTGTATCTCGGTCCGCAGGCAGGCTTTTATACCGGCTCGGTCGCGGCACTGCTTTCCAATTTTCTGTTCGGGCAAGGTCCTTGGACGCCCTTTCAGATGCTTGGCTGGGGGCTGATCGGACTGTTTGCGGGGCTGCTCTCGCGTCCCCTTGGCAAAAGCCGCGTGCTGCTTTTGCTCTACGGCGTGCTTGCAGGCGTTGCTTTTTCCGCAGTCATGGACGTATGGAGCGTGCTGTGGGCATCGGGCGCGCTGAGTGTCGAGGGCTACACCGCCGCGCTGATCACTGCCCTGCCGCACACCGCCCTGTATGCAGCCTCCAACGTCATCTTCCTTGCCGTGTTCGCCAAGCCGATCGGCGATAAGCTGCAGCGCATCAAGATCAAGTACGGCATATGACCCCATATCAGAACCATTCACACCGTTATCACATTTTGATAACGGTGTTTTTTTGCCGATACTTGACACGGTGGTAAAAATGCGCTATAATTTATTATGAACAGGTTCACAAAAAAGGAGGGCACGCATGAAACGGACAAAAAAGCTATGGATAGGCTTGATCTGCATAACTTTAGCCGTAATGCTGCCGCTTGGCGCATGCACGCTTTACGTTTGTGACTACTACAGAGCAGATGCCGCTGCCATCGCTGCAATGGCGCAGGGCGACGGCGTCAGCGTACGCACACTGGGCGGTGGCAATATCGCCTACGGAAACGCGGACGCGGCACACGGTCTGATCTTCTACCCCGGCGGCAAGGTGGAGCACACCGCCTACGAGCCGCTTTTGCGTGCGCTTGCCGCACGCGGCATTCTCTGCATCCTGGTCAAAATGCCGCTGCGTCTGGCGGTGCTGGATATGCACGCGGCGGACGGCATCAGAGAGCAATTCCCTGCCGTGGCGCATTGGTATATCGGCGGTCACTCGCTGGGCGGCAGCATGGCGGCATCCTACCTTGCAAAGCACGCAACCGAGTTTGACGGCTTGATCCTGCTGGCATCCTACTCCACGGCAGACCTTTCGGGGCAAGAGCTGCGCGCGCTTTCGCTGGTGGGCAGCGAGGACGGCGTGCTCAACCGCGAGAAATATGCCCTTTACCGATCCAATCTCCCCACCGACACAACCGAAACCGAAATTGCGGGCGGCAACCACGCCTACTTTGGCGCATACGGCGCGCAAAAGGGCGACGGCGCAGCCACCCTGACCCCACAGCAACAGATCACTTTCAGCGCAGACAGCATTGCTGCTTTTATGAAAGGAGAATAAAAATGCCCAAGATCATTGAAAACGTGCGCGCGCAGCTGCTTGCCGAGGCGCGCAGACAGATCGCACAGCGCGGCTACGCACAAACCACCGTGCGCTCGGTAGCGGGCGCGTGCTCGCTGGGCGTGGGCACGGTCTATAACTACTTTGCCTCCAAGGACGTGCTGATCGCCTCCTTTTTGTTCGAGGATTGGAAGCAATATCTGGACACCATGTCCGCCCTGCCCAAGGATCAGCCCGAGGTGCTTTTGCGCGGCATTTACGAAGCCCTTGGCGATTTTGCGGCACAGAACCAAGCCCTGTTTTCGGATGCGGACGCTGCCAGATCGGCAGCCATCGGCTCCTCTGCGCGCCACCGCATGCTGCGCGGGCAGATCTCTGCCTTTATCCTGCCGCTTTGTGAGCTGCGCGGCGCACAAGACCCCGCCTTTGCATCCGAATTTATTGCAGAAGCCCTGCTTTGCTGGTCGATGGAGGGCGCGGAATTTGACGCGGTGTACCCAATACTTGAAAAAATATTAAAATAATATATACTTAAAGGAGAAAGACAACATGAGCAGCTTTGAAAACCTTCGCATCGTGGACAACTTCTACCAGACCTCTCTGTTCTTCCCGATGCCCACCGTCATCATCTCAACGCTTTGCGAGGACAACTCCACCACGCTGGGTCCCTATTCCCTGGTGCAGCCCTACTACGTAGCGGGCAAGGACTATTACGCCATGCTTTTGTGCTGCCGTAACTCGTCCAACACCGCACAAAACATCCTGCGCAACGGCAAGTGCACGCTCAACTTCATCGACGACAAGCCCTCCACCTTCAAGGAGGCAGTCAAGCTTTCCTGGCCCGGCGACAAGCCCGAAGAAAAGATGCCCAAGTGCAACTTCAAGCTGGAAAAATCCATGATCGAAGAACAGACCGGTGAGGCGCGCCCCATGGTGCTGACCGATGCTATTCAGGCAATCGAATGCACCTGGATGCGCGAGCTGGACGGCGCTGACAAGGATATGCCAGGCGAGCTCAACGGCTACGAGAGCCCCTACCACGATTTCAACGGCATTACCTCCAAGTTCGGTGCGCACTTCATTTTGCGCGTTGACAAGATCTTAATGAAAAAGAAGTACAGCGACGCCATCATCAACGGTGTGCGCGCCAAGGACTTCCCCGCTCTGCCCGTGGACTACGGCTACCGCGACTCCAAGAACTTCTGGTTCCACCGCAAGACCCGCATGAGAGCCGAACTGCTGCAGATGCGTCAGGCGTCCCTTGCCAGCGTCCGCTACGCTGCAGACCGCGCCGACGACAAGATCAAATTCACCGACGATGCGCTCATGACCATTCTGGGCGTGCCGCGCGTATTCCTGCCCCTGGTACTCAAGGGTTGCGTGGATTGGGCGCGTGAGAACGGCGTGGAGCTGATCACCGCAGAGCATATGCAGATCATCAACGATAAGCGTGCCAAGGAAAAGAACAAAAAATAATCATCATACAAGGAGAGACATTATGAAAGTAGTACTTGCAGGCGCGTTCGGTAATCTGGGCGCGGAAATTCTCAAATGCCTGTGCGCACAGGGTCACGAGGTCGTTGCGGCGGACGTCCGCGAAACACCCGTTGAAGGCTGCGCGGGCAAATACACCTTTGTCAAGATCGACGCAACCAACCCCGCAACCATGAAGGGTCTTTGCGACGGCGCAGAGGTGGTCATCACCACCGTGGGCTTGACCGGTGCTTCCACCACTCTCACCTCCTACGACATTGACTACAAGGGCAACATGAACCTCTATGCCGAGGCAAAGGCCGCAGGCGTTCAGAAGTTCAATTACGTATCCGTCATTTCCTGCGACGAGCCCGGTGCCGAAAAGGTGCCCATGCTGCACGCAAAGTTCCTTGTGGAAGAAGAGATCAAAAAGCAGGATATGGATTACGTGATCTACCGTCCCACCGGCTACTTCTACGATATTTGCAAGGTATTCAAGCCCTACGTACAAAAGGGCGAGATGCAGCTGCTCAAGGGATACGGCTCTGTCAAGGCAAACGTCGTGGACTGCCCCGATCTCGCAGCATTCATCGTCTCTCACATGAACGACACAAACGCTACCTACGACGTGGGCGGCAAGGAGACCTACACCTATGAGCAAATGGCAGACATGTGCTTCAAGGCAGCGAACAAGCCGCTTAAGATCAAGTGGGCGCCCATCTGGCTGTTCGGCGTGCTGGCAAACCTGCCCAAGATCAAAAAGGCAGGCAAGCACGACATCATCCTGTTCTCCAAGTGGACGCTTTCCCACGACCTTGTGGGCAAGGATATCACGGGCGAGGCAAGCTTTGCAGAATACATCCAAAACTATTTCAAGGAGGTAAAGTAATATGCCTTGGGGACTTTTAGGAATTCTTTTGGGCGTTTGTGCTCTCTTGTGCGCAGTCGGCTTTTATAAGTTCGTGTACTTCCTTTCCATCGGTTACGGCTTTGCCGTAGCAGGCGGCGGCATTGCCGTTCTCGTCATGTATCTGGTCAACCCCACCGCAACCCCTTGGTGGATCATGGTCATCGCTTGCGCGCTCTTTATTGCGTACGGCGTGCGCCTTTCGGGCTTTTTGCTTATCCGCGAGCTGAAAAACGTCACCTTTAAGAAGACCGACGTTGCCAAGGAAACGCTTGCCAAGAACGGCGAGAAGAAGATGCCCATCTTCGTGCTTGCCACCATCTGGGTCAGCGTTGCCGTGCTGTACACCGCGCAGGTCAGCCCCATGCTGTTCCGCTTTGATAACAACTGCACCGACTATATCGTACCCGTAATCGGCTTTGTGATCTCCTTGTTCGGTCTGATCCTTGAATCCATTGCCGACAAGCAGAAGTCCGCGCAGAAAAAGCTGCGCCCCGACATGGTTGCCACCAAGGGGCTTTACCGCATCTGCCGCTGCCCCAACTACTTGGGTGAAATCATCTTCTGGACGGGCGTGTTCGTCAGCGGCATCACCGCTTACGCAACCGTAGGTCAGTGGATCACCGCCATTCTTGCATACGTCTGCATCGTCTACATCATGTTCAACGGCGCACAGCGTCTGGAAAAAAGACAGATGGCACGCTACGGTGCAAACGAGGAGTACAATAACTACGCAAACAAGACCCCCATCATCATCCCCCTGCTGCCCATCTACCATCTCAACAAAAAGCAGTAAGAGGATACGCATATGAACGACTTTTCTATCTCCATGGCCCTGGTCGATTACATCCCCGTTGCGCTCTTTGCCGCAGCAGCCGTCATTCTCATGCGCGACTTGTACGACAAAATGAGCAAGGGCGCGTTCGCGCTGTTCTCCGCCGGTGTCATTAACGTTACCCTCGCGGGCGCACTCAAGGCAACCTGGAAGCTCTTGTATGCGGCAGGCGCTTGCAATTTTGAAGCGCTTGATCACATGTTCTTTCCCGTACAATCCATCGGCTTTTTGCTGGCAGGCATCGGCATTCTTGCCATGCTGGCATGTAAGCAATCAAGCACCGCGCTGGCAGCGGCTGCGCCTCCCGTATTCTCGGGCACGTTCGTGTTCGTGGGCTTGATGGTCGCAGGCCTTGGCATTATGGACGCCGTGCTGTGCATTCTGTGCGTTAAGCTCAAAAAGCCGTATCTGATTGCCATTTTCGCGTTGTCCTTTCTCTGCTCGCTGTGTATGGGCTACCTCTCCGCGCAGGATTTTGCGCAGGCTTCCATGAACTGGATCGCAGAGGGTGTCAACGCCCTCGGGCAAGGTTCTTTGCTGCTGGGCGTACTCCTTGCCCATAAGGCAGGGCTGGGCAGGCTGACGCTCAAAAAGCAGGTGGCAGCATGAATGAAAGAAACAGGATATCCCGCAAGGGATATCCTGTTTCTTGTGACTTAACACGTATGATCACTAAAACAAAAATGCAATTCCGCATATGGAAACGCAGATGTATACAGCGATGAACAACGCCGGAACTTTCTTTTCGCTGTTCGTAAAGGACACGTATTTTCTCTTATTTAAAATGTCCGACAGTGCCTTCCATTCCGCATCATACAGCGAGGCGGGTAATTGCTTCTCAATGTGACTGATGATCTTCATTTTGCTGCTGTTCAGATCCCCGTACGATGCCAAAAGCTTCATCCAAGAGACCGATAAGATAATGCCGACAGCCGACAGCAAAACACCGGAAAGAAATTTGTACACGGGCAGGATATTCAACGCCCAAACAAGACCGAAAGCAGCAATCAGCGCAGAATTAATGGAGATATAAAAATTGTTCACGTTCTGCCTTCTGGTTACCAGATCTTCCGAGGTTTGCAGAAAAATCTTGTATTGCTCCAGCAGAATGCCCTTATCCATAGATTCCAAGTCCTGATTGAAAACGTCATAGTTTCCCTTATCCAGCCCTTGAATATACTCTTGCAGCTCATCTGTCTTTAAGCACTTGATATCCCGATAATTCCTTTTGTCACCGGTATAGCGATCGGTCACAACAAACGGCGGATTCAGCTGCAAGTTCCAGTCCTTGGGGGCTGTTCCGTCCAGGTCAACTACCACGATCCGTTTGGAATATTTCATTGCCTTTTCGATCTCCCAGCAAATATTGTCATTGCTGTACAAGCTCTTTCTGGCAAAGAAAATGACGAAATTGGATTTTTTCATTTTCCGCTTTGCGCCGATTTTCCAAAATTCAAAAATGCTCTTTTTCTTCTTTTTGCCCTGATCGGATTGTTTAGAAGATTTCTCTTTCTGAGTTTTCTTCTTTTTTGCGCCTTTCTTATTCAGCACCAGCGGATTAAAGCCGTGTATCGCTTTTGTAATCTCTTCCAGCTTCTTTGTGATTTCCTCTCTGTCATCTCCCGAGTGAATTACAAATACATTCATGCTTTTTCATTCCTTTATTGTATTGACCGCAGCGTTCCCCCGCGGCTTCGGTTGCGCTCAAAACCGTTACGTTCAGTATAGCACATCTGTCGAAATTTGTCAACACACAGACCCTACCGACCCCCAAGGATATCTCCTGCGAAACGCGCTGCCAATAAACCGTTTTTTCACTCCCCCCCACTTTTCACCCAAAAAATCTCCCATTCCCCCCGATATCTACCTCCAAGGGATTGGATTTTGCGCCAATCTGATGTATAATGAACAAAAATACGGGAGGCAAACTATGAACCAGAACACAATAGGACAATTCATTGCCGCCAAGCGGCGCGAAAAAATCTGACGCAGGGGCAGCTTGCGGAAAAATTGGGCGTGACCAACAAGACCATCTCCAAATGGGAGAACGGCAAATGCATGCCCGATTATTCGGTGATCGAAGCCCTTTGCCGCGAGCTTGACATCACGCTTGCAGAGCTGCCGGACGGCGAAGAAAAGGAGCCGAACAGCATCCGACTGCGCGATGAAGGAGATCAAAACAAAATTTGATATATTAAATATGATGAAGATTCTGCACGCTTAGACGAGGGCTTTACCAAACCTCAATATCTGCATCGCTGTAAGAAAGAGTGGCACGGGATGCGTCACCATGATAAACGACCACCTCTACGAGGGTCGGTTCACGCCGAGAGTCAACGGTAAACGCATCTCCAAGAATGTCTATGCCAAGACACGAGAGGAATGCGAGGAAAAGCTCGCAGAGCTGATAAAGACGATGAAAGCGGAAATCGCAGAGATGAAAAAGGCAACTAATGCCTAAACGAAAGAGGGGCTGACCAAAGCGGTCAGCCCCTCAAAATTTGCATCGGAGGAAGCAAAGAAAAGCCAAATCGGTTGAAAAGTTCACAAAAATATGGTATAATGATATAAATAAAACCACGAAAGGACGGAGATATTATGTCTTTATACGCCTTCTATGAACAATACTTTCCGTTCTGGAAAGCACTAAAGGAAGAAGATAAAAACTATCTGTGTGAGAATACCGCAGAGGAACACTTTGACAAGGAACAGCCCGTTCACGACAATATGGGTTGCTCGGGGCTTTTTATCGTGCGCTCGGGCAGGCTCCGCCTCTATATGCTTTCCGAGGACGGTAAGGAGATCACACTCTACCGCCTTGTGTCCGGCGATATCTGTATGTTATCCGCTTCGTGCGTATTGAACAGTATCACCTTTGACGTATATGTGGATGCTGAAGTTCCGAGCGATTGCTACCGCATCAGTAGCGCGGCTTTCGGTGACGTCAGCTCTCGCTATCTTGAAGTGAAGAATTACGCTCTCGAAACCGCCGTCGGACGCTTCTCGGACGTGATGTGGATCATGCAACAGGTCGTGTTCATGAGTATGGATAAGCGTCTTGCCATCTTTCTTCTTGAAGAAACGCAGGCAAACGGAACGGATACCGTCACGCTTACGCATGAAATGATCGCCCGACACCTCGGAACTGCCCGTGAGGTGGTTACGAGAATGTTAAAGCATATCGCCGCCGACGGACTCATTGAGGTCACGAGAAAAGGTATTGTGATCAAAGATAAAAAGAAACTCCAAAATCTTGCATACTAAAGATCAAAGCCACGGTTCAAGCGAGCCGTGGCTATTGTCATATTATCATACAAGCTCCGCAAGAATGGCGGCTTTGGGTCTTGCTCCGACAATTCTTGCCGCCTCCTTTCCGTCCTTAAAGACGATCAGCGTGGGAATACTCATCACACCATATTTCATGGCAAGGGCGTTTTCGTCGTCTACGTTTACCTTGCCAACGGTAATATCGCTTCTTTCCTCGGCGATCTCGTCCACGATGGGAGAAACAATACGGCAAGGTCCGCACCAATCGGCGTAGAAATCCACGAGAGCCGTGCCGTTTGCGATTGCGTTATTAAAATTATTTTGATTCAGTTTTTGTACTGACATAAGATATACCTCCTTGTTCTTTTTTATCGTCACTTGCATTCGGTGCAGACATATTCGGGCACCGTTCTTTCGTTTATGACCGACTC
>JAZNCE010000123.1:0-6716 GCA_045587385.1 Eubacteriales bacterium
CGAGCTTCCTCGCTTTGTCTCTCACATTGAGAAGACGCTGAAGCACAACAGAGATGTGCTGTATATCCTTGACTCCTACAAGAACAACGCAGGTGATGAGCTGAAGCAAGAGCTTGAGATCACCATTGCGGATATGCGCTCGGGTAACTACGAAGCAGCCCTCACGAGATTCGAGTCCCGTGTCGGCTCCTCCATGCTGTCTGACGTAACGAGAGGTCTGATCGGTGTGCTTCGAGGGGATGAAACTGACGTGTATTGGGCAGGTCTTGCGGTGAAGTTTTCGGACTACCAAAGACAACTCCTCAAGCAGCAAGCGCAGAAGATCCCCGGCAAGGTCAAGCGCCTGTCCATGTGCTTGCTCTTCTGTTTTATGCTGATCTATATCGTAGTCATCGGTATGGAGATCATGAACTCTATCGGAGTCCTCTTCGGTTAAAGGAGGTGGATGTATGAAGAGACTTCTCAAACCATTTAGGACAAACAAAGCCGAAGGATATATCGATACGGTGGTCTGTGTGATGGCGGCGATGATGGTCATTGTTCTTGCTCTCAACGTGTTCAGCTTTCTGACACTCAAGCAAGACATGGATCACTTCGCAAAGGAACTCATCGACACAGCCACCACCTACGGCAGAACCAATGAACAAGCGACAGACCGATACAATGAGCTTTGTGACGAGCTTGGCATCAGTCCATCGGTCAGCTATAGTGGCACAACCTATTACAACGCCTCCACCGGAAAGGTACAGCTCGGTGAAACCATCCACGTAACGCTGACCTATCAGACCTATGTCCGAGGGCTTGGAGTATTCAAGATTCCCGTTACGCTGAAAGCAACCTTCTCGGGACTGTCCCAAAAGTATTGGAAGTGAGGTGGTATGAATGAAGAAACTGCTGAAGGACACCCGAGGCGTTGGTTACTTCACACCATGCGTGATCACCATCGTCATTGCAATGATCTTGTCGGCGGTGCTGTTTTACGCGCAGTGCATGACCATCATTCAGACCACCCGAGCCGATACCGAACGTGTCCTCGAGTCCTTCATCATGAAGAATTCGATCGACATTTACAACTCCATCAAGCAAGGGCATGATTTCACAGAAGATTTTGATGAAAATTTTTATATTTCGCAAACTTCTTCCGAATTGTCTCTGGACTCTTCAAAAAACCGTTTGTATAATTATGGTGCAGACGGCGAAATCGTCTACTCCATGACTAATCCGAATGTTACCTACAAGGTAGACAAAGCCCTGAAACTAAAGGCGAGTTACACGGTGATGATCCCTGTGATCTTCGCGGGAGAACACATCTTCGACCTCGAGATCCCGATCACCGTCACCCGAAGCCTCACCTTAAAAGAGTGAGCATAAGCTCAAGAAAGGATGGTCATAAACCATGAAAAAGAAAATCATTATAATTGCAGTTGTCGTTATTACATTAATATCGGCAGGAATTTTTGCGGTATGCTCTTACAACAGAGATAAGCCCATTGATTCCGATTACGAGAACTCTGATGTATCGGTGCAATGGGAAGTGTCGATACCAAACATCAAATCCGATACGTCGGAAAGTGAAATCGAAGTTTCGGACATCATTATTGAGATTCCCAAAAACGAAACCTCAACAGAAATAAGTGATAATACTGTTTCGGAGGAAATTTCTGAAAACAGCGAACCTATAATTATTGATCACATCGAAGAAAGCGAAACAAAGCAGCCTCCCGAAGAGGATGAGGAAGCAACGGTTGTTAATCCGGACGAACCCGAATACTCGCCTTCGATAGGCGGTGACAATCCCTTTGATAACGATGTTGAAATTGAAATAGATGATACTTCGGTGGAAGATTTTATCGGAGAAGGAGAAGACCGTCCCGGAGAAGGTATCAGATTCTAAAAAGGAGAGCGTTTTTTGAAGAAAATAATATGCTTTATTTTACTGACAGTAGTTTTGCTGTCAGTTTTTTCTTTTCCCGTATTTGCAGATGATAATGCTCAAAGCGGAAGCGGCACTACGGAAGGCGCAACAAAGGGATATGCTTGGTACAATCCGAACCAATATCTTTGGAAAGTAACAATCTTTGTGGGAAAATCGGATCAAGCATCAAAATATTCGGATTTGCAGGAAGATTTCCATCGTATCGGCACCATCATTATGAAGAAAACGGGTTGGCGGTTGAATGCATACGTTAAGTTCGGAACAGGGACAAAAGTGGATTATTACGACGGCGTACCTATGGAGATGGAGTTTTCTCCCAAAATAATCTCTGATGAAAACTGTCCCGCTGTTCCTATTGCTTGCGGCGGTGATATAGAAACAGTCAAAAACTATTTTGGTACAACGGGAACTTTGACAACGGTATTGAACGCTATAGCTGCCGGAAAAGATACTACGGCGACAGAACTTTTATCCTCTCTGAGTTTTACTATTGACGGCGTAACAAAAAGCGGTTGGACAAAGGAATTCGTTTATCCAAACGGAACGACCAATCAAGTTCCGTGGGTTATAGTTTATGAACCAATGGTATTATTAACGCTGAAAGACCAAATGAACCAGCTTGCATTTACCGCAACGGAATTTGCGTTATGCGAGTTGAATGGTTGGTATGATTGGAATTACAGCGGTGGCACAGGTCAGGATGTTGCAATCTTACCGGAAAAGCATCTGCCTACTTCCGTTCAGTTGGAAGAGCCTTGGTTTGGATATCCCGTGTATAACGTTACCGACGATACGGTTAAATGGGATTACAACGACGTTGTAAAAGGCGGCGGCTGGGGAATGAGGTGGCTTCCTGCTCAAAACGCGAAAACTATTGATTATGGCGTATACTTTGGCACTGTTGATAAACCTTACGTTGGTTCAAGCGGAAACGTGAAAGTTAATTGGACTAATTATAAAAGCGAACGCGGAACTGTTCTGTGCGAATTATATCGTGATGACAAATTGATATGGTCAGAAAACAAGACAATTAATGGCAAAGCTACTATCAGCAATACATTCAGTTTGAATTACTCGAGTGTTGATTCGGTTGAGTTGACTGCAAAAATCAATTATCTCAACAGATTTTCGGAAACCGATCCCACGGATAATATAGCAACAAGAATACTGACTCCTACAGAAAAGCCCGCAAAAAACTATGATTTTTCAGTATCTGCGCTCCGAGTGGATCCCTCGGTTTGTGATGCACAAGATACGGTTACTGTGTATTTCAGAACGGATTCGTGGGATCGCAATTATGCGTATAACGATATTCCCGTTCAAGTGCTGTTTAACGGTGTTGTGATTTATACGGAAAATTTCGATTACGCGGCTTATGGCGGTATGAATCATACCTTAAAAATCGATGTGGGGAACAGTGTAGGTATCAATGATATAGTTGTTCGCATTAATTGGATAGATCACAAGAACGAAACGAACAGCACGAACAACGAAACGGGTTCGGTACAATTGACAGTAAATTCAAAAATTGATTTGGGTATAACATCAGTGCTTCCCAATAGTGATTACACAGCCGGAACGACTGTGGTTACAAGCTATATGATTCATAATTACAGTGATTACGATATAGTACCAAGCGATGGGAATAACGTATATTTTGAATCGTATTATTACGAAAACTCCCGTAAAGTTATAATCACCACTATGGTGTGGAAAAAAGCAGTTATACCCGCAAATGAGAGTAACCTCGTTTACTTCAAATGGACAGTGCCGAAAGATTCAGATAACAAGACGGTATATTGCAAAGCGCAGGTGGATTCTGATAACGTGATTACCGAATATAACGAAAACAATAATGCTTCCGCATTTAGCAGAAGCATAAAAACGTCGGAGAATTCACAAACACCGGATACTCAATACGAAGCTGGTAGTCCCGATGGCTTTAAGGCTCCTTCGCTTTCAAAACCTACCACCGGCAAAGCAGTATGGAGCATGTGGGAATATGAAAACGGGAATTTTGTTAAAAAAGATTACGGCATTATCGTTGTAAGCAACAAAGTGACGATTACACCTGATGCAGATTCGCCGTCGTCACAATATAAAGATGGAAAATGGCATATCAAATCGGGATACGGAATTGAAATCGAATATTCTCCCACTATTCAAACGTATATAAGTTGCCAAAAGCCTCCTGTTTCGTCATACACCGATATTCAATATGTAACGGTCGCTTTCCCCGAGTTTTTGTATTCATCGGATTACGGTTGTTACAGAACTCTGGAGCAAGTGAATAACAAATGGGTCTTTGAAAAAAATCTGTTTGCAGACGGAAAAGAGCGTATGCATTTTATACCGTTATGGTATCCCGACGGCAATTATGTTTTGTCAGTCAAGGCAAGCGAATTATGGACACCTTCCGGAATGATCACATGCACAAATTTCGGTAGTACGATTGCGATTATTGATTCTGCTTATGACGATTGGTATGTAGGGGAGGGGTAAGTAATTGAAGAAAATATATGTATGCACAAATCGTGACGGTACGGGTGAAACTATAAGAATGGCAAAAGAGTACTGTGCGTTTGTAGCAAAAATATGCGGGGCGATACCTATCGCTCCGCATATCTATTTTACACAATTCCTTGATGACATACCCGAAGAAAAAGCTTTTAAAGCATTGGCAGCTCTTCAGCTTTTATCCGAATGCGATGAGTTGTGGTATTTCGGCGATCATATCAGTAAAGGAATGGTACAAGAGATAGTTGCCGCAAAAGAACAAAACATACGTGTAAGATATGTTTCAGAGAATGAACTGAAGGATTTATTATCCGGAAAAGGAGGTATTAAATATGTTCAGTTATAGAAAAAGAAAAGTACTTGTTTCGCTTTTAATATGTGCAGTGTTGATTTTATCCTCTTCATTGACAGTCTTCGCCGAGTCGGGTGATGTAGCAGGTGCGGTTCAAAGCACGTGGGATGCAGCGAAAGTACAAATAAAGCAGGTTGTAAATAACGTTGTTTTTCCGATAATCGACTTAATACTCGCTGTTTGCTTTTTTGTGAAAGTCGCTCTTGCGTATATGGACTACAGAAAGCACGGACAATTTGAATGGCAAGCTCCCGCAATTCTGTTTGGTACGTTAATCTTTTCCTTGACAGCTCCTCTTTATATATGGACGATTGTCGGAATGTAATCTCTTCATAAAGTAAGGAGCTTTTTATGGATTGGATCGATTCTCTTATAGACGGGATGGGAAAAGCCATATCCGATTCCCTCAAAGAAGTTTGGGGAGAAGCGGCAGTTTCCATTTTTGATCTTTTGATTCGATGGCTGTATGATGCGTTATATAACGCATTTTCGGATGTTTTCACCTTTATTTCCGATATGGGTGCCCGACTGTTCGATTTGCCGTGGATTAAAGCTTTTCTCAGCTTGTTTTCTGCTTTTGCTTGGGTGTTGTTTTTATCTGGATTGGCTGTTGCTGTTTTTGAAATAGCGATTGAATACCAATCTATGCGAACTATAAATATAAAGCGTCATATAATGCCGATCATATACGGATTTCTTGCCGTGAACTTGTTCACGCAAGTTCCCATAAGGTTATATGTATTATGTATCAATCTGCAAGATGCTTTTATGCACGATCTTGCTTTTATAGCGGCAATACAAAACGATTTGGGAAGCACTTTAACGGAAATCGCTTTAAGCGCGCTGGGAGTAGTATCCGGTGTACCTAATCTTACGTATTTGCTTTTAATTATTGCTCTCGGATATTGCGTTATTAAGATATTCTTTGCGAATATCAAACGCGGAGGTATTCTGCTAACACAAATTGCCGTTGGAAGCTTATATATGTTTTCTCTTCCCAGAGGATACACGGATGGCTTTACGCAATGGTGTAAGCAAATAGTGGCACTTTGCTTAACTGCGTTTTTGCAAACAACACTTTTGTTTCTCGGGTTGATAACGTGGCACGAGGACGTGTTGCTCGGACTTGGTATCATTCTTGCGGCAAACGAGGTTCCTCGTATCGCTCAAAATTTCGGGTTGGATACGAGTATCAGAGTCAATATGATGAGCGCCGTTCATACCACAACGACGGCAATCAACCTCACTCGCGCATTGGCGAAGAAATAAGGAAAGGAGAACCCTATGAACGAAACCTATATCTATCCCCACAATTTGAAATCCCAAGCCAAGCTTTGGTTTTGGAACCTGCGAGATGTCGCAATCATCGGAGTCGCTCTCCTTATTTCGATTCTCGCCTTAACTCAAATCAAATTCTTTTTACCCTTGGCTCTGACACTGGTGTATATGTTCCTGTCCATTCAGCTCGACGATACCAGTGTGCTTGACTTTATCAAGCAAGGCGTGAAATACTTTTTGCTTACCCAGCAGTACTATGAGTGGAAGGAGGACAAAACCGAATGAAAAAAGGTAATCTCTCAACCCAGGATATGCTGGGTATCAAAAGCTTCTCCCGCAACGGCATTCAGACCAACGGACATGGAGAAATCGTATATTTCACCGTAAAGCCTACCAACATTTCGGTGCTGTCGAGAGTGGCAGTCGGCATCAAGATCAAACATCTGATGCAGCTTCTGTCCGCACAGCCCGACATCGAGATCATCTGCCTTGATGCAAGAGAAAACTTCGATGACAACAAGCTGTATCTCGACGCAAGACTCGAGGATGAAATCAACGCAAAAATCCGTGATCTGCTCGAAAGAGATAAGCAATTTCTCGACGAAATTCAGGTGCAGATGTCGACGGCTCGTG
>JAZNCE010000124.1:0-123571 GCA_045587385.1 Eubacteriales bacterium
CTCGATCTGGGAGGCCACGATATTGGACCTGATGGCGCGGAGGGCGGGAGTACCATCCGAGCCGTCGGTCATTTCCACCACGGCGGCAGAGGTCTCGTCGCAGGAGCTTTCCATGCCGAGTACGTACATATATCTATCTTCCTTTCCCCGACGGGACTTGACGGTGTTCACCGCAAAGCGACGCGGGTCATGTAATAATCCACTTTATATTATACCGCAAAGCACGGAATTTGTCAACTGCATTTTCATATTTCCTTTCTGCCTCTTTCATGCAAAAATTGCTTGACAAGCGGGATATTTTGTGGTATAATACCGTGGTACGCGGGTATGGCGGAATTGGCAGACGCGCAAGATTTAGGATCTTGTGTTAATTCGTGCAGGTTCGACCCCTGTCAGCCGCACCAAACAGTAGGAATACGACCCCAAAGCCGATAGGCGAAGGGTTTGGATTTCTTTTTGTGTTTGGTGATATGTGATGCTAACTTACTGTTGTTGGCATCACGCCCGAGCACCGCCTAAGTAAATATCCTTGATAGTTGATGCCAAACAAAAATGAATTTTAAGAAAGGATATTTATAATGAAAAACGAAATCACTTATACCGAACATGACGGACTTTACTACCCCGATCTTGCACTCCCCGATCAGACGAGTTACCCTCTTGGCAAATATGCAAACCTGCGCCTTGACTTTATGAAAAAGCATCGTCGCGGAACCTACACAACCCTATTCACCGAAGGACGTTTAAATGAATATCTACACGAAACCGACTTGCAGGCTCATGCGATGCTTGGTGACATAATTCCTCGCCTCGCCCAAGAACGAGGCGTAGACGAAAATCTAAAGGCTCATAACCCACTCCAATGGACTGCCGAAATGAACAATATCAAAGCAAGCGCTGAAGAAGTTGTCTTTCAGGAGGTGGTCTATCAATGAGGTCAATCATCAACGAACTATGGCACGGAAACATCATACCGCAAGAAGATAGCCGAACCAACTCAAAGGAAATGAAAGAACTTCTCGGCTATATGTCACGTCATCACGAGGACTTGGAGAAAAGCTTTACCGATGATCAGAAAGAAGTCTTTGAGAAATTCCACGATTGTTGGAGCGAGTATATGAGTCTTGGAGAAGCAGCAATATTTGAGTATGCCTTTAAGCTTGGTATGCAGATTGCTATTGAAACATTAACCGAATAAAACTTAGCGGTGCTATTCGCAGTTGGCGTTTAGCACCGCTTTTCATCCATGCATATCCTACAAAATCCGACAAATATATTGAAAAACTTTCAAAAATATGCTATAATACAATTACATAAATTTTCTTTTAGGAGATTCAAAAGATGGTTATGAATAACGAGATGCCCGATCGTTGGTACTCTACCAAAGAAATTTGCGCTTATTTGGGAATTAGTCGTGATACAATGCTTGTTTGGATTGCCACGAAAAACATGCCAGCTCACAAGGTAGGACGAAATTGGAAATTTAAGGTGAGCGAAGTTGACGAATGGATTAAGAGTGGACAAGCAGCAGAATAAAAAGGAGAAATAGTAATGCTTTCGGATTTAATTAAGCGAATTAAAGATGAATTTACATCATCGCGCATGGAACTTATAAGCCAAATATCCGTATCTGATGATGAATATGAGCAGCTATTGTATTACGTAAGAGAAAAAGTAAAATTTATCCATATACAAACGATAATTCCTGTAGATGAAATTCTATCGGTTGCAATGGTTCAAATAGCTATTCGTGTATATTCCGAGGGTAACTATTGGGATTATTTTGACGAGGAAGTTGGCGTTGAAATCTCGCAAGGTAAAAAGTATTATTTTGCACAGATTTTTGCGAAAACCATACAGAAATATCAATTATTTGAGTTAGAGCAAGAAAATCCGTCGAAATACTCTTATGTAGAAAATATTAAGGCTCATGCTTTTGTTCCTAATAAATATTTGCACAATTACTTTGACTTTTTATTCTCTTTCTATGATAGAAACTTATTTCGTCAACTAACTGATGAAATCTCTGAAGATATTGATGACTTAATTGGATTTGTTTCTGAATCTTTGAGTAGAAGCGGGGATGTTGTTTCTATTGAAAAAAGCGGCAATAAACCTGCCAAATCGTATATGTTGCTTAAAGCAACAAGAACTTTAATTGCTCAATCTACAACAACAGTTGTAAGCGATACATTTTTCGACCACCTCGTTTTAATGGATGACTATTATTACGATGGAAAACTGCCATCAAAAGCGGATCGATTTTCTGAGGCTTTCCAAGAATGGGTTGAGAAAAAGAATAGCGAAATAAACGCTTCTGACAGTATTAGCAGAAAACGTAAAGCCAAAGAATCGTTCTTCCATAAGCCCCACTTCTTGATTGACCGTAGTAACGATCAACTTTATTTGGTGATTCCAAGTCAAAAGTTTAGAACTGAAGGTTTTGTAAATGATGCAAAAGCTGAAATTCAAGTGGATGGAGAACTCATCACTAAGCATCTTGAAGTATATAAGGCGTACGGTGTATTGGTTTCAGAAGAAATTAAACTACCTATCACCGATTTGTTTACGGAATACAAGGTTGTTATTTCTGCCAACGCGACGCAAGAATATGTCATACCGAGCAAAGAGTATCGCGTGTTCGACGAAGACTTTGATGAAAATAGCAAATTAAAAAAAGGAACTAACTATTTGTTGGTTCAAAAGGGTGCATCCGTTGGCGGTAATATAACCGAGCGTTTTATTAATAAAGCCTGTGATTTGTGGGACGAGTATTGCTATGATGAAGTGTCAGAAAACACAGTAATATATATCAACGGAAAGCCATTGTCTTTGATAGGTGAATTTTCGGACAAACCCTTGTTTGAATATGTTTCAAAAGAGTATTTGCTATATAAAAATGGACGACAAATTCAAACGGCATATAGGCATCCTATTGTCTCATTTAAGATCAATAAGAATATGATACCAAGAACGAGATTGTTTGTAAATGATGATATTTACAACATCGAAAACGATTGTAATATTACTGTGTTTGATTTTCCGAGTGAAAAAGACACCGTCGATATATCTATTGATCTTAATACTCTTTTACCTTGTTTGGACTCAGTGTATCAAATCGGTTTAGATGAGCCCGGAAAAAACTTACATCTTCTAACGCGATATGTCTTGATTACAGAATTAAGATGTTTTGCGAGCAAACCGAGATATACGTTTTGTAACACTGCAGAAATCAAACTTTTGGGAGATTATGTTATCAATCCATTAAATTGTTATCTGAATGAATACGGAGAATATGTAGTTAATTTATTGGATGGTAATGAAACCGGGGAGTTTGATCTTGAGTTCCAAAATGAAGTATACAGACTTTCTGTTCCATTAAAAGTGTTTAAGTTCGGATTTGAAAAGCAGTGGCAGTTAATTCGTCCCGAATTTTTATGGTATAGCGACTTAAAGAATGAGTTGTACGTGTCAATACCCGGAGCTACCGATGTTAAAGTCTACTTAAATAAAAACGAGTCAGATTGTATTTGGGGCGATATGTATGAGGAGGGCAAATTCAAATTGGATATATCGGAGTTTGTTGCGGAGATAAAGGAAACCACAAGCTCAATGGTATATATCAATCTGATGTTTTGCGACAATCGTTGGCGTAGCATTTCGCTATATAGGGTACAAGTAAGACCGTGGATAGACCGTTTTGCGCTTGTTTGCGAGAATGGCGTAATGGCTCTTGATGCAAAGTATCAAAGTAGGAATCCTTTGTATGTGGAGTTTTACGATTTTGACACAAAAGAATTAGTGGTTGGAACTCAACTTGAAAATGGGATTACATACCTTCCTCAAATCAGCAGAGATAGGCTTTACACCCTAAAGAGATATGAGGTGGAGAGTGACGAATTTGGCTTTGATGACAACTATATTTCTTTGGGCGAACCATTGCACAAATATGGATATGTAGATGTATCAGATTTGTCGAATTGCAAAATGTTCATTACTCGGATCTTAAATAAAGAGAGAGGATTGAAGCAGCAATACACTTATGTTATTTTTGATATACAAAAAGAAACGGATACCGTGTATTTTGGCAAACTGATGTACTCTCCAAAGGTTAAGGGCGGCGCACCGAAGCAAAAACCGCGCACTTTATTTGAAAAGGTACGATTTGAGGTTGTTCTTGACGAATCTAAAATTCAAGTTTTGTCGCTGAATATTATCGAGGATGATGATGCGTTTATTCCGTATTATGATAGTACAGCACAAGTATTGATTAGCGAAAATAGCGACATTCTGTTGAGATCAAGAGAGTTCAAGCGCTATATCCCGCTATACGAAGATGAAACAACCTACTATGTAGATTTTAGGAGGGTGAGATAATGCTATTTAGACCTGCTGAAAGTTCAAAGCAAATAGTAGATTTTTATAGAAACTACTTGCTTACGACTTTTCAGACAACCGATGATAAATATAATAGCCAACTCGAGGCGGAGCTTAGGAAGGACGGCGTAATTTCAAGCGGTCCTTATGTAAGTGTAAGTGATTCATACGAAAAAGAAAAGACTATATCCGAGTTGGTTGACGAGCGTGTTTTGTGTGAAAGTATGCTTAATCTCGGCAAACTCGATCCGTGTGCAAGAAGATTGTACCGCCATCAAGTTGAAGCTACCTTGAAAGCGGGAGAAAAGAAAAATCTTATAATTACAACCGGAACGGGTTCGGGTAAGACGGAGTGCTTTTTGATTCCCGTAGTGAACGAACTTTTGAAGGAACAAGAAGCAGGAACTCTTGGCGCGGGAGTAAGAGCGTTAATTATTTACCCGATGAACGCATTGGTTAATGACCAAATACGAAGACTCCGAGAACTGTTCGCAAGTTATGAAGGATGCTCTATCACTTATGGTAAGTTCACGGGCGAAACTGCTGAAGATTTCACTCGTGCAAGGAATGAATTTGTTGAACGTGAAGGCATTGAGCCGCCTAAAAATGAGCTTATATGTCGTGATCAGATGCGAAAGACTCCGCCCAACATACTGATAACCAACTATGCGATGTTGGAATACCTCTTGCTCAGACCGGGTGATGTTGCATTCTTTAGCGAAGCAAATGCTGACAAATGGAAAACAATTATCCTTGACGAGGCTCATACATACGGCGGAGCGAAAGGTATTGAAGTAGGTACTCTTTTGAAGCGCGTTAAGGCTATGCTTAAAAGGGATGATATTCAATTCATACTTACATCTGCAACCTTGGGAGATAACAAATCCAATCAGCAAATCGTTAACTTTGCTCAATCTCTGTGTAGTGCGAGGTTTGAAGAAAGTTCAATTATACGTTCCCATACGATAGCACCCTCGAAGCCTGCAAAGGTTGAAAAATTGAACTTTGCTATTTACAAGGAACTTTCCGAAAAAATCAGAGATAATATTGCTTCCTGCGATGTGTTGGAGTGGTTGCGTTCCAAAGGCGTTGCCGTTTCTGACGATGCGGATGACAATAAATCTCTTGAAAAAACTTTGTTCAATATGATATTGGGCGACTCGTTCTACTATGAATTTAGAGCGTTGATGCTCAATCAAACAAAGCCACTAAATCAGATTGCAAGCGAACTCCGTATGGATATTAACGATCTTACGGATTTTATTGCCGTAGCATCCAACGCACAGGTGTCCGGGGATAAACTGTTTGAAGCAAGATACCATATGTTTTTGAGAGGAATTGAGGGCGTTTACGTAACTCTAAATCCCGACAGACATCTGTTCGTTAGGAAAATGGAAACCTACAAGGAAGATCCATTTTCAGACGATTTCGGTTATAAGGTTTTTGCTATTTCTTTCTGCCATAACTGTAATGCTACTTTCATCGTCGGTCAAACGGAAGATGGATATTTGGTTCAAAAATCAAAATTCAACGATGATTACGAGCCGGAAGTCTATCTTTTAGAAGGCGATTACGACGAGTCAGAGATTGATGAAGCGGAAGCTGACAATAAATATGTGGTTTGCGCAAAGTGTGGTGCTATTAAGCACGCTACCTCTTTAGACGGTTTGTCGTGCGGACACGATAAGCAGTACCACAATTTATTGCGGAAGGTCAAAGAAAAAGGCGATGCTCTTCACAGTTGTCCTTGCTGCCATATTATCAACACTCAGCGTAGTATAGTTAGACCGTATTTTCTTGGTAATGAAGCGGCTACTGCGGTTATTGCAACGGGACTTTATAACGTATTGCCCGACTCTCAAATAACCAAAAAGCGCGTCGTTATGGAGGACGATTTCTTCGGAGAAACCGAAGAAATGGAGATTGAAGAAAGAAAAGAGTTAGTCAAGCAGTTCTTGACTTTCTCGGATAGCCGCCAAGCGGCAGCTTTCTTTGCATCTTATTTGGAAACCACCTACCGTAGCAATTTGATGAAGCGAGTAATGACCAAAATCTGCGAGGATCATATCGAGCAGTTTAACAGAGGCATTAGCTTAGATCATTTTGTTTCTTTGTTGGAAGAACAAATGGAGCAACTGAAAATCGGTGCTCCCGAAACAAGACACAAGGCGGCGTGGATTTACGCTATAAAAGAGCTTACAAACTACAAGGCGAAAAACTCTTTGCAGAATAAAGGTATATTGTATTTTGACATAAATATCAATATGCCCGACAATGCAAAGTTAGGAATGAAGGCGAGCGAGGTTACAGCTCTTTTCAAACTGATGGCATTGTATTTTGTCAAGAAGGCTGCCATAGATTTGCCGATTACAATAAGCAAGGCTGAGAGTGCCGAGATATTTTATAATGGTGTTTCTTTTGGCTTTGTAAAAGACCATACCACACGCAAATACATTGAACCTTGGCTTCCCGCTACCGGTAAGGATAATATTAGAACTTTGCTTATCAAAAGAATTAAGCCTGACTTGTCTGACGAAATGGTTATAAAACTGTTGGAGTCTATTTGGTCAAAGCTTAATACAAGCGGTGTTTTATCTTTCGATAGTGCTAATAATCGCTATTTGCTTTCAACAAATGCTATCACGGTTAGAACCGTTGAAAAACTTTATAAGTGTAACGAGTGTAAGATGGTAACGCCATTCTATCTTAATGGCACTTGCAGCAATCCTAAGTGCAATGGTCATTTGACGGAATATAACTTTGAGAATGCGTTGGAACACGACCACTATCATAACATTTATCGTCATCTTAATATGACAGATATGATTGCAAAGGAACACACGGCACAGCTTGGTTCTCAAAAGGCATACGCTTATCAAAATGATTTCAAGAATGAGCATATCAATGTATTGAGTTGTTCTACGACATTTGAAATGGGCGTTGACGTTGGTTCTTTGGAAACCGTCTTTATGAGAAATATGCCGCCCTCTCCCGCTAACTACGCACAGAGAGCAGGACGTGCCGGACGAAGTATAAAGTCCGCAGCATATGCGCTCACATATTGTCCGAACAGTTCTCACGACTTGAACTATTTCAAAAATCCCGTAGATATGATTAAGGGAACAATTATCCCACCTGCGTTTAATGTAGATAATGAGAAAATTGTTCTGAGACACATTTTTGCTTCGGCTTTTTCGTTCTTTTGGAAGAAATCCCCCGAGTTGTTCAAGAAAAATATAGGCGAGTTCTTTGATCTTAACGGAATGGCTGAATTAAAGGACTATCTACAGTCCAACCCCGAAGATTTAAAAAAGTATTTGCAGAATATTGTTAGCCGCGAGTTGCAGAAGTTCTACGGTGTAGATACGTTTGCTTGGGTTGACCGTTTGTTCTCAGAGGATGCGGATGCTCCAGGTGTTTTTGTGCTTGCATACAAAAAATACTGTACCGATATAGAGGAACTTGAAAAAGCAAGAAAGGATTGTATCAGAGAACAGCGTGGAGTCGCGCCGGGATCTCGAGAGGAAAAAGAACTCACATTTAGAATTTACAATATTGGTGCATCGCTAAACACTATCAAAGAACAACGATTAATTGAGTTCCTTTCACGTAATAATTTAATTCCTAAGTATGGATTCCCCGTAGATACAGTTGAACTTACAAGTCTTGGAAAAGGTGGAGAATTAAAAGATCTGCGCTTGGATAGAGATTTGTTCTCGGCTATTTCTGAATATGCTCCCGACTCCGAGGTCGTTGCGGATGGTAAACTGATTACAAGCCGTTACGTTCGCGTGTTAAACGGCTACTCGTGGCCAAGATACAATTATGCTACGTGTAGCGCGTGTCAAACGCTGAACCGCACGATTTGGACAGAAAAGCTCCCTCAGTTGTGCAGACAATGCGGACACGAATTACCCAAGGGAACGCATCAATATATCATTCCTAAATTTGGCTTTGTAGTTGATAATGCTGAACCCGTTGATGTAGGAACTGATAAGCCCGAAAGAACCTACAAAGGCTCCATCTCGTATATCGGTGATGGTAAACGTATTGAATCCCACACCTATTCTGTATGTAACAAAAAGGTTGTGGTTGGAACAAGTAAGATGGATGAGCTTGCTGTGCTCAACACTTCCAATTTCTTCATATGCAACACTTGTGGATATGGCAAGGTGTATGATGATAGCAACGATTTGTCGAAGAAGGAAAAGCATCAAAAGCCCGACGGATACAACTGCTCTTGCGATACCTTAACCCGATATTCAATTGGTCACGAATTCCAAACAGACGTCGTTTTGCTGAAATTCGTTTCTGAAAACTTAGTCGATCTTAATGAAGCGTGGACAATTTTGTATGCTTTGCTTGAAGGATTGAGTAAGTGCCTTCATATTGACCGAACCGAATTATCGGGATGCTTACATTGGTATAGGAATGAAGCAATGGGCAATATGGGCAACTACGGTTTTGTTCTCTTTGACAATACTCCGGGTGGTGCGGGTTACGTTCGTCAATTAAGAAATGTTTCCACATTTATGTCAATGCTTGAAGCAGCCTTGGGTATTGTAAGCAAATGTACTTGTGGCGGTGAGGTAGGAGATACTGCTTGCTACGGTTGTTTGTGTAACTATTATAATCAAAAGCAACACGATATTTTGCAGCGTCGCTATGCAATTGATTTCTTGAACTCTGTTAAAAACGGACAGAATTTCTTCTTCGGCATTCAACTTGAAGATGAAGCTGTTGTGCCGCCTGCGGAGGATATTTTGACACAAACCGCATATTTCAATAACGATGGACAAGATCAATCCATGATGTCGTATGATGAAATATGGAATTACTTATCGCAGGATACAGAGGATGAGGATCAATTAGAATTGATTCAAACGATTGCTTCTCAGATGGAAGAAGGCAGTTATGACAAGCCACACTATTCCGCAAGTATTACAACCGTACAAGACGAAACCAAAATCATTGCTGATTTGGTTTGGCCTGCATCTAAAGTATTGCTTTTCTTAAGGGAGAATGTCGAAAGCTTTGAGGCGGCACAATCAACGAATTGGACAAGCTTTTGCCTTGATGATGATTTTAATATTCCCACATTCATTCAAAAAATCAAAAGATAGGAGGCGTTCATTATGGCAATAATGATACCCGAGAAACCCATAGACATACCTATTGGTAGTCACGAAGATGAAATGTTTATCGCATTGTCAAATTTGCCGGATGAATATTACGTGTTTCATTCTTTTGTTATAATCAACAATGTAAATGGTGTGCAGTACGAAAGCGAAACCGATTTTATCGTTTTCAATCCGCAAAAAGGAATCATCTGCATTGAGGCAAAGGCAGGGCAAGTAAAGTGTGAGTCGGGCAAATGGATGTATGGCTCCGGCATAGAAATGAGCCACGGAGGTCCATATAGAAAGGCTGACTCGGACAAATGGAAACTCCAAAAGTATTTCCAACGCAAAGGCTTGCAAAACCTTTGGGATAAATGCAAAGTGCTTCACGCAGTTTGGTTCCCGTCAATCACGAGGGCATACTTGAATATGATTCAGATGCCCTCGGATGGAGATAAAAGCATAACCTTGACAAAGGAATCGCTTACCAACATCAAAGAGGATATTGATAAAATATTCGATATTCAGTTGCCTGCGAATGTGGAAACGAACTTAAATCAAGCGGAAACTCAAAAGATTTTGTCAATGGTTCTATGCCCGACATTCGACTTGGTTCCCGCAGTTGCATCGGAGTTAGCTATCAAGAGAAGTGCGTTTAATCGCTTGCTAAAAGAACAATCGGTTTTGCTTAACTTCCTTGAAGAACAACCTTATGCAGTTATAAGTGGAGTGGCAGGTACGGGTAAGACGATGATTGCCGTTGAGAAAGCAAGAAGGCATTCTGAACTCGGAGAGAAGGTTTTGTTCCTCTGTTATAACAGAAAGTTGTGTGACTTCCTTCGCGAGAAGCATATGTGTGAGAATGTTCACTACTATACGATAGACGCGCTTGCTTGCTATATGTGTAATACTTCAACGGCTGATTACGGTCAATTAGAGAACACTTTGATGGAGATGTATTACTCAGGCGTGTTCCCGTATAAGCACATTATCATTGACGAAGGACAAGACTTTGGACAAAATCGCATAGAGGAATCAAGTGTGATTCAAACATTGGAAAGCATTGTTTTAAGTGATGAAATCAAGGGCACATTCTACTTGTTCTACGATAAAAATCAGCTTGTTCAAGGTCGCCAAATCCCGCAGTATATTGCAGACTCGGATTGCAAATTAACCCTATACAAGAATTGCAGAAATACTGAAAACATAGCTATTACATCTATGCGCCCGCTTGGAAAAGATAAGAAGCCAAAGATGTTCCAAGGCTGCGTTAAGGGCGTGTCGCCCGACATACATATCGCATCATCTGAAGCTGATTCTTTGGAGTATCTTAACAAGGTTTTGAAGAAGCTTGCTGATGAAAAATACGAGGACATTGTGATCCTCACTTGCACAACCGAAGATCAAAGTTGGCTTTCTACTCATTGTGTCAACGGCAGTTATCCATTCAACAATCGTCAAATCAAGTTCACCTCTTGCCGAAAGTTCAAAGGTCTTGAAGCTGATGCAATTGTATTGGTTGATGTAACAAGAAGTTCGTTTGACGTGGGAGGCAACAACTTAGTCTTCTATGTTGGTGCATCGCGCGCAAGGTTCCGCCTCAGCATTATCGTCAATATGAGTGATGATGAGTGCAGATTTGTAAGCGAGATCCTCGGAAATACACTTCAAGGTAAGCCGCCGAAGAAGATGTTAGCAGCATCGCTTAATGCTTTACTCCAATAATACCGCTAAGGGGCAATATACATCTTTTAGCGAAAGGAGGACAATATGAACTCCCACATTCAAATACCTAAGTGTGTGTTTAAGGAATTCGCCAAAGACAATAATGGTTTCTTTAAGTATAACATCAAAACTAAAATAATAAGCAGGGGATATCCTAAAACCACCTTAACAGAGGAGGATTATTACTCTGAGGAAATGGAGAAAACATTAAACAAAAAAATTGAAACTCCATTAAGACAGTTGCTTGATTTTTCTAAAGAAATCATTGCAATGAATACATCCGTTCCCATAACCGAAGATATTCTCCAAATTGCATTAACATACGCCAAGTCGGTTATCGCAAGAAGTCCAAATTTATATGATTCGGTAATACATCATAGCATATATTTTCAATTCACCAACAAACAAAATCAGCATGATGTGACAGCAAGTTATGCAATGAGAGATGAAACACTAAAAAGTTTCTTTGATAAATATGATATTTCCTTTATGATAAATCAAACGGCGTGCCCGTTGGTTTTACCAACAAGAGGAATATACGATTTTAGGATAAACAAAGTCCAATGCTTGTGTGTTCCTATAAATCCAGAATGTGCTATTCTATTTAAGGAAAAAGGAAAGCACATACATGCAGATCAGGAATTGGATAGTGTAATTACCGTTATACCTAATTGTTTGGAGTCATTTGTTATGCGAATGAATGCATACGCATTTCATAGACAAAAGGGAGATATGAACGGATATGTCATTTGTCATCAAAAAAACATATTAGAATTTCTTAAGGAAAGCAAAATTGAAACAAATTAGGGGTGTGTCGCCATTTCAGTACAAAGTTGTACCGAAATGGCGGCTTTCTCTTTTTGAATTTTTCTCAAAACCCATTGACAAACTTTCTTTCGTATGCTATAATTACTACACGGTACATTTGTACCTTATGTGGTTTGGAGGCATTTATGAATAAGTGGAGTCCCGAAAGAGCGGAGGCGATCCGCCAATTTATAGACGAATATTTTATGGAGAACCGTAAGTCACCGACGGTGCGCGACATCGCGGCGGGCACGGGTATTTCTAAAACTTCTGTGCAGAGATATCTTACCGATATGAAGGAGCACGGCGAGATCGAGTACAATGGTCGCCGTAGCATTGGCACAAATCTCTCGCGCAATATGTTTGAAACAACGCCCGCAATTCGATACGATTCTACCGTCTCCTGTGGGTTGCCGAGTGAGCCGAATGTGGAAGAAGCGGACATCATTCCGTTGCCTACCGCGCTTGTCGGTGACGGAAAGTTTTTCATTCTTACCGCGAAAGGCGATTCAATGACGGGCATCGGAGTTGACGATGGTGATCTCGTTATCGTGCGAGAACAGAATACTTGCAGGGACGGTGATTATGCAGTTGTCCTTGTTAATGGAACTGAAACGCTGCTTAAAACGATAACTTATCTTCCCGACAAGAAAGCATATTTGCTGCACGCAGAGAATCCCGATTACGATGATCGTATCGAGCGCAACGTGCAGATTCAAGGAATTGCAACGCAAGTTATAAAGAAACTTTGATAACGCTCTGCTTGTCTATCAGTCTTAGCAAGCACTGCTTTTGGACGTCCAAAAGCCATTCTTGCTAATATGTCCGTTGGTCTTAGCAAGCATCGCGTTTGTCATGACAAACGGTCCATCGGTCTCAGCAAGCATCGCCGTTGTGTCCCAAATCCCAACGGAAGATAAAAACACATTCAATGTGTCTGCTTGTCTTAGCAAGCATCGCGGTTGGACGCCCATAAGGCAACCGAAGAAAAATTATAAGTCACAGCAAGCTGTCTGTCAGTCTTAGCAAGCACTGGATTTGGGCATCCAAATCCGTCTATCAGTCGCAGCAAGCACTGCTTTTGTCATGACGGACAAAACCTTAGGAGGTAAATGTAATTTGAACATCAAAGAAGTATTAAATAGAATGATCGACATCCTCAAGGATAAGCATACCACGTGGGTTTATTTAGAGCTTCCACAAATTAACGTTGACGCGCTGCGCAAAAGGATCATTGCGATTCTAAAGGACAAGCACGGCGGTGCAAATATGGGATTGGATATCCCCGATGATGAGATCGAAGCGCTTGCCGATGTGCTTCTTCCCGGTGTTATAAAATTCTTTTCTTCGGATGAATGGCGTGTCGAGCTTGAAGCGTGGAAAAAGGAACAAGATGCGAAAAACAAGTCGTCAGACTTAACAAATGGCAAGATTACATGTAAAGAGGATTAAAAATTATGAAAAGTATGATTTATTATCCCGGTTTCGAAGTGAAAGATGAAACATGGTTAAAGTTTGCATTGTTGTATTTTGAAGAGTTGCGCCCTATCATTCCGTATATGTGGGTCAAGGAGGATCGATATCTTTCGCAAACTGCGATAGAAGTAATGAATAATACGAATCTAATTCGACCATATAACCCAGAGTATGAAGAAGGCAACATTGCCTCGATCATAGCGTGTGAAGAATTTGAAAAATACTTAAATCATCCCGAAAGGTATTTATCATTCTTTTCACGCTCGCAATCATTAGACTTGGTTAACAATTGGAGGAGTCCCCGATTTCAAAATTGCCGTTTGTATGAAGGCAAATTTTCTCCAGTGTTTTTTGATTTTTGTTTAGAAAATGGATTGGCAACTCCTTTCGATTACGGAATTTTAATTTCGAATGATTTAGCTTTTGCCTATATGAGTTTTTTGGCGGATGTAATTGCAAAGAGACAAGAGCTTGAAATGTTTACAGATGTTAGTAAATACAATGCTCTGTTAGAAAAAAATGATAGAATCATTAGTCGATCTCAAAATTTGCATTATAAGATTGCAAAAACCCAAATAGAATTTGCGATTCCATGTAAGATCAAAGATATTCCTATGAGTCAAATTATAAACTTAAGACAAAACAAAGACTTTGAAAATTGTCGAAGAGCTTACACTTACGAGATTGAAAAGTACTTAAAAGTTAGAGATGATGATCCTAATATGTCATTTGATTCTCAATTGAAAATTCGCGCAGAAATTGTAAAAATACTACAATCTCTCGGTATTGCCACTGCATCGCTGTTCCTCTCTTGCTCAAGTGTTGCTTCATTGCTTAATGGAGGTGCCGAACCTACTGCGGCTTTCGCTACTGCCTTCTTGGATGCTTTATCCGTAAAAGAAGTGCGCGCTGTGCCTCAATATTTAAGAGAGATAAGAAGGAAAACTCAAGCTAACAGATATTTTGGCAAAATCCGAAATAATGTTCCCTCAAATTGTTTAGGAAGGAGGGATTGAATGACAGGAGTAATATACGCTCGCTATTCCTCGGACAATCAGCGCGAGGAATCCATTGAAGGTCAGCTTCGTGAATGTCAAGCTTTTGCCAAGAAGAATGACATCACTCTGCTTGAGCCATATATAGACCGCGCTTTGTCTGCAAAGACAGACCACCGCCCGAACTTTTTAAAAATGATAAAGGATAATGCGGCGAAAAAGTTTGATGTTGTCATTGTATGGAAGCTCGATAGATTTTCGCGCAACCGTGTTGACTCGGCGCACTACAAGTATGTGCTTCGTAAGAATGGCGTGAAGGTCATATCAGCAACCGAATCCATTTCCGAAGGCTCCGAGGGCATTCTGCTTGAGTCAGTGCTTGAAGGTATCGCCGAATACTACTCGGCAGAGCTCTCCGAGAAAGTCGTGCGAGGTCTGACCGAAAATGCACTCAAGTGCAAATACAACGGTGGCACACTTCCCATCGGATACACCGTTGATGAAAATCAGTTCTTCCAGATCGATCCCGTTGCCGCACCTGCCGTTCTTGAAGCCTTCAAGAAATACGCCAAGGGCGCAACGATGCAAGAGATCACCGACGAGTTGAACATTAAAGGTATCCGCACCGTCAGAGGAACGAAGATCACCCTTAACACCGTGACGCGAATGCTGCACAACCGCCGATACATCGGAGAGTATCAATATCGCGACGTGGTCATTCCCAACGGAATCCCCGCTATTGTTCCCGTCAAGTTGTTTGAGCAAGTGCAAGAGCGAGCCGCCGCGAACAAGAAGGCGCCCGCGAAGCACAAAGCCGAGGACGAATATCTGCTAACTACAAAACTCTTCTGTGGTTACTGTAAATGTTTAATGACGGGAGAGAGCGGAACGAGTCATACGATGGACGTTCATCGCTATTACAAATGCCGAGGCACACGTAAGGGCGGAATGTGCAAGAAGAAAACGATCAAGAAGAAATGGATTGAGGAGGTAGTTATCCTGCTCATTCAAAAGTTCATCTTCGATGACGTTCTCCTCGACCGACTCACTGATCGCAAAGCTAAATGCCGAGAGCACCACGCTACCGATTCTCCGTAAGCAGCTTGCGGAAATAGAAAAAGGCATCGCCAATCTCGTCAACGCCATTCAAGCGGGAATCTTCTCGAACTCAACCAAGCAACGACTTGACGAGCTTGAAGCCGAAAAGAGCGAGCTCTCGGTTCAGATTCTCAAAGAGGAGATATCGAAGCCCACAATCACAAAAGAAGAAATACTTTACTATCTCACCAAGTACCGCAAGTTAAATATGAAACAGCTTGACCACCGCCGCCGACTGATCGATAGCTTTGTCAATGCGATCTATATGTTCGACGATTACTTGGTTATTACGTTCAACTACAAGGAAGGCACAAAAACAATCACCTTTGCCGAAATAGAAGAGGCATTTGGTTCGGATTTATCATCACTCACTGCACCAAACAAAAAGCCGAGGATTTTTCCTCGGCTTTTTGTTTGGTGTGGCTAAGAGGCAAAGCAGGATCTCCTTCGAGCTCGTTGCAAATCGATTGATTTGGAATATGTAATCTCCGTGCTCGATACAATAGGGAGCGTCGCATAGCGACGCGAGTCTTTGATAGGTTCTAAGTCCTCTTACCCGCACCAAAAAGAGCAGGTAGGCTTTTGCCTACCTGCTTTTTTGCGCGGGTATATAAAAAGAGGACTTGAAGGGGAGCGGCAATGAATGACAGCCCGGTGGGCTGTCAGAACCGCGACTGACCGAGGCGCATAGCAAAAGACCGCATCAAAACGCGGCTTTTGCGTCGTTGCGCCGAGACTCAAGTCCTCTTACACGCCATTCATACAAAAACCTCGTAACCAACGCTTGAGTGCATTGATTACGAGGTTTATTTGTTTATGCTTTTCTTTTCATGATCAATTTTTTGATCAAAACAATTGCGTAATGTACGGCAAGACCAACCGAAATGGCAACTACCAGGTCAAACACAACCGTAAGAACAAGTGTGAGCACCAGTACAAGCGTTTCGTAAAGGGGCGCTTTTTTGCAGATGGCGACAAAGTGACGCCACTCGCTCATGTTGTATGCAACCATAAAGAGTACCGCTGCAATGACGGGCATGGGAATAAAGGAAGCATACGGCATAAATACAACCAATACAAGAAGCAGTACAACACCGTGCACAATGCCGGAAATCGGTGAACGACCGCCATTTTTGACGTTGGCGGCTGTTCTGGCAATAGCACCCGTTGCTGGAATTCCGCCAAACAGTGCCGAACAAATATTGCCCGCGCCCTGCGCAATAAGCTCTGTATTGGAGTTGTGGGTATCGGAGATCATTTTATCGGATACAACGCAGGAGAGCAGAGATTCAATTGCGGCAAGAATTGCAATTGTAAATGCGCTGGGAATCAAAGAAACAACTTTCTCCATGCTGAATGCAGGGAGGCTGAAGCGGGGAAGAGAGGAACTGATCTGATACAGGTCACCAATGGTGTTGACCTCGAGCTTTGTCAGGGCAACGATGACGGTGATCACCAGAACAGCAATCAGCGAACCGGGGATCTTCTTGCTGATTTTCGGCCACACGATCAAAATCGCAAGTGCAACAAGGCCCGTAATCAAAGCCAAAGGATTCATCGTCGAGATCGATTCTACGATCGCAATAATTTTTTCGGGTGCTTCAATTGCATTGGTCCCGGGCGCAAACGTCACGCCGAGAAAATCCTTGATTTGACCGATGACGATGGTGATAGCAATACCGGATGTGAAACCGACGGTAATGGTTTCGGGAATGTACTTGATCAGCGTGCCGAGACGTAAAAGTCCCATGATCACAAGAATCAAACCAGCCATGATCGTAGCTATGGCAAGACCATCGATCCCGTGCTGTGCGACGGTGCCTGCAACGATTGTTGCAAATGCCGCCGTGGGGCCGGAAATGTTTACGCGGCTACCGCCGAGCAGCGCAATCACAATGCCTGCTATGATTGCGGTGTAAAGTCCCTTTTCAGGGGACACACCCGAAGCGATTGCAAGAGCGATTGAAAGGGGAAGTGCGATAATCGCAACGATGATTCCGGCAGTAACGTCGGAAATAAACTGTTTTTTCGAATAATCACGAAACGTATCGAATAGTTTAGGTCTGAAAGTCTTCACGTCAGTTGTCTATCTCCTGATTAAAAAATCCGGCGTTTATTTTACTACACCTGCACTATAAAAGTCAATAGCTTTTTGAAAAATTATGAAAAATATTTGAATTGATTTTTCATAATCAATTCGGCGGGTAAGATAACAACAAAGTAAACTTAATATCTTAATTTTACGGCAGAATTCAACTATTTTCTAATATTTCTGCTATAATAGCTTTAATAAAAGTTTCAGAGGTAAATATGTTATCGATTGTAAAAGAATTTTGCGGCTTTGGCGGTTATACGCGAGAAGCAGCCGGTGCTTATTCATGGCAGCATCTGACCTTTGTTTCCGTTTGTGTTGCAATCATGTTTGTACTCGGCATTTTGATCGGGTTGCATTATCGCAAAAATCCGTGTAAGAACAAAAATGTTCCTTTGATCTGGGCAGCGATTATGATCGATTCATTTGAAATTACCAAGATTGTGATTTGCTGTATTCGCGCAGAGCTTGGCGATGAGCATTGGTACGATTCTTTGTTGCTTGATCTGCCGCTCTTTTTGTGCAGCATTCAGCTGATTGCTTTACCCCTTGCCGCATTTACCAAGAGCAGACTCAAGGAAGCGGCGCTGGATTTCGTTCTGATATTCGGTCTGCTGGGCGCCCTTGCGGGAACTTTCGGTGCAGCGCAGAACTTCGGCTCATATCCTTTGATTTGTATTGATAACGTTGCATCGGTTATTACACACTGCATTTCCGGATTTGGCACATTGTACATAGGTTTTTCCGGTCTTGGCAGCCTGAAAATGCGCAACATTGGCATTACCTTTGGCATTCTGGTTTCCTTCTGTGGTGCTGCTTATATCGTCAACCACATTATCGACTATAATTATATGTTTTTGATGGCGGGCGACGGAACGCCTTATGATATTCTTTATAATTTGTTGGGTGGAAGCCCTGTATTCTATCCGATTGGCGTTGTAGTTCTTTTCCTTATTTGTATTGTCGCTTTTTACGGTATTTGTTACTTGGTTCGCAAGGCGAGATCAAAGAAAGAAACGCACGCATAATAAAAACGTCACCGCATCTTCTCTGCATTCTTAGCGGAGAAAACACGAACACCACCAAGGAATTTTCTTTGGTGGTGTTTTCTATCGGTGGGAATATGCGAAAGGCTCCCTCCGGGAGGGAGCTGGCAACCGCAATGTTTACAAAGCAAACTTGCCACGGAGCGAAGCGGAGTATGTAGGCTGACTGAGGGAGAGCGCGTGACAATAAAATTCGCGTAAGCTGAAAGTCACGCGGGCTCCTTCCACCACTTCGTGGTCCCCCTTCCTCCCGGAGGAAGGCTTTTGTGCGCCGTGCTTCTGCGGATAGGGGGCTCAGGCTTCTGCCCGATGGTGCGTGGACTACCACGCGCTATGCTTGCCCCAGACGTAAGCGTCGGGAAAGTGGAAAAGCTATTTATGTTAGAGCTAAAACGATATTATCTTTCTGCATATTCTTTTTCCAACCAAATGGCGATTTGAGTTATAAATTTCTTTGCAAAGTCGCTGCTGAGTCGCTTTACCTTTTGTCATAAATATGCTATAATATAATCATCAAAGAAAAGGAGAAAACTCGTATGTCAATAGGAAAGAACATTGCATATTTTAGAAAAATCAAAGGATATACACAAGAAGAGTTAGGGCAGAAGATCGGAGTGACCAATCAAGCAGTATCAAAATGGGAGTCAGAAACTTCTATGCCTGACATCATGCTCCTTCCTCGAATTGCAAATGCACTTGATGTTACTTTGGATGATTTGTTTGCAGAACGTATCATTAAGACCGCAGCACAGGAATCCAAGGTTTTCAACGAGGAAGCTGTTCACAATTTCCCGAAGGATGCACAAGCCGTGATTATTGATTCCTTATGTCAGCAAACCAATTTGGTGAATTGCAATACTTGGGATTTTTTGAAAGCGGACCAAAACCCCTTTACGAAAAAGTACGACCAAATACGACAGTATTATACGATGTGTTGCTTGTCTGACACTGCAGGTGCTGCATTCGTGTCTAATACTCTCACGATGATCGACTCCGGTATTAAGCCAACAGATATCGGTTCAATATTTGATAAGCCTGAAGTAGCCTCCGGCATTAAAAAGCTATCGGATCCAAACGTGAGACAGGTGCTTTCTCATATATGTAATGAATATTTTCAGAGTACAGCGCCGTTTGACCATAAGAATCCCGAATATTTTACGATAGAAATCCGACTGAATGAACTTTCTTGTCATCTTGGAATCTCCAGTGATGATATACTGGAAGCTTTGGAAAAACTGATATTCCTGCACATCGTAGAATCAGAAACAAATGATGGTACGCGATATCTGCTTCACAAAATCAAAGCAATCGAGGCGGCAGTATCTTTCCGATTGATTGAAAGACTCATTCATAATGAAGCCGGCTTTGGTTGTGGCGAGTTTTTTGCATTGATACAATGTTAAATGGTTTTCTATAATCCTCGCCACGCCTCGCGCGGGGCGTTTCTTTGTCTTCTGCATATCAAAAAGCCACCACATTTCTGTGGTGGCTAATTTCATTTTTACCGCTAATTTTGCAGACGCTCGCGGTGACGTTTTTTTCTTCTGAATCACACAATGAACTGACTTGTGTATGCATTTACCACACTTGCAGTATTTTATCCGCCAGCGTCAGCATCAGCGGCAGTGTGGCAAGGCAGAGCATGCTTGAAACGCCCACCGTTTGAGAGGCGTATCCGGGAGAAATATCGTACGTTTCCGAAAACATCGAGATGATCGAGGCTGTGGGCAATGCCGTAACTGCGGTCGAGAACATCACAATGTCGTTTGAAAATCCGAGCAGCTTACATATGACGAACACGATTGCCGGAATCAATATAAGCTTGCAAAACGAGAACAGGTAAATCTTTCCCGAGCACAGCAGCTGCTTGGGTGTTCTTGTTGCAAGCAGCGCACCTGTGATCAGCACTGAAATCGGTAAGCACAGTGCTGCCAGCTTGCCAAACAGCATTAAAAACGCATCATCCACAACCGTTCCGATCAGCGGATTATGCAGAGCAGGATTGCGTAACAAGTACAATATTACGCCAATCGCGCAGGGAATTGATCCGAAATTGATCAACGCCTTCTTGGGCGTCATGCGGATATCATCACGCTTGCGCCCCAGGATCATCAATCCCCAGATATACATAAAGATATTAAAGCTGATTAAATAGAATGCTCCGTAGAATTTCCCAATGTCACCGAAGATAGCACCAAGGATCGGAAGACCGATAAAACCGCAGTTGGTGAAGATCAGCGAAAATTCGGTGATCTTTCTTTCGTTCAAATCATTATAAGATAGACAAAGAGGGAAAGCGATCAAGGACATCAAAAAATGCAGGAAGAATCCAATGGCAAGGATCACAAGCCCCTTTTTGAGATTTTCATTGGTGTACTGCACGTTGACCAGGGCATCAATAATCATCATGGGCTGTCCCACCTTGATAATCAAAGTGGACAATCTCTTTGATGCGACATCGTCGATCCAACCGATTTTGCGGCAGAAAAAACCTACCACAAGCATCAAAAACATGACGATGATGACGACAAGCAGGGAAGTAAAATCGTACGTCATGGCTTAGTCCTTCAAGCTGTCAAGCTTATTCTTGATTTCCTGCATATCAGCAAGCATCTCTTCCTTGCGTCTGGGGTCTCGCAAAAGCGCAGCGGGATGATAAACAGCCGTCATGACGAAGTTGCCTTTTTCAAACCACGTGCCGTGCTCCTTTGAGATCTTGAAGTCGGGCTTGATCAGGCGCATTGCTGCAATTCTACCAAGGCAAACGATGATCTTTGGCTGGATCAGTCTGACCTGCTCGCGCAGATAATCTATGCAGGCGTCTTCTTCTGCGGGTAAAGGGTCTCTGTTTTTGGGAGGACGGCACTTAAGAATGTTGGCTATATACACATCCTCACGGTTGATGTCAACGGCATACAAATATTTATCAAGAAGTTGGCCGGCTCTGCCTACAAAAGGAGTGCCGGAAAGATCCTCCTGCTCACCGGGCGCTTCGCCCACAAACAGAATATCGGCTTCACGGTTTCCGGTACCGAAAACACAATTTGTGCGTGTTTTGGCAAGCTCACAGCCTTGGCAGCTGCTGCATGCTTGATAAAGTTGATCCCAAGTCAATGGTAGCACCTCGCTTTCATGCCATCATTATATCAAAAAGATAGACAGAATGCAAGAGGTTGAGCAAATTTATAATTCAGAGAAGACCTGAACTGCCTTTTCCTTGCAGATCATCGTACAGTATTCGCTCAGATATCCTTGCATCGAGCGTGAGTTTTCTCTGTAACCGTATTCACTCAAAAAGCAATATTCATCGATCGCGTACAAAGACGGCGTTGAAAAATCGTACAGCAAGAGATAATAGGTGCGCTTATGGTCGACGTAAGCGTTGCAAGAGCCTGAAAACCCAACCAAGGCAAGACGCTTACACACAGAAATTAAATGTTCAAGCTTTAAAAATGAATAGGTACACATATCCGGAAAAAACCTTTCGTTGCGTACGGACAAGGGCTTTTGATTTGAAGACGGTGACGGTACGGGAAGAGCGCAACGGTTGCCGTAATCCTGATCATTTTCGGGCGCGGTGATAAACAACTCGCACCCGCCGTCACATCCGGGATACATCTGTACGTACAGCCTGCTCATATCTATATCAAAGCCTGTTTTTTCTTTTGCATCCCTGAGCAACTGTCGCAAGACGTTTCTGACGTGATGATCAGCGATGTTGATGGTATCGTTATGTAGATCATAATGCGTCATATCCGATGATGTCAGCATGATTTTCAGCTTGGTATCACTGATTTTAATCAAATCCATATAAATAAACCTTTCTACTTTTTATCCATTATCATTATAATCCGAATTTCACAATTTGTGTACCCCTAAAAATATGGTAATTCAATTGACGGACGCGCGCAGATGTGCTATAATGAAGAAAAACTACGCAAGGAGGTGACGGGATGCGGTATAACGAACAAACGGGCTGCGTTGAAATTGGGCTGAGCGAGCTGTGTGCGCTTGCGTTTGGACGCGGTAATTATCATGACGAAGCACAAGGTGTGCATGATCAGAGCGTTCTTGAAGGGAACGCACATGAGTATTTTGCGGACGTTATACTGCAGCATACCTGTCGCTATGCCGGAGTTTTGATCAAAGTTGCGGGGACAGCGCAGGGAATTGCCAAGGAAAACGGCGAGGTCACCTTGGATTATACCGTTCACTGCGCTAAATTGCCCTCGGACGGGGAAGTTTTTACAGTACCGGTTCGCCAACGGTGCCTTGCTTACATGCTGGCATCGGCAAAGGACTTACAAACGGTTCTTATAAGAAGATTGGTTGTGACTGCTAAAGGAGAATGTGCAAACTCCACAGTTTGCTTTACTATTACAACACTCTCTGATGAATACGCAAGCGTGTTGTCACGCGCGATGCCTTATATCGAGAATTGTGTTGAGCAAAACAGAGAAGTCAAGCCTCGCGCTGCGTCTCTTGCGTTCCCGTATCCCGAGATCCGCGAGGGGCAGGAGGAATTCATGCGCGAGTGCTTCCGTGACGTGATGCACGGAAAACGCTTATTTATTCAAGCTCCCACAGGCATTGGCAAAACGATCTCGACCATGTATCCTGCCGTGCGCGCCATGGGAAAGGGAAAGTGCGATAAAGTCTTCTATCTAACTGCCAAAGCCAGCACGCGACGCGAGGCATTTGCAGCTGCGAAACGTCTTTTTGAGGCGGGTGCGCCCTTGCGCACCATCATCCTGTCAGCAAAGGAGCAGATGTGTCCTGCCGAGGAGTGTAATTACAGAACGTGTAAGCATAATTGCCCGAGAAGCATGTCGCATACCAAAATCATGCAAGCTATATCCGAGCTGCTGACTCATCAAAACGGATACACCTCAGCACTGATCAAGCGTGTTGCAGAAAAGTACGGAGTTTGCCCCTATGAGCTTTCGCTGGATCTGTCCGAATTTTGCAGCATCGTGATCTGTGACTACAATTACGTTTATAATCCCGCCGTAAAACTGCGTCGATATTTCGTGGAAAATAACGGAAAATACGTACTTCTTGTCGACGAGGCGCATAACCTGATTGATAGAGCGAGAGATATGTTTTCCTGCGAGATCAGCAGCAGTGCCTTTGTTGATTTGATGCAGCAGCTGCCCGAAAGCGATCCCTTGTTCGCTAAGTTGAAGCAAGCTACCTCCGTATTCAAGATCGCAAGGCGTTATTGCAGGGACAGCGTGCACAAGATTGAAAACGGAACAGAGTGCGGGTACTATTATTCCAAGGAGCCATTGGACGATATTAATTCTGTGCTTGCCGGCTTATCTGCGGATATTGAAAAATGGCTGAAAATACACACATATGACGCAATTTACGACAAAATCGAGGCATTTCACGGAGAATTGCGCGCATACGTGTCAACCACCGAGCTGTATGATAAAGGCTTTGTCACTTATTTGACGCTGCTTGGAAATGAAATTACGCTCAAGCAGTTGTGTCTTGATCCGAGTCATCAGCTACAAGATTGCAACAGCGCCGCAGAAGCGGTGATTATGTTTTCCGCAACCCTGACTCCGCCGGAATACTTTGCGCAAACGCTGGGCGGGGGCAAGGAAGCTGTTACTGTAAATTTCCCATCCCCCTTTCCGCATGAAAATCTTTGCGTCACCGTTGCAGACGGAATCAGCACAAGATACGAGGACAGGGAAAAGTCGATCAAGAAAACTGCAGCTTGCATTGCCGCTTCGGTTTGCGGTAAGGTAGGAAATTACATGGTGTATTTCCCATCGTATTCCTATATGGAGCAGGTCGCACGGGCATTTTGCGCAAGGTATCCGGACGTTCCCGTGCTGTTACAAAAACGTGGCATGACGCAGGAGCAGAAAGAGCAGTTCTTGGATGCTTTCGTAGCGGATAACCCCAGTATGCTGATAGGCTTTTGCGTGCTTGGCGGCTCGTTTTCCGAAGGTGTTGACCTTCCCGGCGGCAGACTGATCGGCAGCATTATCGTAGGCGTTGGTATCCCGGGGCTTTCGGACGAAAGGAATATCATACGCGACTATTATACTGATCAGAACGGAATGGGATACGAATACGCTTACGTTTATCCCGGAATGAATCACGTATTACAGGCGGCAGGGCGTGTGATTCGCACCGATACCGACCGCGGAATCGTTGTGCTGATTGATCAAAGATATGCCGAGCCCCGTTATACAGAGCTGTTTCCACCGCATTGGGAAGACGTAAGAATTGCAAGCGATGCAAATTCACTTGCAAAAATAATCGCTGATTTTTGGAAAAACAAGTGATATTTCAAAAAATGTGCAATATTTATTGAAAAATATTCAAAATAGGTATTGCAAATTATAAAACATCGTGGTATAATGTGAGAGTTGATTTGTCATTTAGGAGTATGTAAGATGCATTATACAGAAATGAGCAAGCAGCAGCTGCTTGCCGAATACCAATCCTTGCAAAAGGATTACCAAAATATACTTGAACAGAAGCTTTCTCTTGATTTGTCCCGCGGCAAGCCCAGCGCCGAGCAGCTGGATATGATAGACGGACTTCTGACCTGCATTGATCGCGAGGCTTGCTTTTCCGACAGCGGATTTGACTGCAGAAATTACGGAATGTTGGACGGCGTTCCCGAAGCCAAAAAGCTGTTTGGTGATCTTTTGGGCATTCCCGCCGAAAACATCTTTGTTGCAGGAAACTCTTCCTTGACTCTGATGTACGATACCGTAAGCCGCTGCATGCTGTACGGCACCGCTACAGAGGGAACCAAGCCCTGGTGCAAGCTGGATAAGGTGAAGTTTTTGTGCCCCTCGCCAGGTTATGACCGCCATTTTCTGATCTGTGAGTCTCTCGGAATTGAAATGATCACGATCCCCATGTCAGAAAACGGTCCCGATATGGATATGATCGAGAAGCTGGTTGCCAACGACGCGTCGATCAAGGGCATCTGGTGCAATCCCAAGTATTCCAATCCCGACGGCTATATTTACTCCGACGAGACGGTGGAACGCCTTGCAAGCATGAAAACCGCTGCTCCCGATTTCCGTATTTTCTGGGATAACGCATACGTTGTGCACGCATTGTACGGTCAGCATGACGATCTTGCAGACATTTTCTCGCTTTGCAAAAAGCACGGTAATCCCGACAGAGTTTTCTATTTCGCCTCTACCTCTAAGATCACCTATCCCGGTGCAGGCGTTGCGGTCATGGCAATGTCCAAGGCTAATCTTGATCACGCCAAGAGCATTCTGACCGTGCAGACCATCAGCTATAACAAGATCAATCAGCTGCGTCACGTCAGATACTTCGGCACTGCAAAGAACGTTGAAGCAATCATGCAAAAGCAGGCAGAGATCCTGCGTCCCAGATTTGCTATCGTCAAGAACACGCTGCAGCGCGATCTTGGCAATAAGGGCATCGCACGTTGGACCGATCCCAAGGGCGGTTATTTCGTCAGCCTTTACGTCATGCACGGTACTGCCAAAAGAGCTTACGCGCTTGCCAAGGATGCAGGCGTTGTGTTGACCAAGGTTGGTGCAACCTATCCTTACGGTATTGATCCCGATGACTCCAATATCCGTATCGCACCCACGTATCCCTCTAAAGAAGATCTGACGAGCGCCATGAACGTGCTGACCGTTTGCGTCCGCATGGCTGCGCTTGAAAAGCTGCTTGCAGAATAAGTTTGCCGCAGAAACCGAAATTTGGTTTCTGCGTTCTTTTTCTTGACAGATATCAAAGAATTATGTATAATGATGGTAAAGAGCACGCACAAAGGAGGTGTATCGTCATATGGGAATCAAGGTAACGCAAGCACAGAAAAATCCATATCCTCATAGTGATACCAATAAACGGTATCATACGTACGATTACTTCCTCAAACACACCTTTGGCGGCAAGGTTGCAAAGCTGCCGCTTGATGCAGGGTTTACATGCCCGAATATTGACGGCACCTGCGCACGCGGCGGCTGCATCTATTGCTCGGACAAGGGAAGTGGCGATTTTGCGCCGCAACCGCAGATTCCGATTGGCGAGCAGCTGGAACTGTCACGCGCGCTTATCGGCAAAAAGTGGCAGACCGATAAGGTCATTCCGTATTTCCAGGCTCACACCAACACCTACGCGCCCGTCGAGGTATTGCGTGAAAAATATGAGCAGGCACTCGCATATCCGGGCGTTGTGGGGCTGAATATCGCCACGCGCGCCGATTGTCTTGCTCCCGATGCTCTCGCGTATCTTGCAGAGATCGCCAAGCGTACCTATCTGACAGTCGAGCTTGGGCTGCAAAGCTCCAACGACCAAACTGCTGCTTTGATCAATCGCGGGCACGATTTTGCTGCGTTTGTGCAAGGGTTTCGCGCGCTGCGTACGGCAAGTCCCGATATTCACATCTGCATTCACTTGATTTTAGGGCTCCCCGGAGAGGACGAGACGACTATGCTGCAGACGGTACGTGACGTTGCTGCATTAAAGCCCGATCAGGTCAAGCTGCATCTGTTGCACGTGATAAAGGACACTCCCATGGCTGATATGTATCTGTGTGGGGATTACCAACCCATGACAATGCACGATTACGTGCGCGCGGTTGCAAACGCTCTGACGCTGCTACCGCACGATACCGTGATTGCTCGTCTGACAGGAGACGGTGCACCGGATGCACTGTTAGCCCCCGATTGGAGCAGAAAAAAGACCATTGTTATCAACGAAATTGATAAATACATGTACCAAAATGACCTTTACCAGGGAAAATACTATAATACGGAGGAAGATCATGTTTGTTAAAGCAAAATGGATATGGAAAGCAGGGGAGATCCTTTCGGACGAATTTGCGGACTTTGTGACTGAATTCGACGCAACCGGTGTCGCACCTTACAGCTTGACCATCGCAGCTGACTCGAATTATACCGTATATATCAATGGACAGCTTGCAGCTTTCGGACAGTATGCGGATTATCCCACCTACAAGGTGTGTGACCGCATTGACGTGACCAAGTTTGTCAAGGCCGGTAAAAATCGCATGGTAGTTGTGGTGTGGTATTTTGGCGACAATACGCAGACCTATATTCACGGCGATCCCGGTGTGATCTTTGAGCTTTGCGAGCAGGATGCTCCGATCTGCTATTCGGGTGAGCACACGCCTTCGCGTCTCTCACGTGATTATATTTCCCACGTCAAGCAGCTGATCTCCGGCCAGCTGGGCTATACTTATCACTATGACGCTACCTCCTACGACGGTTTTATCGAAAAGGACGTCGCGGGCGGCTTTGCGCCCAGCGTGCTCATGCCCATGATTTCCACAGATTTTACGCTGCGACCCATCAAAATGCTGGAGCTTGCACCCAGAACCTCTGCGCAGATGTGCCTGCAGGGGCTTTTTGACTACGTTGACAAGCACGACCGTCCCGATCTGATGATGCAGCATGCCGCGCTGCGTCACCGTTACCCCGAACAGATCTCGGATATGCGCGGATTTTTCGGGTTTGATAAACCCGTGCATTTCAAGACCGACGATCAGGCGCAGGGCATATTCTTCGTCGTTGACCTTGGGCAGGAATGGGCAGGCTTCCTTGATTTTGATATCGAAGTGCCGCACGACTGTCAGATCGAGATCGGCTACGGTGAACACCTGGCAGACGGCAGATGCCGCACCTCTGTGCGCGGATTTTCCTGCGATTACCGTGCAAAGCAGGGAAGAAATCAATATCTGCATACCTTCCGCCGCTTTGGCTGCCGATACGTGCAGTTCTTTGTCAACGCTACGGAATTCACCGTACACTACGCAGGTCTGCGCCCCACTCTCTATCCCGTCACCGCCAAGAAATTCCAAAAGGGAAACCTCTTGCAGCAAACCATCTACGAGGTTTGCACCAATACGCTGCTGCAATGCATGCACGAGCACTATGAGGATTGTCCGTGGCGTGAACAAGCGCTTTATTGCATGGACTCACGCAATCAGATGCTGTGCGGTTACTATGCTTTTGGTGAGACCGAGTTCCCGCGCGCAAACCTTAAGCTGATCTCAAAGGGTCTGCGTCCCGACGGCATTCTTTCTATTTGTTATCCTTCCGGGCTGGATTTTCCCATCCCGTCATTTTCCACGGTGTACTTTATTCAAATGGAAGAATATATCAGACATACGGGGGACGTCACGCTGGCAGAGGAGTGCTATCCCGTACTGGATACCATCATCCATACCTTTATTGCCAAGCTGCAGGATAACGGATTGATCGAGAATTTCTACGGTGAAGGCGGATACTGGAACTTCTACGAGTGGTCGCCCGGCATGAACGGTCACTTCTTTGAAAAGGTGCGCTGCTTTGAATCGCCTATCAATGCGTTCTTCTCACTTGCCCTGCAGCATATGGCAAAAATCTGCCAAGCGCTCGGTAAAAATGAGGTAGCAGAGCAGTATCTGCGCATTTCCGAAGGCGTCAACCGCGCAATTGCCCGTGAATTCTATAATCCCGAAACTAAGCTGTTTGAGTCCTTTGATAACCGCTGCCGCGGAGAATACAGTGTGCTGACCAACTCTCTTTGCTTGCTTTGCGGAGCTGCAGAGGGGCTTGATCTGACCAATATCTTAAGAATTCTGTCTACAAACGGTAAGGATAACTGTGGATATACGGTATATCCCAATACGCTTAGCATGAATTCCTTTAGATTTGATGCATTGCTTGCAATCGACAGAGACGCTTACGCGCCAACAATTATTGATGAGATCGATAGGGACTACCTTCACATGCTGCGTAACGGTGCTACAACGTTTTGGGAAACCATTATCGGTCTTTCCGATTTCGGTCATGCAGCAAGTCTGTGCCACGGTTGGAGCGCTTTACCTATTTACTATTATGAAAAGCTTCTATAATTTTTCAGTTCATTCTTTGTGATAGGGACGTGAAGAGGATTGGCAAATAACACCAATATTATTATTTCCGATTTGGTCATAATGCCAATTCACAAATATTGTAAATTATGATATAATATTTTAGCGCAAAAAATGCGACTCTAAAAATTCATTAAAGGAGAAATTCGACATGAAAAGATTTCTTTCCATTCTGTTGGCATCTCTTCTGGTAATGTCTTTGGCAGCTGCTATGGTTGTTTCCAGTTCCGCAGCTCTCGAAGGCGACTGGGATACCGCTAGAAGTGCCAGCGACTACGATGACGAAGGTAGCTATTGCCCCGCACCCGGCTACCACTACGATGCTGAACTGGGTTTTGTAATTGATCCTCCCGTTTACGCTAAGGAGAATACCCCCTTCGTTCAGCTGCACACTAAGAAGCCCGTTAACCTCAAGGCCGACAATGACGGCAACGGCAACTCCGTTTCTCTGGAACTCACCGTTCTTGATTATGCTTACGACGGCGGCGAAGGCAAGGACCAGTGGATCTGCTTCACCTTGAACAGCAAGCCTATCGCTGCTCCCCCCAACAGTGAGTATGGCGAAGGTCTCTGCATCCTGATTCGTGGCGCCGGCTACGGCTCCGCACAGGTTCAGCCTTTCTATCTTGACACGCAAGGCAAGAACTTCGCTCCTATCGTTCCTTCCTTCCCCACTGTTGATGTTCCTTTCAATGCTAACGATCAGGAAGTTTACACCTTTGAAGTTAAGTATGACGAAACCGGTTATACCTTCGCTGTAAACGGACACTGGTTTGCTGCTGATGAATACCTGAACGGCATTCTCGACAGAGCTTGCGCTGACGGTGCATACGTTGACGTACTTTGCCAGACCGGTGTAGTTGACTCCAGCATCAAGCTCGCAATCACCGAGTGGCAGGGCAACCTCCCCGTAGGTGACGACTCCAAGGATCCCGAAGAGGACCTCCGCGAGAAGGCTCCCATCGCTGATTCCGCAACCATTGAGGCTAACATGCCTGCAGTTCTGTGGGACACCACCTACAGAGACTTCAGAAAGATCAGCGTTGCAGGTGCTCAGTATGCAGTCAACGAAACTGACGGCTCCGTACATTTCCAGATTGAATCTCAGTCTCCCTACATTTCCTTCGGTATCAAGTCTGATGTTTCTTACGAAGCATCTGACTTCCCCTACGTTGCAGTTCTGACCAGAAACTGCTGGGCTAACTCCGGTAACGTTTACTACTGCGCAGGTCCCATCCTCTCCGCTGAGAACAACTACAGCGAGAACTGGGATATCGAAGACACCGCTTACGAAGGCGGCTGGACTCTGGGTCTGATGGACTTCACCTACTACAACGAAGATGGTTGGGTAGGCAGAATTAACTCTATCCGTGTTGGCTTCGATTTCGCTGCTGAAGACGTTACTAACGAAGAGTACAACAACTTCGACGTTGCATTCATCGGTGCATTCCGTTCTCCTGAAGAGGCTAAGGCATTCACCGAGGCTTGGCTGACCTCTAAGGGTTACCAGGCTGGCGAGGTTACCGAGGCTCCCACTACCGAGGCTCCTACCACCGAAGCTCCCGAGACCGAGGCTAAGACCGATGCTCCCGCAACCGAGGCTCCTACCACCGAGGCTGAGACCGAGGCTCCTGCAAAGAAGGGCTGTGGCGCAGTTGTTGCTGCTCCCGTAGTTGCTCTGGTTGCTATCGTTGGCGTTGCTTTCGTAGCAAAGAAGAAGGACTAATTCTTAACTGAATCATCTTTTCAAAGCATTTGAGGCTGCCGCAAGGCAGCCTCTTTTGTGTTGTTTTTTCGTTGACTTATGTGAATAAGTTTTTAATTGCAAATTGTGCTTTAATGGCGTGCACATTGCCGATTTGGGCATGAAATATTTGTTGAATCTGTCAATTTACAGATGAAAACAAGAGTGGTATAATTAACACATGCAATACGCAAATATTCCAAAAAGGAGAAAATCAAAATGAAAAAACTGACATCTATGATGATCACCATTGCGATGGTGCTGGCGACGCTGTCGCTTGCATGCATGCCCGTATTTGCAGCAGAAGCTGTTGAGGGTGACTGGGTGACCTCTCGTGCGGGTGATGCATACGATGAAGGCGTTACCGATTACACGCCGGCTTCCGGCTATCAGTACACGACCGAGGGCTTCCAGACTATCGCTCCGGATTTTACCAACTGCAATCCTTACGTGCAGGCACATACCAAAAATGCTTACAATCTGAAGGATCCTGATGCAGACGGCAAAGGCAACGCGCTTTCCGTGAAGTTTACCGTTACCGAGTTTGCTTACGGCGGCGAGTATGCCAACAAGGACGAGTGGATTGCTATCACGCTCAACAGCGATCCTATCGCAGCACAGGGCAATCCCGCGTACGGTTCCGGTCTTTGCATTCTGATCCGTGGTGCAGGCTCCGGCTCTGCTACAGGTCAGCCTCACTACGCTGATAAGGAAAACAATCTCTTCTCTCTGTTTGTTCAGGGTCAGGTCTCTCCCGAGATCAATGAAAAAGGTCAAGAGGTTTATTCTTTCTCCATCAGACATGACGGTACCGAATACGTTATGAATCTGTGCGGTCTTGAATTTGTTGATCCTACCGGTGCATTGAACACAATCCTTGATGAGCAGTGCGCAAACGGTGCTTATCTCGGCATTACGCTGATGACCACCGAAGCTGAAACGCCCGCATCCTTTGTTATTAACGAATTCCAGGGTGCTGTTCCTTACGGTGAGGACAGCGCAGAGCCCGAAGCAAACGTTAAGAACTTTGCTGAAATCGTAGATTCTTCCACCGTTCCCGCAGGTCAGCCTGCAGTTAAGTGGGACGGCAAGATGGAGCAGTTTGATAAGATTACCGTTTCTCATGCCGATTATACTGTGCAAGATAGCGGTGTTGTATCCTTGGTTGCTAACGGTAACATGCCTTATATTACCTTTATGCTCAAAAACGAGATCTCTTATGAAGCATCTGATTTCCCCATTCTTGCAGTTCTGACTAAGGATTGCTGGGCATCTTCCGGTAAGTTCTATTACATGTCCGGTAAAACGCTGGGTTGCGGTGCTGACAATGAGTTGGATTTCGTGGTTGACGAGATCGAGCTTGGCGAAGGCTGGGGCTTATCCTTGTTGGATCTGACCGGTGACCCCGAATGGGAGGGCAGAATCAACGGTATTCGTTGCGACTTCCACGATGTCGATTATACTGATGAAGAGTTCGCTAAATTTGATGTTGCATATTTCGGTGCTTTCCGTTCCGAGGAAGACGCAAAGCAGTACGCCAACGACTATTTGATCGCGCTGCTTGGCAAGCTGCCCGAAACCGATCCTCCTACAACCGAGGAGCCCACCACCGAGCCTCCCGAGACCGAGGCTAAGACCGAGGCTCCCGCAACCCAGGCTCCTGAAAGCACCGAGGCTGAGACCGAGGCTCCCGCTAAGAAGGGCTGCGGCGCAGTTGTTGCTGCTCCCGTAGTTGCTCTGGTTGCTATCGTTGGCGTTGCTTTCGTAGCAAAGAAGAAGGACTGATTCTTAACTGAATAAATCTTTTACCATATACACGGGGCTGCCGCTTGTCGGCAGCCCCTTTTCTTGTGTGTTTTCAATAAATTGGTGTTTTTCCATTTGTGGAGTATGCCTGTTTACTTGCTTGGGGTTTTATGATATAATGATAATACAAACAATGAAAGGAGAAATCACCCATGAAAAAACTACTAGCAATTATGTTGACCTCTGTATTTGTGATGATCGCTGTGGCGGCATTGATGATTTCCCCCGCGGCTGCGAAGGAGGGCGAGTGGATCACCTCGGGAAGACCTGATGAAGATGAAGTCTACTACACACCCGTCGCAGGTTATCATTATACGGAAAACGGATTTGAAACCATCTCGCCGGACTATACGGATATGAGTCCTTATCAGCAGGCTCGCGCAAGAGATCCGATTGATCTGAAGGCGGATAATGACGGGAAAGGGAACTCTGTATCCTTAAAAATGACCGTGCTGGAGTATGCCTATGGCGGCCCTGAGCAAAACAGAGATCAATGGATCGCCTTTACCGTTAACAGTCAACCCGATGCCGTGCCCGGTTCTGTGGAATATGGCGAGGGCATGATCGTTCTGCTGCGCCAAAGCGAAAGCGGAAAGGCTGTGGTGCAATCCTTCTATGTTGAAAAGTCAGGGAGAAATTTTAGCCTCATTCCGATTGGCACGCCTACGATTGACGTCCCGATCAATGATCACGGGCAGGAAACGTATGAGTTTACCATGCAATATTCCGATTCGGGGTATACGTTCTGCATAAACGGATATGAATTTCCTGTCGATGAATATCTCAACGGCTTGTTAGATAGATCCTGCGCAAACGGTGCGTATATTGGCATTACCATGCAAACGGGTTACGAAGAGTCGCCTATTTCCTTTGCCGTTAACGAATGGCAGGGAAGAAAGCCTACGGGCGATGATTCCGCTCAGCCCCAAGCGAACCCCAACGTCAAAGCGCCTATAGCCGATTCGTCTACCGTTCCTTATGGGCAGCCCGCCGTGCTCTGGGACTCCACTTGGCGTGATGTAAAATCGATTCAAATCTATGGTGCAAAATACGACATCAATTCAGATGACTCTGTTCGCATGAACGCTTATGCAACTTCTCCGTATATTCATTTTGAGGTCAAGCCCTCGGTTTCCTATGAGGCGGTTGATTTTCCCTACGTTGTGGTGCTGACAAGAAATTGCTGGGCTTACGAAGCTAACGTGTATTATTCTGCAGGACCTAACGAGGGCTATTCGAACGAATTCAGCGAAAATTGGGATATTGCCGACTTTGCGTATGGCGACGAATGGGCACTTGGATGCATGGATTTCAGCGACTACAGCGAGGACGGATGGTACGGCAGGATCCATGGCTTGCGTGTCGAATTCGTTTTTATTGATGAAGAAGACGGCACCTTTGACGTAGGCTTTATCGGTGCTTTCCGAAGTCTTGAGGAAGCACGCGCGTACGCGGAGCAGTATCTTCTTGACAGAGGCTACGGCTTAGAGGCTCCGACTATCGCGCCCGAGGACACGACTGAGCAATTGACAGAAGAATGGCAGTCCGAGGAAACCACGCCACCCGAGGAAACTACCCGGGAAGTTGAGTGGGAACCTGTTCCGCCTGTGACTTACGAGAGTGATTTGCCCGATACAGAATATATTACCGAGCCCGGAATCGAATATGAAACGTATGCGGATACGTTCAGCGAAGGTCCGCATACGGAAGATATAGAAAATCGATTTTTAGGAAACGGTCTTGTAGCAGAGCTGTTCGGAAATCATTGCCGTTCCACGATCGTGACTCCGATTGCAGTTGCCGTTCTTGTGCTTGGCACAGCAATGGTATTCAAGAAAAAAGATTAAATCAGCATTGCAGGACTGACACGTTGTGTCAGTCCTGTCTCTTGACAATTTTACAAAATTATTGTATAATAATGCTATACTTTCAGAAAGGATATCAATTATGTCAAACAAAAGAATTTGTTCGATTCTTGCACTGATACTTTGCTTCCTTATGGCAATGCAGTTTGTTGCATGCGATCCGAACAACGCAACGCAAGAGCAGACCTCCGAGGAATCGACACAAGCAAACGGTACCGCGTCCGATACCGAACCGGAAACCGAATCCAATACCACGGAATCCGAATCCGATGCTACAACCGAGGATACGACAGAGCCCCCCACGCAGACACTTGGTGTAGCTACAAAGCCGGCTATAAACTTTGACACTGCCGTGGAGCTGACCGAGAACGGAGCCGCTGCTAAGACCGCATCCGGTCTTACCTATACTGCAAGCGGATTTGCTGCAGCTTCTGCAGGAAAGTATACGATCAATCAAGGCTTTACTGTTGAGCTGAACGGTTTTGCAGACAGCTTTAACCGTCTGACGCTTTGCTACGTGTCCGATGAACCCCTCAATTGCACTGTCACCTACACGCAGGGCGGTAAAACCGTGAAGGATCTGTTCTATCTTGAAGCAGGCAAGCAGACCTTCTGTGCGCTTACCTTGAATTATCTGGCAGGCAAGCAGGCGAGTGATCTGACCTCCATTACTTTTGATACTTGCGAGGAAAAGGACGCATCCTTTGTTCTTTGCGACGTGAAAACCGAGGTATATGAGGTTTATGCAGACGACGTTTATTATATTGAAAATGATGTATACAAGCTTGGCATCCGTCTTTCCTGGGGCGGCGGTGTATGCTATCTGAAGGACAAGCTCAATCAGATCGGTGGAATTGAAAACTTGATCAACCAGGCTGATACAGGCAGACTTGTGCAGCAATCCTATTATGGCACCCATACTAACGGTGAATACGTAAACGGTGATTATAACGGTACTCCTTGGCCCTATAATCCCGTGCAGGGCGGTGACGTTCACGGTAACCCCTCTCGTATTATTGATATTGTCGTTGGTGATTGCTCTCTGTATATCAAGGCTCAGCCGCAGGACTGGGGACATAATGGCGATCTGACCATCAGCTATATGGAAAACGTCTACGTACTGGAAAACAATTACGTTCGCGTAGATAACAGATTCGTGGATTTCTCGGGTTGGGAACACAGATATGCCAACCAGGAGCTTCCTGCGTTCTATACGCTGAGCTACTTTGATGAGTTTACTTATTATGCAGGCTCAAAGCCTTGGCAGGATCAGCCGCTGTTTACGCGTGACGACCTCAATTTCTGGGGTGATGCAAAATATCATGACGACTGTGTCTTTAAGATCCGTAACAGCAATACCGAAACCTGGTGTGCGTGGACAAACGGCATGAAGAACTACGGCATTGGCTTATACGTGCCCAACGTTGACGTACTGCTCGCAGGCAGACATGCTTATAACGGCAGCAAGGACTCCCAGAACGGTGCTACCAACTACGTAGCCCCCCTGTGCACCTTAAAAATGGTTTCCTTTGAGCCTATCGAATACAGCTACATGATGACCACCGGTTCTCTGGAGCAGATCAGAAGCACCTTTAAGGCAAACAAGGATTTTGACACCAACGAATCTCTTCATAAGAATTACATTAGTGACAGAATTGAGGACGAAGGCGCAGCAATCAAGATGGATAAGCTGGTATTTGATAATGCAAACATCAGCATGAAGCTCCAGCCTATGAACAATGCCGCTGCAGGTTTTGATCAGACACAAAATGCAGCAACTCTGACCGTTGCGGGCGGAGACCCCTACGTCAACATTGACTACACACGTTCCGATCCCAAGCTTAAGGCAGAGGATTACACTAAGATCGTGCTGACCTATATGATCCCCACGACCAACAGTAGCGGTTCTTATCGCACCGAGCTGTTCCTTTGCACAGGCTCGTCGATGAACGCAGAGGGCGGCAAATCCGTTACACAGCAGATTGTGGCAGACGGGGAATATCATACCATTGAGTTCAACGTATCCGGCCTTTCTTTCTGGAAAGGAAACATCAATGCCATCAGATTTGACTTCTTTGATGGCGGTGAGAACGGTGATATCATCTACGTGCAGTCCATTGAACTTCAATAAATTCAAAAAAAGATCCGCGACAGCGTCGCGGATCTTTTTTATTCATGATCAAAAAGTGATACCTGATTGTTTATGCCGTTCTTGTTCGGAGCAGAGGGAACACGCAATCCAAGATGCTCGTAAGCGAGCTTGGTAACACATCTGCCACGCGGCGTGCGGGATAAGAAGCCAAGCTGCATCAGATAAGGTTCGTACACATCCTCAATGGTCACGGCCTCTTCGCCAATCGTAGCAGCCAACGTGTCAAGTCCGACAGGGCCGCCGTCGTAGAACTTGATGATCGCTTCCATCATTCTACGGTCGGTATTATCAAGACCCAATTCGTCGATCTCTAACTTGTTGAGCGAATATCCGGCAATTTCGGAATCAATGGTGTCTTTGCCTTGTACCATAGCAAAATCACGTACGCGCTTGAGCAGGCGGTTTGCTATACGCGGTGTGCCACGGGAACGAGAGGCAATCTCATAAGAGCCGTCCTCGGTAATGGCGATACCGAGAATACCTGCGCTGCGTCGCACGATCTGTGCAAGCTCTTCGGGGGTATAAAGCTCTAATTTCAGCAGCACGCCGAATCTGTCACGCAAAGGGGTAGTGAGCTGGCCTGCACGCGTGGTTGCACCGATCAGCGTGAATTTCGGTAAATCAATACGAATACTTCTTGCGGCAGGGCCTTTACCGATAATAATATCCAATGCATAATCCTCCATAGCGGGATAGAGGATCTCTTCAACGGATCTGGACAGTCGGTGAATCTCGTCGATAAAGAGCACGTCGCCCTCACTGAGATTCGTCAGAAGAGCAGCAAGATCGCCTTGCTTTTCAATAGCGGGACCGGATGTGATACGGATATTGACGCCAAGCTCGTTGGCAATGATATTGGAAAGCGTGGTTTTACCCAGACCGGGAGGGCCGTAAAGCAACACGTGATCCAAGGATTCGCTGCGCATTTTGGCGGCTTCAATATATACCTTGAGGTTTTCTTTGGCTTTATCCTGACCAACGTAGTCGTTCAGGGTTTTAGGACGCAGGGAAGCGTCAATATCGGAATCCTCGGGAGAATAGCCGGTGGAAACAATGCGGTTCTCAAAGTCAAATTCTTGTTCTTCCATCATATGCGCATCCTCCTTACATCAGCTTTTTGAGTGCCTGGCGAATGATCTCTTCCAGCGTCATCTGTTCGGTGGGCATGGATTTGAGCACGTTTGTCGCCTCTGCTCGCTGATAACCGAGTACCATCAACGCATCAAGTGCCTCGCTGAGTTTACCGCGTGCAGGTGCACCGGATTTAGCGTTAGTACCGATCTCGGGAGCCGCATTGAATTCTCCGCCGTGCTCTTTGATCAGCTTGTCCTTGAGCTCCAACACGATTCTTGCAGCGGTCTTAGGACCAATACCGCTCGCCTTGGAAATCGCCTTAGTATCCTCGGTACATACAGCCAGAGCAAATTTTTCGGGGGTCAGAAGGGACAGGATGGACATTGCAGCCTTGGGACCAACACCCGAAACCGTGATCAGCATCTGAAAAGAGGAAAGCTCGGTTTCGTCATAAAAACCAAATAATTCAATACCGTCTTCACGCACAGCAAGATAGTTGTAAAGCTTTGCGGGATTGCCCGCAAGCGGAAGTTTATCGTAAGTATTCTGGCTGACGGTCATTCGGTATCCGACGCCGCCTGCATCAATAACGGCAAATCCCATGCCCTTGTGCGCAAGTGTGCCGCTGATATAGTAGAACATATAATCTCCTTAAAGTCCAAGGGGGCAACGCCCCCGTGGTCATTTTATTAATTGGATTGATCTGACGAGGATTGCGGATTTTCGCCTTCTGCTTGAACTGTTTCAGCCTGAACGGGTGCGGGCTCGGGAATACCGAAGAATTCACCGTATCCGCGGATGCGACGCAGCTTCTTTTCAAAGAAGATCAAGAGGAAGAAGGCAGCAGTTGCAACGATGGATACAACCACACCAAGCACAAGCTCCTTGGGGCAATATCTCATTTCGATCTCATGCTCACCGGGCTCTTCAATATAGTAGCCAACGAGAGCATTTGCGAGTTCAACGGTTTCGACCTTCTTGCCGTCAACCGTTACCTGCCAGCCCTTATCAAAGGGAATTGTGGTGGTAATAAGCTGATTTGCTTTGGTTGTGGTAATGGTACCGGGCAGGTAATCCTCGCGGTAATTCTCGGGATCGATCTGCACGTTACCTTGTTGTAATCTTGTAATGGCTTCGGTAAACACTTCCATATCAAGGGAGTAGATAAAAGGCTTTTGCAAGTTTTGTTTGATATAGAAATTGTCATAATCGTTCTTGATCGTCAGCTTGAGTTCAAGATCACTCTTGGTGAAATCACCGATCGATACGATTCTCCAGGTGTTATTATCACCCCATTTACCAACGGATTTTCCGTTCGCCGTCATGTTGACCTGTCTGGAGTATACGGTGGGGAAGTAAACGAACAGCTCGGTGTTCTTGGGTACCATATATTCAAACGTAATGGTACCGCCGTCACCCTTATAAAGATCATGGCTGGCTGCAGAGCTCTTGGTTATATCCTTGGTGGTCATGGAAAGCTGTGTGGAGGGAACGAAGATCTGCAACGTCTCCTCCTCGCCAAGCATCATGGAGATCATGGCGTTCATAAGCTCAAAGGGGTTCTCGTAATCGTCCAGCTCGAATTCTGCAAAGTCGTTATCAACAGCATATGCAATGCTCATGTGATAAGGATTCTTATAGACCACGTAGGTGTCGTTGTCGTAATCATCACTATCATACAGCGGCTCACCGTAATATTTGTCATAATCCTTGTCGGTCATAATATATTTGATGCCGAGCAGGGAGTCGCTGACGGGTGTTTCACCCTGATACTGTGACCAGTGAGACTTTGAGGAATAACCCATCATACGCAAGAAATAGATGGTATCTGCATTCAGCGTAGAGGTGGAGTTGGAAAGACCGCGGATCTGCAGAGCCATATTATCGTTGAGCTTACGATGGTAGGTCTTTTCCATACGGTAGAACGACGTGTCATTCTCCTGAACGTGATTGATAATAGGTCTGACCGTATCAAGATAATCGTTGTAGTAAGAATATTTGGTAAAGGTAACGTCCTTGTCAAGATCGTTGAGATCCCAAAGACCGCTGATATACATTTCTCCGCAAATGAAGAATACGAGCAAGCAAGAGATCAGCTCCTTGTTTTTCACGCGAGGCAGCAAGCAAATCAATAACGTATAAACGATCAGGCAACCAACAGTCAACCATACAGTCTGGAAGTCGTGCACGTCGATATATTCGTTAAAGTCTTCCTTGATCATAGGTGCAAACTCCTGCAGGACAATCACGCCAAGACCGATGATTGCTGCAATACCGATCATGGGTTTGCGGCTGACGGTGCGCATATTGGCAAATGCACGGTACGCCATGACGATCATGAAAAAGCAGAGCATAAAGCTGTAACGGTTATTGAGCCAGTTGGGCTTCTGGAAACCATGCCAGATCAAGTCAATGGTGCTGGTTGCAAAGCTGAAAACAAAAATTGTGATCAGGATCGCATACGCAACCTTCTCGCCGGATTTGAACTTCTTGTTGAAGAAGAACATGGGAACAAGCAGCAGCGTCAGCACGCCACAATACACGAAGGGAAGACCGGCAGGACGTACTGTGTCGTAAGAGGAGGGCAGGAACTTGTAGAACAGCTCAAGGAAGTTGAATCGGGAAGCAAATGCCCAGCTGGGATCCGAGAAATCAGTTTTTCCGAACGTCAGCGAATAGTATGCGGTAAATACGATGAATGCGGAAATGCCGATAGCAATCATCGAATAGAACGCAATGCGGAAGAAGGAGCGCATGCCGTGATATTTTTCCTGATAGGGGTTGTTTGCGTGCTTAAAGCCCCACAGATAAGCAAAGAAGTAGATCGCAACGGCAATACATACCATATAACCGATATAGTAGTTGCTAACGAGCGTCAACGTCAGGAAAACGACGAACACCTTGAACTTACCGTACTTGATCAGCTGCTCAACGCCAAGCATAACAAGCGGGAACCAGATTACCGCATCGATCCACATTGTGTTGTTTTGCTGCGTGATACAATAGGACATCAACGCGTACATTACGGAAAATGCAATGATGCCGATACGGTTAATGCGCTTTTCGGATTGGTGCAAATAGATGGACATTGTAAGCGCACACATGCCTGCTTTGACCATAAACATAAACAGCAGTGCTTCGCACATTCTGTCTTCCGGGAACAAGCAAACAAGATAAGAGAACGGGGAAGCGATATAGTATTCATAAATACCCATAAACTCACCGCCAAGAGCGCGCGAGAACGAATATATGATACTGGTATCACCATTGACTACGAAGTTTCTCAGGGCTTCGAAAAAGTAAACGTACTGACCGTTCAAATCCAGCACGAGCACGCATCCGTTTCCAAACGGATATAAACCACGTGCAAGGTACATCAAATATACCAAAACAGCAGGGATGAGTGCTGCAATCAAAACGTACCAATATTCCGAAAATACGTTTTTACATTTGGTCTTACATTTCAACAGTCCGTTTTTGGCAATTTCACGATTGAAATTCATGCGTTAGGTTCCTTTCGTTCCTATGGCTCAACTGCTGAGCCGGTAATGGTTTTAATTGACTTTTCAAGCTTAATACGATCCACGTTCATATCGCGCCCGCAGCCTTTACATACGATTCGTATTTGACTGCCTACACGCATGACCGTAAAATCCGCACACCCACACGGGTGTGGCTTTTTGAGGTGCAGAACGTCGCCTGTCTGGATTTTAATAATGTTCATGTGTTATCTCCGTCTATGCGCACGTTCGTGCACGTTTTTTGGAATGCTTGAGAATAATCTATCCTATTATACCATAAAAAGTTAGATTTGTAAACGATAATTCGGATAATATTATAAAAAAATAAAAATTATTAAATAATGTTTGACACGCGCGCGAAAAGGTGTTATAATTTAGAGTGAATTATTGTGGAGTTTTATTGCCGTAGGAGGATTTATGATCATACTTGGCATAGACCCCGGACTTGCGATCGTGGGTTGGGGTGTAGTATCATACGACGGAGTTCGCTTTAAAACGCTTGGATACGGTTCGATACAGACGCCTGCCGGCACGCCAACGCAAAAGAGATTGGAAATGATATGGCAGGGCATGAACGAATTGTTTGAGCGTTACAAGCCCGATCAGATGGCTGTGGAAGAGCTGTTTTTCAATACAAACGTCACAACCGGTATTACGGTTGCCGAAGCGCGAGGCGTGATATTGCTTTCGGGCATTCAGCACGGTATTACGGTTGCGGAATATACGCCTTTACAGGTCAAGCAAGCGGTTGTTGGTTATGGAAGAGCAGAAAAGAAGCAGGTTATTACAATGGTAACAACGCTTTTGGGCTTGCCTAAGCCTCCCAAGCCCGATGATACAGCGGATGCCCTGGCAATTGCAGTATGCCATGCGCACAGCGGCTGCTCCCGCCTTGCAAACTATTATAACAAGTAACATATCAGGAGAAATAATATGTGGAGTTCCGAAAATTGGAAGGATTATGAATTACTAGACACCTCGGACGGCGAGCGTCTGGAGCGTTGGGGCAAGTATATATTGGTCAGACCCGACCCGCAGATCATATGGAAAGGTGTCGCAGACCATCCCGCTTGGAAGCGTGCAGACGGAGTGTACCGTCGTTCCTCCTTGGGTGGTGGCAGCTGGGTGCACAACAAGCTCCCCGCATCATGGAACATTTCTTATGGCGAGCTGAATTTCGTGCTGCGCCCGATGGGCTTTAAGCACACGGGACTTTTCCCCGAGCAGGCTGCAAACTGGGATTGGTTCTCTGATCTGATTCGCAAGTCCAATCGCCCTGTCAAGGTTCTTAATCTTTTTGCTTATACCGGTGGAGCTACTGTAGCTGCAGCTGCTGCAGGTGCATCCGTAGTACACGTGGATGCATCCAAAGGAATCGTTGCGCAGGCTAAGGAAAATGCTGCGCTTTCCGGTCTTGAAAGCGCTCCCATTCGCTATATCGTAGACGATTGCAAGAAATTCGTTGAGCGTGAGATCAGACGCGGCAATAAATATGACGGCATTATCATGGATCCGCCTTCGTACGGCAGAGGACCTAACGGAGAGGTTTGGAAGCTTGAGGATTGCGTGGATGAGTTTGTCAGCCTTGCGGCGCAGCTTCTCTCGGATGAACCGTTGTTTTTCCTGATCAATTCTTATACAACCGGACTTTCTCCCATGACCATGAGTTATTTGCTCGAGCTTAACGTAAAGCGCAAATTCGGCGGTCACGTTGATTCGGGTGAGCTTGGTTTGAAGGTCACGCGCACAGGTGGTTATCTGCCTTGCGGAGCAAGCTCGCGTTGGCAGAGGTAAAGCATGGAAGATTTCATTCAAATCAAGGATCTGAAATTCTCATACAGCAAGGAAGAGCGCAAGGCAGACGCAGATGTTTTGTGCGGTGTTGATCTGACTGTTCAAAGAGGGGAATACGTTGCAATTTTGGGCAGAAACGGCTCCGGAAAATCCACCCTGGCAAAGCTCCTCAACCTTGTCATTGATGATCTGGATCATGCAAGCGGGGAGATTTTGGTTGACGGTGTCAACATCTTGTCGGAAGATATGACGGAAGACATGGCGTTTGATCTTCGAAAGAAAATCGGTATGGTGTTTCAGAATCCGGACAACCAGCTTGTTGCAACCATCGTTGAAGAGGACGTAGCGTTCGGACCGGAAAATCTTGGTCTGAACCCTCGTGAGATCAGACGTCGCGTTGACGATGCACTGGCTACCGTTGGCATGACGGAATTTGCAAAGCGAGAGCCTCACAGACTTTCCGGCGGTCAAAAGCAACGCGTTGCTATCGCAGGCGTGATTGCCATGATGCCCGATTGTATCATTTTTGACGAATCCACGGCAATGCTTGATCCGATCGGCAGAAAGGATATCGTTGCAACCATGGAAAAGCTCAATCGTGAGCATGGCATCACCGTGCTGACGATTACGCACTATATGGAGGAGGCTGTTCGTGCAGACCGAGTTGTTGTGCTCAATCAAGGCAGAGTTGCCCTCGATGGTGCTCCTGCGCAAGTGTTTTCAAATGCAAAAGCACTGCGCGCAGCAGGGCTGGAGCTGCCGCAATGCGCGCAACTGCTTGAGGAACTGAAAAATGCAGGTCTGCCTATCGCGGAATACGGCATCACTCCCGAGGATTGCGCACGTATCATTCTTGCTGCAGGAGGTATAGCCTGATGTCCGCCAAGCTTGAATTACAAAACGTATCTTATTATTACGGCAAGGGTACCGCCTTTGAAGTCAAGGCGCTTGACAACATTAATTTCAAAATTGAAAGCGGTTCTATCACAGGACTGATCGGACACACGGGATCGGGTAAATCCACGTTAGCGCAGCTTTTTAACGGCTTGGAAAAGCCTTTTGAAGGCAAGGTACTGCTGGATGGATGCGATATCTGGGATAAAAAATACAGCGGTCTGAGAATCTGCTTCCGCGTAGGGCTTGTCATGCAATATCCCGAGTATCAGCTGTTCGAGGAGACGGTATATAACGACGTTGCGTTTGGCCCAAGAAATATGGGGCTTGACGAGCAAGAGGTAAGAGCGCGCGTCATGAGTGCTATTGCTTTCGTCGGACTTTCCGAAGAGATTCTGACCCAGTCTCCCTTTGACCTCTCCGGCGGTCAAAAGCGCCGCGTTGCCATTGCAGGCATTATGGCAATGAAGCCCGAGATGCTTGTGCTCGACGAGCCTGCAGCCGGGCTTGATCCTGCAGGCAGAGCCGATATTTTCGGAGGCATTAAGCGATACAGAGATACCACAGGGGCAACCGTACTCATCATCAGTCACAGTATGGAGGATATGGCTGAATACTGTGACGACATCATTGTCATGCACCGCGGTAAGGTGATGCTTAACGGACCCAAGGACGAGATTTTTGCAGACAGTCAGAATCTGATCGATGCAGGTCTGGATATACCGCAGATCGCACGCGTGATGCATTTGCTGAAGCAAAGCGGATTGGATGTCAACACTGCCGCCTGCACTAAGGAGCAGGCAATTCAAGAATTGATTGCTGCCCTTAAACTAAAATAAACACAAAAGGAATTATTTCAATGAAAAACGTAGCACTTGGGCAGTATTATCCTGCTCGGTCGCCATTGCATAAATTGGATCCGCGTATCAAGCTGATTCTTGCCATGCTGTATATCGTAGCAGCCTTTCTGTGCAAAAATCTGCTTGGATTCGGCATTTTGATCGGCCTCGCACTTTTGCTGGTCATCCTCAGCCGTGTTCCGCTAAAAACCGTGCTTAAGAGCCTGCGCTTGATTGTTTTCGTGTTGTTATTTACGGTTGCGATCAACGTTTTTATGACCAAAGATGCAGGAGCTCAACCGCTGCTTACTTTTTGGATCTTTGAGATTTATACAAAGGGACTTTACAGCGCTTTGTTTATCGCGATCCGCATATTATGCATGATCATCGGAACTTGTATGCTGCTGACCTATACCACAACCCCTATTGCGCTAACGGATGCACTGGAGCGATTGCTCGCACCTTTGCGCTACATCAAGCTACCCGTGCATGAGTTTTCCATGATGATGTCTATTGCGTTACGCTTTATTCCCACGATCATGGAAGAGGCGGAAAAGATCATGGCGGCGCAAAAGGCAAGGGGAGCAGGCTTCACACAAGGCAATCTCATAAAACGCATTAAATCCTTGATACCGATCCTGATTCCGCTGTTTGCATCGGTATTCAGAAGAGCATTTGAACTGGCAACTGCCATGACCTGCCGCTGCTATCGCGGCGGTGACGGCAGAACCCGTATGACGAGTATGCGTTTGCGGGCATTTGATGTAATTGTATTTATCATATCTGTCGCAGCCCTGGCAGGCATCGTTTCCTGCAATTATTGGGGTATCGGATATACGCTTTAAATCATTTTAACGTTAACGGAGGAGAACATGAAGCTGTTTTTGCGCTTATCATATCTGGGAACTGCATATAACGGCTATCAGGTTCAGGGGGATCAGCCGACCGTACAACGCGAGTTGACGCGCGCATGTGCTGAACTCTTCGGTGAACGCTGTGATATTGTCGGTTGCAGCAGGACCGACAGCGGTGTACACGCCAATATGTTTTGTGTCACCGTAGCGTCAAGAGAAACCAATCAGCTGAATACCGCTATCCCCGTGCAACGCATTCCGCTTGCGCTCAACGCGCATTTGCCTGATGATATTTCCGTAAATGATGCTGCATTCGTTTCGGATGATTTTCATCCGCGTTACGACGTCAAATATAAGGAATACGTTTATCGCATCTATAATTCGCCCACACGCAGTCCTTTTGAGCTTGATCGTGCATGGCATTATCCCAAGAAAATTGACGAAAAAGCCCTTGAAAATATGAAAAAGGCTGCTCGATATTATTGCGGTTCTCACGATTTTACCTCATTTATGGCGCAGGGTGCAACCGTAGCGCATGCTGTACGTACGGTCATGCATGCAAGAGTTGAAAGAATCGGCGACGTGATTGAATTCCGCGTTGCAGCTGACGGTTTTTTATACAATATGGTTCGCATTATGACGGGAACACTAATCGCAGTTGCAGAGGGTAAGATCCCATGTGATAAAATACCCGAAGTCATTGACGCAAAGGATCGCGCAGCTGCAGGCATGACCGCACCCGCACACGGACTTTATTTGAATGCGGTCGTATACGAAAGCATCCCGGAGGAGACGCTATGAAGAAATGGAATTTTGGACGCAAATCTGCGTCAAATACCGCCGTTGCAAAAGAGCAGATCAATCTGCAAAATCCTCGCAACGCGTATTACGATAACGTTTCCAATCTCTACCACACTTTGTTCTGGGTTTTCTTGGCAGCGTTACTGGTCTTTGTTTTCGTATCCATGTCATGCAATTTGGATCTTTTCACCTATGAAAACTTCTATTATCTCGCAAAGGACATCAGCGCAGCATCCGACCTGCTTTCCGGAACGGGCAACGTCATCAATTATGAGACCTCGGTGCGAAACCAGGCATTTGCACTGTATCGCGGCGGACTTGCCGTTGGCGGCGACTCGGGGCTTCAGCTTTTCACGGCAACGGGAAGAGAAACGCTCAACATGTCTCCCGACTACTTAAAGCCGGTATTGCACGGTTCGGACCGCTATCTGCTGATGTATGATATCGGAGAAAAGAGATATTCGATATATAATTCCTTTGTCTGCGTTCATCACGAAGAGACGGATTATCCGATCTATGCGGGCGCAATGTCAGATGCAGGCTATTACACCGTTGTCAGCAAGAGCTACGATCACCCCGGCGTCGTAAGCCTGTATAATAACAGATTTGAGTTGGTCAATCGCTATAACCGTACCGAAATGGTTACCGCTACGGCGATCAACCCGGCAGGCAACCGCGTGGCTTTTACGACAGCGGACATGCACAACGGTGAATATCGCACAACTCTCGTGATTGCAGTACCCGGGCAGTCCGAAACAAGCGTGGAGATGCCGTTTGAAGGGCTGTTTGCATACAGCGTTGAATTTATTGACCAACATCGCCTGCTCTTGGTGGGTGACGTCGCAACCTATATCATTTCCGTAGACGACGGAGCTGCTTTTTGTACGATCCCTTATGCAGGTCTCACTCTTGCATATGCGGATACGGCATCGGAATATGCGGCATTGATCTTTTCGATCAATCCGGTAAACGATACGTATCGCATGATCATAGCCGACAAAAACGGTTCTCTGATTGCAGACCAGGTCTTTACGGCAAATATTTCTCAACTTTCGGTCTATGAAGACTACGTCTATCTTTTGACCGAAAACGGCATCGCGCGCATACAGCCGCAAACTTTATCGCACGATTTTATTAAATGCTCAACACAAGGAAAATCCATTCTGATTCCCAAAGAAGACGAAGTGCTTCTCTGTGGAGGACAAAGTGCGATATATTATCAGTTTGATTGATTTTCTGTCGCATTCAACACCTGTTTAAGGAGGCTATTTATAAATGGTCATGTGTTCCAATTGCCACAAGCGTGTGGCAGTCATATTTGTCACCAAGTATGAAAACGAAAAAAAGGTCAGCAAGGGCCTTTGCATAAAATGTGCCAAGGAAATGGGAATTCCCATGGAGAACATGCTTGGCGATCTTTCCGGTCAGCTCGGAATTTCTGCAGATCAGCTCGAGGACATGGAAAACGAGCTCAACAATATGTTTCAAAACAGCCAGCTGCCTTCCGAGATGGATGACAACGAGGATGGCGGTGCCCCTGCGATCGATCTGCCAAAATTGTTTGGCGAAGGGGAAGACGATACTGACGAGCAGATTGTGCTTCCGTCCGAGCCTGTTTCCGATAAAAAGGACAAAAAGAAAGCAAAAAAAGATGACAAGAAAAAGGCATCCGAATATAAATTCCTTAACACCTATTGCAGACATCTGACGGAACATGCACGCCAAGGCAGACTTGATCGCATCGTAGGCAGAAGCAACGAGCTTGCGCGCGTTATCCAGATTCTCTGCAGAAGACAGAAGAATAATCCCTGCCTGATCGGTGAGCCCGGTGTCGGTAAAACGGCTATCGCAGAGGCGCTTGCGCTGCGCATTGCTGCCGGCAACGTTCCGTATAAGCTCAAAAACAAGGAGCTCTATCAAGTGGATCTCACGGCTTTGGTTGCAGGTACGCAGTTCAGAGGCCAATTTGAGCAGAGAATTCTTGGATTGCTGACCGAGGTTAAGCAAGCGGGCAACGTGATTCTGGTCATTGACGAGGTGCACAATATCGTTGGCGCAGGCGGCGGAGAGGGAAGCATCAATGCAGCAAATATCCTCAAGCCGGCACTCTCACGCGGTGAGGTACAGGTCATCGGTGCAACCACCTTGACGGAATACCGCAAGCATATTGAAAAGGATACTGCACTGGAGCGTCGTTTCCAGCCGGTAACCGTCAACGAGCCCTCCATTGAGGAATCTGTCGAAATGCTCAGCGGTATCAAGCACTACTACGAGGAGTATCATAATATCACCATTCCCGAGGACGTGCTCAGACGCGCTGTCGTATTTTCGGAGAGATATATTACTGACCGCTATTTGCCCGATAAGGCAATCGACTTGCTTGACGAAGCCGCAAGTGCGCTTTCCTTGTCCAGCGCACCGCTCAATGAATCTCATGAGATTCGCGACAAGCTGCTCTCTCTCAAGGAGCAGCGCGAAGAGCTGGAGAGTGCTCCAACAGATCAAGAACAGAACGAACAACTCCGTTATGAAAAGATTGCCAAGATCAAGGCAACGGAAATGCAGCTTGCTGAAAAGCTCGCTACGTTGGAGGAAGATTGCAAGAAGGTCGTACTGACACCCGATCACCTCGCGCACGTCATTGAAATATGGACCGGGATTCCCGCAACCACGATCAAGCGTAATGAATATGAACGTATTGATAACCTCAAAGCTAGACTTTTGCAAAAGATCATCGGTCAGGATCATGCTGTTGAAGCAGTAGCTCGCGCTATTAAGCGCAACCGTGCAGGCATTTCCTATAAGCGTAAACCCGTGTCCTTTATCTTTGCAGGTCCAACCGGTGTCGGCAAAACCGAGCTGGTAAAGACGCTGGCAGAAGATCTGTTCCAATCTCCCGAAACTCTGATCCGACTCGATATGTCCGAATTTATGGAAAAGCATTCCGTATCGCGCATCATCGGCTCGCCTCCCGGCTACGTCGGTTATGACGATGCAGGTCAACTGACCGAGAAGATCCGTCGCAGGCCTTACTCCGTTGTGTTGTTTGATGAAATCGAGAAGGCACATCCCGACGTGCTGAATATTCTGCTGCAGATTCTGGATGACGGCAGAATTACGGATGCCCACGGAAAAACTGTCAATTTTGAAAACACAGTTATCGTGATGACCACCAACGCAGGTTCCAATCGCTCGTCTTCGATCATGGGCTTTTCCGCAGATGACCATAGTGGAGCGCAGACCAATACGGAGAAGGCTCTTGCAGAGTTTTTGCGTCCCGAGTTTATCAACCGTGTAGACGAAGTCATAACCTTCAGACACTTGAGCGAAAACGATTTTGTCAGAATTGCTGACATTATGATGGGTCAGCTTGCCGGTGTGCTGAGCGAGAGAGGCTTTATCCTTGAATGGACGCAGGCTGCTGCGGCTTTGATCGCCAAGGAGTCGTTCTCGCAAAAGTACGGAGCAAGAAATATGCGCCGTTATATTCAAAAGCACGTTGAGGACGCATTGGCTGAGTGCATCGTCTCCGACTATCTCAATCATTATACAGCAGCCACCGTTTCCGTTCACGACGGAAAGATCAAGGTCACCTGCAAGTAAAACAGCAACAATATGAAAATCGCCCGAAAGGAGGGAATACTATGTCAAACAGGCATGCGTGGCATACTATGGACACGGATCAGATCTGTGAAATACTTGAAACGAATGCCGTAAAGGGTCTTTCAAGAAAACAAGCTGCAGCACGTGCTAAAAAGCTCAATATTCGCCAACCGGAAGCCCTGCATCCCTTGTTTATTCCTTCAGGGCGTCCGCTTTATAAAGACCTTGGAAGGCTGATGCTTAATCCCATTACGCTGCTGACGCTTTTTGTTGCCTTGATCACTTGCTTTTTTGAAAAGCAATATGCCTTGGGCGGCATCATGATTGCAATATTGCTGATAAATACGCTGCTATGCGCAATTGCCAATACGCAAGCGCGCAACGTATGGAAAAAATTGCAGCTTTATTCCAACCCCATGATCAAGGTTGTACGAAGCGGCAAGCTGTATACAACGGATGCGCGCAACGTTCTGCCGGGCGATCTGGTCATCTTGAGCGAGGGCGACGTTTGCCCCGCAGATATCAAGCTGGAAAAGGGAAGCCGACTTCGTGTATCGCAATACGTGCTCATGCCCGATCTGAATCAGAAGTTTGATTTAGTTTCAGTTGAGAAATCCGGCGATCTCGTGTATCCTCCGAACGGGGAAGTATTCCATCCGGATTGCTGCAATATCGTCTATGCCGGTTCCGTCATCCAAGAGGGATTTGCGAGAGGTATTGCCGTTGAAACGGGTAGCCATACCTATATAGGTGCTTCCAACGGTACGGTGCCCGGCACCAACCAAGCGCAAGAACCCCAAAGCATCTCTTTTATAAAGCGATACTTTACGCGTTTTGCAACCGTTCAAGCGATCGTACTGGTGCCTCTGACCGTCCTGCTGACCGTTACAATGCGTCAATCCATGACATTTGCAGAGAGCTTTCTGACCGCGCTTGCGCTTTGCGCATCAGCCATTGCAGAACACCTTGTGTCCTTAGCGGGTATTGTACATGCCGCAGGCATCAATTCTGCCGCCTCGCAGCAAAAAAATGCTGCAGTTGCCATTATCAAAAGCAATGAGGCGTCGGACAAGCTGTGTGAAATGACGGATTTGCTTCTGCTGGATTCCTCAGCAATCAGCGACGGCAAATACCATTTGGAGTCCGTATATGCGTGCGGCAACATCTACAACACGCAAGAGCTCAGAAATACCAACGTTGAACGTCTTGCAACCGATCTCTATCTGTATCGTACGGCTACCCGTCCAATTGATTCTTCTCATCGAGATGCGTTTGACGCAGGTCTTACTGCGCCAATCGACGCGCTGATCAAGCACGTTATCACCGACACGGAAGCAATTGAGTTGATTCGCACCGAGTCCTACGTCTCCTGCGAGGATAACGTATTTACCGTTCACAATAAGCTCAACAGCGGTGAATACGTCGTCATGCTTTCTCAGGACGAGCAATTACTCTTGCGCTGCACGCACGTTGCAACGCCTCAGGGGCAAAAACTACTGGATGACAGCGAGCACATCGCGCTCCGTACGCTTTGCCGCATCTACCGTGAATCAGGATATCGCATTTTGCTGATCGCCACGCAAAAGGACCAATCCGTCGTGTGCATCGGCGTTCTTGCATTCTCGCACAAACCCGGATTTCAGTTCTCGGAATGTTGTCGGCAATTGATTGATGGCGGCGTGCGTATTTCGGTCTTCATGCCGGATACTGCTGAAAATTTGAAAATACTTATGGACAGTGCGCTTATCAGAGACCAATCCACAGACGTTCTGACAGCACAAGCAGCAGTGGCGCAGGGTCTGGATCTGCACGTTGCATACGGGAGTTATCGCGCATATCTCGGCTTCTCTGAGACGCAAATCAAGGATTTGATCGTCAAGCTCAAGGAACGAGGGAATCACGTTGCGTCTTATTGCGTCAGCAACAGTCTGCATGAACTTCACTCCATGGCTGATTTGACCATCACCTGCGATGCAATCGAGTACCGCTCGACCAAGGTTGCTGAATCTTACTACGATAAAATGCCCGTAGACGGCAGGGATTTCAGCGCACGCGCGTCACAGCACATGAGACGCAGCTCCGGCGTGGTTTTAAGAAGAGCAGGCGACCAGGGCGGCGGATTGCACGGAATTCTCACAGGCAGAACGCACGCATTGGCGATTAACTGTAATCTTGCCAACGCTGTCACATACCTGATCACCGTTCAGTTCTTCCGCGCTGTCTTGCTGATCGTTCCCGCCATGTTTGGAATGCAGATGCTTTCCGCAGTATCTCTTCTGATCGGAGGATTGATCCTGGATACAGCCGCTATTATGCTTTTTGCTTGGGCAAAACCCGCAGACAGTGCCGTATCTACCTCGTATTCCATTATGAGAAGACTTGAAAAGCCGATCACGTATAACGTAGCTAACGTTGTAAGTGCGTGTGTCAGTGCTTTATTGGTTTGGTTGAGCTTTGCGTTACTGCAAATTCTCGGCATTGTCGATCTGTCGCAGAGCATGGGTATGGGATTTGTTTCCACGTATTTGCTGCAGGGCACCGTATTCGCGGTGACGCTTCACGAATATACCTCAAAAGGGCGCAAGACTCCGCCTTGGTCCTTGATCATATCTGCAGGACTGTTCGTGCTTTTGCTTGGCGTTTGCATGCTTGTGCCGCCGTTTGCTGCCTTGACGGGATGCAACCATCACTCATTCCTATCTGTCGCAATTACATTCATCGCACCGCTTATTTATTATTTCACTTATAGAATTTTGACGCTGCGGGGGCTGAATCTGCACAAGTAAATGATATATTCCACTTCCGTTTCACGTATGATGAATGGAAAGGGGAGTGATATATGATGAAATGCTGCAGTTTTCTTGAGCTTTCCGGCAAGGAAGTCATCAATTTATGTACCGGCGAAAAGCTTGGGCGCATATGTGATATTGAAATAAACACCAATGATCGCACGGTGATTTCCGTCGTGATTCCAGGGCATGGCAGCGTGCTCGGATTCGGGAAAGCGACGGAATTGATAATTCCTTGGTGCAAAATCGAATGCATTGGAGAAGATGCCATTCTGGTGCGACTGACCGCAGAAGAGTTTTCACACTGTACAGTGCCTAAGAGAAAGCTAAAACGAAATTTGTTCTGAAATTAATTGTAAACTATTTGTAAACATTGAATTTATCTATTGCATGTCCATACAAGTTATGGTATAATATCTGCCGTTGTGTTGGACAACCAACATGATAATAATAAAATACACACACAGGGAAGGCAGGGTACTACCGGTGTTTCATGCGGCAATAAAAGCCCGGAAATTGATGCGTACCGAACGACTCTGTGGTGGAAAAACCGAAGGAGGACTAAAATGTCTATCATCACAATCAAGCAGCTCTTGGAAGCAGGTGTACACTTTGGACACCACACCAGAAGATGGAACCCCAAAATGCAGGAATACATCTTCACCGAAAGAAACGGCATCTACATCATCGACCTGCAGAAGACCGTTAAGAAGTTTGAGGAAGCTTACGATTTCGTTCGCGAGCTCTCTGCAAACGGCGGCACCATGCTGTTCGTTGGTACTAAGAAGCAGGCAGCTGAAGCTATCAAGGAAGAAGCTACCAGATGCGGCATGTACTACGTTAACGTTAGATGGCCCGGTGGTATGATGACCAACTTCAAGACCATCAAGAGCTCCATCAATCGTCTGAACAGCCTGACCAAGATGCAGGAAGACGGCACCTTTGACATGCTTCCCAAGAAGGAAGTTGCTGCAAAGCAGAAGGAAATCTTCGACCTGGAGAAGTCCTACGGCGGTATCAAGACCATGGACAGACTGCCTGATGCAGTGTTCATCGTTGACCCCCGCAAGGAAAGAAACGCAGTGCTCGAGGCTAAGAAGCTGGGCATCCCGGTTATCGCTATCGTTGACACCAACTGCGATCCCGACGACGCTGACTACGTTATCCCCGGCAATGACGACGCTATCCGCGCTATCAAGCTGATCTCTTCCGTAATCGCTGACGGTATCATCGAAGGCAGACAGGGCGAGCAGCTGACCGAGGCAGTAGAGGTTAAGGCTGAGGCTGAGACCGAAGAGGCTGCTGAGTAATCCCGATCAAAATTTAAGGAGAATTAAAAATGGCTAACATTACTGCAAAAGACGTTGCAACACTGCGCGCTAAGACCGGTATCGGTATGATGGAGTGCAAGAAGGCACTCGTAGAAGCTGACGGCGACATTGATGCCGCTATCAAGATCCTCCGCGAAAAGGGCGAGCTCAAGGCAGAGAGCAAGATGGCTACCAGAATTGCTGCTGACGGTATCGTTGACGTTTATACCGAGGGCAACACCACCGCTATGATCGAGGTTAACTCTGAGACCGACTTCGTTGCAAAGAATGCTTCTTTCCAGGAATTCGTTAAGAACCTGCTCAAGACCATCGTTGCTAACAAGCCCGCAGACGTTGATGCTCTGATGGCATCCGACTACGTTGATGGCACCTGCACCGTTGAGGCTAAGCTCAAGGAGCAGATCTTCGTTATCGGTGAGAAGCTGAGCATCCGCCGCTTCATGGTTATCGACGGTGTTACCAGCACCTACGTTCACGGCATGGGCTCTATCGGCGTTGTAACTCTGTTCGACACCGATTGCGCTGACAAGGAAGGCTTTGCTGAGTTTGCAAGAAACATTTCTCTGCAGATCGGTGCATACGTAACTCCTTACCTTGACAGACACCACGTTCCCGCATCCGTTATCGAGTCCGAGAAGGAAATTCTCATGGCTCAGATTTCCAACGATCCTACAATGGCTAAGAAGCCCGACGCTATCAAGGCTAAGATGGTTGAAGGTAGAATTTCCAAGTTCTACGACAACAACTGCCTGGTTGATATGGGCTACATCAAGGACGACGACATGACCGTTGGCCAGTATATCGCTGCTACCGCTAAGGAGCTGGGCGGCTCTATCGCCGTTAAGGCATTCTGGCGTTACGAAAAGGGCGAAGGCATTCAGAAGAGAGAAGAGAACTTCGCTGACGAAATCGCTAAGCTGACCAACAAATAATATTGGTACTCCAAAATAAGGGCACGGTGCAAACCGTGCTCTTGTTTTTTATCTTTTCTGCAATTAATTTACAAATACCTGTTTACAAATTCTCAAAAATGTAGTACAATATATTCTGTATAATATTATATCTATTTTGAGGTGATCGCATATGTCTTCTAAACCCGAATATCGCAGAATCGTTCTCAAGCTTTCCGGCGAAGCACTCGCTCCCGCGCAAGCAGGAGAGGGCATTCTGGATTTCAATAAGATCGAACAGGTCGCAGAGGTAATCAAAAAGTGCCAGGCGCAGGGTGTCCAGGTTGCCGTTATCGTCGGTGCGGGCAATATTTGGCGCGGACGTACCGGTGGTACGATGAATCACTCCAGAGCCGACCAGATGGGCATGCTTGCTACCACGATCAACGCCATTGCTATTCAGGATACGTTCATCAAAAGCGGTATCGATACCGTGGTCATGACCTCGGTGGAAATGCATGCATATGCAGAGTACTATACCGCAAGACATGCTGACCGTGCTTTGCACGAAGGCAAGGTCGTCGTATTTGGTTGTGGACTCGGTTGGCCCTACTTCTCAACCGACACGCCCGCTGTCGTTCGTGCCGCAGAGATCGAGGCGGACGCAGTGCTTATGGCAAAGAACGTGGATTATCTTTACACAGCCGATCCCAAGAAGGATCCCAATGCCAAGCCGATTTATGATATCACGTATGCAGAAATTCTTGATAAAGGTCTCAAGGCATTTGACATGACCGCTGTCAGCTTCTGCAAAGAAAACAACATTACCACGTATGGATTTGCTCTGAGCGATCCTGAAAACATCTACAGAGTTGTGATGGGCGAGCAGATCGGAACAAAAATGCATAACTAAAAAATTATAATTTCTACATACAAAAGAAAGGAACTACATTATGGGTTACAATACCAAAGAATTAGAAGCAAAGCTTCAGAAGAACAACGTTGCATACGAAAACAATCTCGAGAACATCCGTGCAAGCCAGGCAAATCCCAAGCTGCTTTCCAGAGTCACTTTTGAATACTACGGCTCTCCCACACCTCTGAATACCATGGCAGATATTCGCGTCAGCGATGCAAGAACGCTGACCATTATGCCTTACGATAAGTCCACCCTGAAGGCAATCGAAAAGGCAATCCTTGCTTCCGATATCGGCATTACCCCCAACAATGACGGTCAGGCTATCCGCCTTGTATTCCCGCAGCTGACCCAGGATCGCAGAAAGGAACTTTCCAAGCAGATTTCCAAGATGGGCGAGGATGCTAAGGTTTCCGCTCGTATGATCCGTAAGAATGCAAATGACGAGATCAAGCAGCTCAAGAAGGACAACCTTCTGACCGAGGACGACGAAGAGAACGCAAAGAAGAAGGTTCAGGATCTGACCGATAAGTACATCAAGCAGATCGACGTGATCACCGATAAGAAGATTGCCGATATCATGGCAGTATAACAATACGGCGGGTCTGCTGACCCGCCTTTTGTTGGATAAGGATATTTATGATTGACAATAAAACAAACGAGCCAAGACAAGCATATTGTGGTCTGCGTCATATTGCATTTATTATGGACGGTAACGGCAGGTGGGCAAAAAAGCGCGGAATGCCGCGCACCTATGGTCATAAGGAAGGCGTAAAAACCTTTGAATCTATTGCTGATTACTGCGCACAAATCGGTTTGGAAGCGGTCACAGTGTACGCTTTTTCCACCGAAAATTGGAAGCGCCCTAAGGACGAGGTCGATGCGCTGATGAAGCTGGTGGAGCAATACCTCGATGACTTTGCAAAAAAAGCAGCATCGATGTCCGTTGAACTGCATATGATCGGTGATATGTCTGTTTTCCCACAGTCCTTGCAAGATAAGATAACAAACGTAGAAAAGCTGTCTGCAGGCAAGCCCTGCAAGCTTTGCGTTGCTTTCAATTACGGCGGGCGCGATGAGATCGTTCATGCATGCAATACTTTGATCAAGCAAGGTAAGCAACAAATCACAGAGCAGGATATCATTAATAATTTGTATACCGCTGACGTACCGGATCCCGATCTGATCGTCAGAACAGGCGGTGAGATGCGTCTTTCCAATTTTCTTTTGTGGCAAGCCGCATACGCCGAATTTTACGCAACCGAAAAGCTTTGGCCCGATATGAAGCCGGAAGATGTTGATTTGGCGATAGAGGCTTTCAACAAAAGATCCAGACGCTTTGGCGGTATTTAACTTTTGAGAGGTAATTATGATAGTCAGAATTATATCAGCAATTGTAGCATTGTTGATTCTGTTACCCATACTTTGGTTTTCCGATTCTTTTCTGCTGCCTTTCGCGGCAGCAATCGTTGCGATCATCAGTCTTTATGAAATGTTTGGTTGCTTAAAGGTCAAGCGCAATCTTTGGATCAGCGTTCCGTTTTATCTGGTTGCCGCATTTGCGCCCTTTGCAATGCGCTACATGCAGGATCGCAAGCTCATGCTTGCTTGTTATGCGGCATGCATTGGCGTACTGGCGTTAATTATGCTGACAGCAAGCGTCTTTTCCCACAGAAAGCTACCGACTTCCCAAACTGCATCTGCTTACATGACGGCAATGTACATTATCGCTGCTTTTACGTCTATCGTGTACGTCAGAGATTCCAGCGATAAAGGTCAGTTTTTACTTATCATGATGTTTGCCGCACCGTGGATAACCGATACCTTCGCGTATTTCTTTGGCAGGGCATTCGGTAAACACAAGCTAATTCCCGACGTCAGCCCTAAGAAAACGATCGAAGGAAGCGTAGCGGGAATTATCTGTTGTACTCTGGTCATTCTTGGTTACGCATTCGTATGCTCGCGTGTTTGGGGCGTACAGTGCAACTATGCCATTTTGGCTGCATTGGGCGTATTGCTGTCAATTGTTGGACAAATCGGTGATCTTGCTATGTCCGTGATTAAAAGAGAATATAACATCAAAGACTATGGAAAGATCATGCCCGGTCACGGTGGTGCATTGGATAGATTTGACTCTGTTCTTGCTGTCGCCATCGTTCTTGCTGCAGCAGAGATCTTCGTTGACGTTTTCGCATGAGCAGAATAAACTCCTCCATGATGATTCTCGGCGTAACAGGATCTGTCGGAAAACAAGCGGCAGACGTTGCGCAGAAGCATCATGTCAAAGTAGACGCAATCAGTGCAAACAAGAGTGTCGTTGAAACCGAAAACCTTGTGAGAAAGCTACACCCCAAAGCTTGTGCGATGGCTGATGAACAAAGCGCACGTGATCTTGCTTTGCGCGTAGCGGATCTGCCCGTGAAGGTTTACAGCGGCACCGACGGCATTTGTGAGATGATTGCAATGACCGAAGCCGATCATGAACGCCAGGTCGTTGTCAATTCCATTCTCGGCCAGGCAGGTCTGGCTCCTACAATAGCTACCTTAGAGGCAGGGAAGCAGCTTGCTCTTGCAAACAAGGAATCTCTTGTAGTGGCAGGCGATATCGTTATGCCCTTGGCAAAAAAGCAGGGGATTGACATTCTTCCCGTGGATAGCGAGCATTGCGCTATTTACCAATGCTTGCGCGCAGGAGATCCTAAAGAGATCAAGCGCATTATGCTGACAGCCTCCGGAGGACCGTTTTACGGGTATACCAGAAAACAGCTGGAGAGCGTTACCAAACAGCACACACTTGCGCATCCTACGTGGACAATGGGCGCGAAAATCACTGTTGACAGTGCTACGATGATGAATAAAGGCTTTGAAGTGATCGAGGCTGTACATTTGTTTGGAGTAAAACCCGATCAGATAGAAGTCACGGTTCATCGCGAAAGTATAATTCATTCTGCAGTTGAATATATTGATAATAGCGTCATAGCACAGCTTTCCGTTCCCGACATGCGTTCCTGCGTGCAGTATGCTTTGACTCACCCCGTTCGTGTAGAAGCTTCTGTTCCGCAATTGGACTGGTTCTCGGTTGGAAGGTTGACGTTCGACAGACCCGATATGCAGACCTTCAGCCCTTTACGCCTTGCATTTGAATGTATTGACAAGGGTGGAGCACTGCCTGCCGTATTGAATGCAGCGAATGAAATCTGCGTAGCTGCCTTTTTGAACGAGCAGCTTTCTTTCTGCGGTATTATGGATACCTTAGAGCAGGTTGTAGCCGACATGCAATACGCGGCAAACATGCACACCATGGACGAAATCCTTGCGTGTGACCGTGAAGCCCGCAGGCTGGCGATGCATTATTTGGAAAAACAGTAATTATTTCTAAGGAGAACATCATTTGGAAACCCTTTTAGCAATTCCCGCGATCAAAACCGCCCTTTATATTCTGCTTGCAGTAGGTATTTTCGGCGCTTTGATTCTCATTCATGAATTCGGTCATTACTTGACCGCCAGATTATGCGGCGTTACCGTGCGTGAATTTGCGCTCGGCATGGGACCGCAGATCTTTTCCCGCGTCTCAAAAAAAAGCGGAATCCGCTATTCTATCAGATTATTTCTGATTGGCGGATACGTCAGTATGGACGGAGAAGACGGGGATTCCGAAAATCCCAACGCCTTCTGTAACAAAAACGTATGGCAAAGAATTCTGATTATCGTAGCCGGAGCAGGCATGAACATTCTGCTTGGCTTTATTGCCATGTTTATTTTGACTACGTCTACCGTGCTGGCAACCGAGGGGGCATTGCTGCCCACGAACGTCATTGCCGAATTTGATGAAAATGCCACCTCCAACCAGTCAGGTGAGCACGGCTTAATGGTAGGCGACCGCGTCATGACCGTAAACGGATTTCCCGTATTTACGGGTTATGATCTGATCTATGAGATCACAAACAGCGCATACGAGCCTGTTGACATGGTTGTAGTCAGAGGGGATAAATTCGTATTTTTGAAAGACGTTCAATTCCCGACCACGGAAGAGAGCGGAGTCGTGTTTGGCTCTTACGACTTCAAGGTCTACGGTAAAGCACCGAACATTTTTAACCTCAGTTTGTATTCCGTCAACCGTGCAACCTCTACCGTAAAAATGGTTTACGATTCGCTTTTTGATCTGCTGACGGGCAGATACGGAGCGGATGCCGTTTCGGGTCCCGTTGGCACAACGGAGGTCATCGGTCAGGCGGCTCAAGCGGGTGGCGCAACGCTGCTGTATCTGGTTGCTGTCATTACCATCAACCTTGGTGTGTTCAATCTTTTACCCGTTCCCGCACTTGATGGCGGCAGGTTGCTGTTCCTGATCATCGAGTTATTCAGAGGTAAGCCTATCAACCGAAACCTTGAAGGCTACGTGCATTTCATCGGCATCATCATTCTGTTTGGACTGATGGCACTGATCTCAGTAAAAGATATTATAGGATTATTCTCATGATAGATTATCAAAACATCAGAAGAAAAACGCGCACGGTAAACGTAGGCGGCGTCATGATTGGCGGAAATGCTCCAATCTCCATTCAATCCATGACAAACACAGATACCAAAGACGTTACCGCAACGATCAACCAAGTGCGCAATCTGGAGCAAGCGGGATGCGAAATCGTGCGCATTACCGTACCGGATGCAGAGAGTGCCGAAACCATTGCGGCTATCAAGCGGGCAGGTATTCGCGTGCCGATCGTGGCAGACATTCACTTTGATTACAAAGCAGCGCTTGCTTGCGCTGAGCGAGGTGTAGACAAGATCCGCATCAATCCCGGTAATATTGGTGATGAGGATCGTGTCAAGGCGGTCGTGGATGCATGCAAAAAGAGCAGTATTCCGATCAGAATCGGCGTTAACGGTGGCTCTCTTGAAAAGCACATTCTGGCAAAGCACGGTGCTCCTACCCCCGAAGCCCTTTGCGAATCTGCCATGTATCACGTATCATTACTGGAAAAGTTTGATTTCAATGACATTGTCATTTCAATCAAGGGATCTTCCGTAGAGCAAATGGTCAAGGCAAACCGATTGGTCGCAGCGCGATGTGACTATCCGATCCACATTGGTGTTACCGAGGCAGGCAGCGAGCAATACGGCATGATCAAGAGTGCTGCCGGCATTGGTGCCTTACTGTGTGACGGCATTGGAGATACCATGCGAGTATCCTTAACCGCCGATCCCGTCAAAGAGGTATCTGCTGCCCGTGCAATTCTCAATGCACTTGAAATCAAAGGGCAATGTGGTATGAATATCGTCAGCTGCCCCACCTGCGGACGTACCAAGATCGATCTGATCAGCCTTGAGCACCAATTCAGAGAAGCCGCAGAGCGTGAAGGGCTGCTGGATTATCCGATCCGCGTTGCACTCATGGGATGCGTTGTTAACGGCCCCGGAGAAGCCAGAGAGGCAGACATCGGTATTGCCGGTGGAAAAGGCGAGGCTCTTTTAATCTCCCACGGCGAAATTATTGCCAAAATTAAAGAAGATGAAGTTATTAAGGTTTTGATCGAAAAGATCAAACAGATGCGGAATAATAGATAATAAAATATTTGTCATCGAGAAATATAAAGTTTAAAACACGGAGTCTGACATGAAAAAGACGTTTCTTGAGATATTTCATAAATATCACCCCGATACATATACGGAAAAATTGCTTTTGACCATCACGGATATCAAGCTGATGGCGGATAAGGATTTGAAGATCATTGAAGCCACGGTGCATTTCCCGCAGCTTGTGGATAAAGCGGAGCTTTACCGCATACAAGAAGAGATCCGTAAGGCATATGATCTCAATCGTGTTAAGCTGCTTCCCAAGTATCCTGCAGAGCTGTTCAGTGCCGATTACGTACCACAGCTGCTGATGGAAACAGAAGAGATCGGCATCGTTGCAAGAGGATTTTTCCACAGATACAAGTACAAGCTTGATCAAGGGGTGCTCACAGTAGAACTGCCCGTGATTGACGCGGGCATTTTGCTTATGGAGGATGCACGCACCCCACAGATTATGGAGAACATTTTGCTCTCCGAATTTAGCATCCACATCAAAGTAAAGATCGTGCATTCCGAGGATTTTCACGAAAGTGAGCACAACGCCATTCTGCAGCGTCAGCTCGAAGAGCTTGATAAGCGTTTGGCAAAGGCTGCCAAGGAATATGACCAAGCCAAAGCACAAGGCGCATTTTCCTCCCAAGCACCTGAACCGCAGGGAATTGAGCAGCCTGCGCTGCCGCGTATACGTTCGGTTTATGACGAAGACCCCACCCCCATTATCATAGACGGTATCTGCACCATCGGTCATACCTCATATGATATTTCTTCCGTAGAATACGTGATCGGTGATGCCTTCGAGATCAAGCCCACGCCCATTGCCGCGCTGGACAAGCCTGTGCGCAATGCCGTGATCCTGGGCGAAATCTACGCTTTTAACAAAGAGCGCAATCGCACGGGTGAAAAATTTAACCTTAACTATTGCATTACCGACGGCAACTCCTCGATTGAAATCAAGCTGTTCAACGTTGAGCCTGAGCAATCCGACGAGATGTGTAAGGTCATTTCCAACGGTGCGATTGTTGCCATGAAAGGGTATGCCAAGTACGAAACCAAGAAGAACAAGGACGGCAGCCGCAGTGAAGGCCCCGACTGTCTGTTCTATCCCAATGAAATCGCAAAGATCAAAAAGCTTGCGCGCACGGACAATGCTCCCGTGAAGCGCGTCGAGCTGCATCTTCACACACAGATGTCCACCATGGACGCTATGATCCCGCCATCTGTTGCCGTTAAGCAGGCAAACAAATGGGGACATCCCGCCGTAGCGATCACTGATCACGGCAATGTCCAAGGCTTTCAGGACGCTATGCTGACTGCTGAAAAGATCGGTCAAAAGGTCATTTACGGCATGGAAGCATACTTCGTCAACGATACAGCGGGTGCTGTTACGGGACAGTGTGCCTATACGCCTTACGATGAGTGCATCGTGTTTGATATCGAGACCACGGGTCTTTCCGCGAAGACCTGCAAGATCACCGAGATCGGTGCCGTGCGTATCAAGCAGGGCGAGGTTCTTGATTCCTTTAATACCTTTGTTGATCCCGAGGTGCCTATCCCCGAAGAAATCATCAAATTGACGGGCATCACCGATGATATGGTGAAGGGTGCACCTAAAGTAAAAGAGGCATTAGAAGCGTTTTTTGCCTTTATAGGTGACGTGGAAGGAAAGCCTGCCAAACTGTTGATCGCACATAACGCAAGCTTTGATATCGGTTTTATCCGCCATTTCGCGCAGGAGTGTAGCATGCAGCTGCGCAACCCGTATCTTGATACCGTTGCACTCTCACGCTTCCTCAACCCGTCCTTGAACAAGCATAAGCTCAACCTGCTTGCAGAGCATTATAATTTGGGAGACTTTAATCACCACCGCGCAAGTGATGACGCAGAAATGTTGGCGTATATTTATTTCAAGATGTGCGAGCAGATGAAGTCAGCCGAAATCATGTCTTTTGAGCAGCTTTGTCATGAAATGACGGTCAGCTCAGACCCGCTCAAGCTCAAGCCGTATCACCAGATATTGCTTGTCAAGAATGCAACGGGCTTGAAAAACCTTTATAAGCTGGTTTCCATGAGTAACCTGCAATATTACCGCAGAAGCCCCCGTATTCCCAAAACGCAGCTTGAAAAATATCGCGAAGGCTTGATCATTGGCTCTGCTTGCGAAGCAGGCGAAGTGTTCACTGCAATTCTTGAAAACAAGAGTGAAGCGGAGCTGGAAGAGCTCGTGAACTTCTACGATTATTTAGAGATCCAGCCCATCACCAACAACATGTTCTTGATTGACGAGGGCAAGGTTGCTAACGAAGAGGGGCTGCGTGATCTGAACCGACGCATTGTTGCGCTTGGTGAGCAATATAATAAGCCAGTTGTGGCTACTTGTGACGCGCATTTCCTTAATAAAGAGGACGGCATTTACAGAAAGATCCTGCTTTGCGGTCAGAAGTTCAAGGACGGTGACCGAGATATCTTCCTCTACTACAGAACCACCGAGGAAATGCTGGAGGAGTTCTCGTACTTGGGCGAGGAGAAAGCATATGAGGTCGTTGTCACCAATACAAATATGATCAACGACATGATCGAGAGCAATATCCGCCCGTTCCCCAAGGGTACGTTTACACCTACCATGGATGGAGCAGAGGAAGATCTGCAGCGCATCTGTTGGGAAAAGGCAAAGAAGATGTACGGTGATCCGCTACCCGAGATTGTATCCTCGCGTCTTGCAAGAGAGCTGGAATCCATCATTAAAAACGGCTTTGCCGTGCTGTATATGATCGCGCAAAAGCTGGTTTGGTACAGCGAGCAGCAGGGCTATCTGGTTGGCTCGCGTGGTTCGGTTGGTTCGTCCGTAGTCGCATCTATGGCAGGCATTTCCGAGGTAAACCCGCTGCCCGCTCATTATTGGTGTCCCAACTGTCAATATTCGGACTTTGAATATGCGAAAAAGCATAAGATCGGCTCAGGATTTGACCTGCCCGATGCCAACTGCCCCAAGTGCGGCACCAAGCTCAATTATGACGGACACGATATTCCGTTTGAAACTTTCCTTGGATTCTACGGTGATAAATCACCTGATATTGACCTGAACTTCTCGGGCGAGGTGCAGGGACGCGTACATAAGTACACGGAAGAACTGTTCGGTGCGGAAAACGTGTTCCGCGCGGGTACGATCGGTACGCTTGCCGATAAGACCGCGTACGGTTACGTCATGAAGTATTTTGAAGAGCGCAACGTCAGCGTATCCAATGCGGAAGCAAACAGATTGGTTGCTAACTGCGTTGGCGTTAAGCGCAATACAGGTCAGCACCCCGGCGGTATCGTCGTAGTGCCCAAGACCATGGAGGTTTACGATTTCTGTCCCGTACAGCATCCCGCCGAGGACGTTAAATCTGATATCGTCACAACGCATTTCACTTTTGAATATCTGCATGATACGCTGCTCAAGCTGGACGAGCTGGGACACGATATGCCTACCAAGTATAAGTATCTGGAAAAGTATTCCGACACCAGCGTGCTTGACGTGCCCATGAATGACCGCTCAATCTACGAGCTGTTTTTGTCCACCAAGCCGCTCGGTATCACGCCCGAGGACATTAACTGTCCGCTTGGTACGCTTGGTTTGCCCGAGCTTGGCACCAAGTTCGTTATCAAGATGCTGCAAGAGTGTAAGCCGCAGACCTTTTCTGACTTGTTGCAGATCTCGGGACTCTCGCACGGTACGGACGTTTGGACAAATAATGCGCAAGAGTTGATCAAAAACGGTACGTGCACCATTTCCGAGGTTATCGGTACGCGTGACTCGATCATGCTTGCGCTGATCGATTACGGCGTGCAAAAGGACCACGCATTCAAGATCATGGAAATGGTTCGAAAAGGGAAGGGACTTACCCCCGAATATGAGCAGGAAATGCTGGAGGCTGGCGTACCCGATTGGTATATCTGGTCGTGTAAGCGTATCAAATACATGTTCCCCAAGGCACATGCAGCAGCATACGATATGTCTGCGATCCGACTTGGATGGTATAAGGTACATATTCCGCTCGCTTTCTATTGTGCCATGTTTACCGTTCAGCCTGATGGCTTTGACGGCGAGCTGATCATGAAGGGCAAAAAAGCACTTGTTGCACATATTAAGGATATTGAGGACAGAGGATTTGACGCATCCCCCAAGGAACAAGCCAGCATACCCGTTCTGCAGCTTGCAAACGAGGCTTTTGCACGCGGTATCAGATTCCTGCCCGTTGATCTTGAAAAGTCTGACTGGCGCGAATTTCTGCCCGAAAACGGTAAGATTCGTCTGCCGTTCTCTTCACTTGGCGGACTTGGCGAAACTGCTGCTGAGAATATTGTGCGAGCAAGAGAGGAAGAGCCCTTCTTCTCGGTCGAGGATCTCAAGATACGCGCAAAGCTTTCGCAGGCTGTTATCGATATCCTGCGCCGAAACGGCGTACTTGACAATATTAATGAAACAGACCAGTTGACATTCAGCTTCTGATGAAAGGAGATTTTTATGGAACATCGCATTCAGATTTCAAACTGGAACCTTACTTGGGTAGAAAATGCCCACGTAAAAAGTAAAAGTATTGCACTTAAGACACCCGACGACGTTACTTTAAGCGGTTACCGCACAATCAAGGCAAGTGTTCCGGGCAACTTTGAATTGGATTTTATGCGCGAAGGCATACTTGATGATGTGTACTTCGGGCAGAATCCGGTCAAAGCGCAGCGTTTAGAAAATCTTCATCTCTACTATTTTACAGAATTCAACTATCAAAGCAAGCAAGGCCATGATGCCGAGCTTGTGTTCGGCGGTATAGACACCGCTGCAGAAATTTATCTGGACGGAAAACTGCTCGGATTTGTGGAAAACATGTTCCATGCCCACACCTTTGATTTGCGCGACTTGGAAGACGGACAGCACAGCATTCTGGTTCATATTCTGCCTGCGGCAATTTATGCAAGACAATTTGAAGTGCCCGCCATGTGCTTTGGACTGAAGTATAATCAGGACGGGATTCAACTGCGCAAGGCAGGCTCCATGTTTGGTTGGGATATTATGCCGCGCTTTGTTTCCGGAGGACTTTGGAAGCCTGTGGAAATCGTGTATAAGCCCAAGAGCCGTATTGTGAATCCGTTTACCTATACAAGGTGGGCAAATGAACATGATGCGTTTATTTGCACCACGTTGCGTATTGAGTCTGATGAAGATTTCATTTCCGATTTCCGCGTCATTCTGCACGGTGAGTGCGGCGAGAGTGTCATTCATCATGAATACAGACCCTTCTGCGCTTCCTGCAAGATCGACTTCGGATTTTTAGCCCCCAAGCTTTGGTGGCCCAAGAATTACGGTGAGCCAAACCTGTATGATATGGAAATTACGCTTGTCAAGGATGGCGTTGTATACGATCGTGTCAAATATCGCTTTGGCATCCGCACGCTGGAGCTTAAGCGTACATCCTGCTCAGGCGATGACGGTGATTTCTGCTTCATTGTTAATGGTAAGCGCATTTTTGCCATGGGTACGAACTGGGTTCCTTGCGACGCTTTCCCGTCAAGACACGATGACTACACGCTGCGCAATATCAAACTTGCGGATGAGCAGGGCTGTAATATGATCCGCTGCTGGGGCGGTAATGTATATCCCAGTGACGTCTTGTACGATTACTGTGACGAGCACGGTATCATGATATGGCAGGACTTCAGCTTTGCCTGCGGTCATTTTCCGGATGACGAAAGGCTCTGTAAGCTTGTCAAAGAAGAGATCAAACATATTGCAATTGAAAAGCGCAATCACCCCGCGCTTGTTTTGTGGGCAGGGGATAATGAATGTGATATTTTCGTCGTGCCGTATTGGGAATCGCACAGAACGGATGATGATCCGACTGCAATGCTTGACCCCAACTTTAACAAAATCACGCGCGATACCATTCTGCGTGAGCTGCGCAATCACGATGCTACACGTCCGTATCTTCCCAGCAGCCCGTATCTTGACCCGACCGCTTATAAATACGGGATGCCCTCCGAGGATCATCTGTGGGGCCCCCGTGACTATTTCAAGGGCGATTTCTACGGCAATGCAGAATGTCACTTTGCTTCTGAGATTGGCTACCACGGTTGTCCTTCGCCGGAATCGATCAAGAAATTCATTCCCGCAGAAAGTATGCCCAAGGAATCCATTTACGAGATCTGCGATCATCCCGATTGGCTGATTCACGCAGCGGGAATGGAGCCTTATCTGGACGGTAATCCGTATTTCTACCGTAATCGACTTATGGTCAGCCAGGTAGAGAGGCTGTTCGGTACACCCGCCAATGATCTTGACACCTTTGCAAGACAAAGTCAGGTTTCCCAGGCTGAGGCGGTCAAGTATTTCATTGAAAAATTCCGCATCAACAAAGGACGCATGAACGGCATTCTTTGGTGGAACATTGCAGATGGCTGGCCGCAAGTTTCCGATGCGGTTGTTGACTGGTACGGCTGCAAAAAGCTGGCATATCACTATATTACCCGCTCTCAAGCACCTTTCTGCATGATGATGGACGAGCCCGTGGACGGTAAATTGACGCTTGTAGCGTCCAATGATACCCAGCAAGCTGTGCATGCACGCTATACGGTGACCGATCTGACAACCAACGAGATCGTAACAAGCGGTGAGGTTGACGTTGATGCAAACGGCTGCGTGCGCGTTCAAGAAGTTGCAGAGCGCAAGTTTGGTTTCTATATGATCACCTGGGAAAGCACCGCAGGGAACGGCAGAAACCACTTCACCTGCACCATTGGTGACGGCTGGACGTGGGACGCATACCGCGACGCCATGACCAAAGCCGGATTCTATGAAGAGTACGAAGGGTTTTAACGAATAAAAAGATCCCAACCTCCGTTCGGAGGTTGGGATGTTTGCGTTATGTAATATTATACTTCACAAAGAGCTTTCTCGATTTCTTTAACCGCGTTTTTATACCGTTCCGACCTTGTGAAATCATTATCTTCGCTTGAATACAAGCCACTAAAACTAAACGCCCAATGAGGTGTTTTTTCAGCAAAGAACTTGTAATCTGACAAAATTTCTTTATCCTTTGTCGTTCCTTTTACCCATGCATACATTTCACACGCAGTTTTTGCCGCTTTGTCAAGTGCTGTATATGCAGCATCGTAATCGGTATCCAACAAATACATTTTGCACATCATAGTGTATGCCGTGATCAGATAGCAATAGGGCATCTTTTCATAAGAATTTACAGCAAGCGTTGTAGCATCCAAATACAAAGATACTGCTGCTTTGGAAACGCTTTCGGCGTGCTCCAACACTGAGATGGATTTGTCTTTCTCATACATACCGGAAATTGCGCTTTCATACAATGCCCTCAAATAATCCAAGCATTTTTCTTTGTCTGCGATCAATTTCACTTGATTTGCCCTGTCAATTGCTTTTTGAGCGTATAACACTTTGCCTTGTGCCGCGCATTTGATTCCGCAGGTTTCCGGAAGCATTTCAACGAAGTGCAGAGCTTCATCAAAGTTATCGTCCAAGAGCAAAAGCTCGATCATCAACTGATTGGCATTTATCTGAAGCTCTATAACCAAGGTGTTGTTACAAATCGAAGAAAGCATTGATTTGCACTGAGTGTAGATTGATTCATAGGTATCTGCTTCAATATGGAATTTTCCTCTTACCTTGCCTACCAAAAGATAATCGTATAAAGCCAACGCGCACTTGTATTTTACCTCGTAATCGGTAGGATACCTGCGCAGATACTCCTTATACAGATTGGCGACTAACAAATCGGCGTTGTTTTCTTTTGTATTGACGGAATAATTAGCCCAAACTGTACTCACATTGCGGATAAGTGTTTCATGATCGGATTTCTCGTCAAATCCGACTCCAAGTAAATAATCGGTTGAAACGCAAAGGATACTTGCAAGCGGAACAATTTGAGATATATCCGGCATTGTGTTGTTACATTCCCAGTTGGATATAGACTGAACCGAAACACCAATGTGTTCTGCAAGCATAGCTTGCGACAAGCCTGCATCCGTGCGCAGCTTTTTAATTTTTTGACCAAAATTCAACATATTCATTCCTTCTTTCATGGTTTGATTGAAAGATCGTAGCTACTCTTTCTGATGACATTATAGCAACAAAAATGTAAAAATGAAATATAGCAAACCGTTACCGTGATTATAAATGTATTTATACACCAGATTGTAAAGGGCATATTCTCGCAAAGCAAGACGCCGAGAGTAACCATAACGGCTGCTCTCGGCGGTGTATTTATTTGTATCAGTCGTCAGATGCCTTTTGAGTGATCGAAATATTGAGGTTGCCGTTACGTACACGGATATCGTCAAGCAGCGCCTTTTGTGCGTCCTTATTCTTGAGGCGAATTCTGTAGCGCAGCTCGGTCAGCGTACCGTATTCTACAGACTTGACTCTCTCAAGGCTGTAGCTCTTGCAATGCTCCTTGAGAACAGGTTCAAATACACCTGCAAAATCAAGGGATTCGGGAATCATGATCGTAAGTCTCATTGCGCCGCCGCCAATGCTGTCAAATTTGGTCAGGGAAGCGATGAGAATAACTGCCAGGATAATACCGATTGCGATAAGAGCAAATCCGATACCGCCCGTACCGCAAGCCATACCGACTGCAGCGGAGAGATAAATAAAGATCAGATCGCTGGGATTTTCAACCGAGTGTCTGAAACGGATCAGTGCAAGACCACCACCAATGGAGATCGCACGCGCCAGGTTAGAACCTACTGCAATAACGATAACGGAAACGATAGGACCCATCAAAAGAATGGTGAACAGCGACTTAGTGGAATATGCTTTTTTGCGATTGACGAATAAGTAAACTAAAGTAACGAGGAAAGACAAACCAATACTTGAGCCAATCAGCGCAAGAGTTTTGCCAAGAGTCAAAGTTGACACACCGGTAGTCGCGGTGTCGTAATAAATCTGGATATTGACCAGAAGCTGGTTAAAAAAGTTTTCTAAAGCCTGCATATTTGAAATTCTCCTTTACATGAATCCTGTCAACAAAAATTCTTCAATACCGTTATTTTTCAGTACGTTCTTTTTCAGATCCGTTCCGATCTTGGAAAAGGTGTGGAAGGTCAGCTCATACTCATTCATAATCTGTACGAACCAATAGGGAACTGCGCCTGCGAATTTAACCTCTACGATCATCTTATCGGGTGGCAACAGCGGTTCACCGTATCTTCCGCTCTCTAAAGTAAGATCATGACGCCTTGAAAGTATGTCAAAATCAAACGTTACACGGAAATCGGGATCTTCCTTACCATGGTATGCATACCGCAGATAACTGACGTATGCAACCGGTTCTACGGGCGTGTGCGAAAGATAGTACTCAATCTCGCGCAGCACCTGGGTGTTTATGTACTTGGTGTCCTTGGGATATTCGCGCCGTTCCAGAAAGTCATACACCTCTTGCAGCGTGATTTTGGCGCGACGCTTTGTACCAATGCCGTTTTGCTTACGTTTGATCTCCAAAAACACCTTGGTGTCAAGATCAGGCGTATCGTAACTGCGCAGCCTGAGCTTTTCTTTGTACTTGGGCAGCTGCACCGAATTTCTGATTACGTCATTGTGCTCGTTGTCAAAATACAGATTACAGATCATGTACGGCTTACCGTCCTTGTTATAGGGGTCGGCATTCATGTATTCCTCAATGCGTTGCTTGAGCGGCTCCATCAGAGAAGCATCAATGATAATCTTCTTCTCTCGCCGTTGAAACGTATTTCCTGCCAAAGCGTCACCTCCTTATACAATCTTCGCATATTTTAGCACAAACAATTGAATTAAGATTGAACATGACGTGAATGAAATATGACTTTTGCACAAAAAGCACAAAAGTCATACTCAATAGCTCTCATAAATTCAAATATTTGCGCATATCTTCAATCTGCTCCAATACACGCTCGGGTGCAGGACCACCATAGCAAGCGCGTTCTGCAACGCATATATCAGGGTCAATGGCTTTGTAAACGTCCTCTTCGAAAATAGGAGAAGCGATATGATACTCATCAAGAGATAGCGTTTCAAGCGTTTTCTTATGTGCAATGCAATACGCAACCAATTGTCCTACGATCTTATACGCGCTACGGAAGGGAAGTCCTTTTTTGACCATATAATCGGCGCAATCCGTTGCGTTGATAAAGCCCTTTGAAACCGCTTCGCGCAATATTGCCACCTTGAAGGTCGCTGTATCCAGCATAGCAGCAAACAATTCAAGGCAGATCTTAGCTGTATCCACAGCATCAAATACCGCCTCCTTGTCCTCCTGCATATCTTTGTTGTATGCGAGCGGAATGCCTTTCATAACGGTGAGCAGCGTTGTCAGATCCCCATATACACGCCCTGTCTTACCGCGCACCAGCTCGGCAATATCGGGGTTTTTCTTTTGGGGCATAATGGACGAGCCGGTAGAAAAAGCGTCATCCAGATCAACAAATCCGAATTCGGAAGACGACCAAAGAATGATCTCTTCCGAAAAACGCGACAGGTGCATCATCAGGATCGAAAGGGCGCTGAGAAGCTCAATTGCATAATCGCGATCGGAAACACCGTCCATGCTGTTTTGACACACGCTGTCAAAACCGAGCAGATCTGCAACCATAAAGCGATCAATGGGATAGGTTGTACCTGCCAGCGCACAAGAGCCCAGAGGCAAAACATTCATATTCTTAGCGACGTCATCAAGTCTGCGCATGTCACGCGCAAGCATTTGCCCGTAAGCCATGAGATAGTGTCCCAACGTGACCGGTTGTGCACGTTGCAGGTGCGTATATCCGGGCATAATATCGGCTGCATGCTGCTCGGACTTATCACAAATGACGTCGATCAAATGTAATAACATCGCCTTTAATTCGGCAATTTCATCACGCAGATACAAGCGCAGATCAAGTGCGACCTGATCGTTTCTGCTGCGCGCTGTGTGCAAACGCTTACCAACGTCACCGATGCGTGCGGTCAACTCACTTTCGATAAACATGTGAATATCTTCTGCATTCATGTCAAACTCTAGCGTTCCTGCGCCAAGATCGTCGAGGATCTCGCCAAGCGTTTTACGGATCAGCGCAGCATCGTCTTCGGAAATAATACCGCATTTCCCAAGCATGGTTACGTGTGCGATGGAGCCCTTGATATCTTGCTTGTACATTCTGCAATCAAAGTGAATTGACGAATTAAAATCATTCACGCGGCTGTTAAGTTGCTTTTGAAAGCGTCCTGCCCACATAGTATTCATAGTAAAAAATCCTACCTTTCAATCAAACGAGGGGTGTCGTAAGACACCCCTTGGGGGAATTATTTGTTCTTTTGTGCATCCAACATTGCCTTGACCTTGATGGGAAGACCGTACAGGTTGATAAATCCTGCAGAATCCTTTTGGTCGTATGCGCCGCCGTCCTCGCCAAACGATGCGATGGTTTCGCTGTAAAGGGAATTGGGGGAAGTAACGCCTGCATTGATAATGTTACCCTTATAAAGTTTGAGCTTGACATCACCGCTGACGCTCTCCTGCGTCTTGTCCACAAATGCGGAAAGGGCTTCGCGCAGAGGGGTAAACCACTGACCGTTATACACCAGCTCACCAAACTTAATGGCGATCTGCTGCTTATAATGCTGCGTATCGCGATCCAGCGTGATAGATTCAAGCACCTTGTGTGCGTGATACAAAATTGTACCACCGGGCGTTTCGTAAACACCGCGGCTCTTCATACCGACAAGGCGATTTTCTACCAGATCCAAAAGACCGATACCGTGTGCACCGCCCAGCTCATTGAGTTTTTCAACAAGGGAAACACTATCCATTTCAACACCGTCGATTGCGGTGGGAATGCCCTTATCAAACGTAATGGTCAAGTACGCCGGCGTATCGGGAGCCTGCTCGGGGCAAACGCCCATTTCCAAGAAACCGGGCTTTTGATACTGCGGCTCGTTTGCAGGATCTTCCAGATCCAACCCCTCGTGAGACAGATGCCAGATATTCTTATCCTTGGAATAGTTGGTCTCACGGCTAATTTTAAGAGGAATGTTATGTGCTTCGGCATAATCAATTTCTTCGTCACGGGATTTGATATCCCATACGCGCCAAGGAGCAATGATCTGCATATCGGGCGCAAACGCCTTAATCGTCAGCTCAAAGCGCACCTGGTCGTTGCCCTTACCGGTACAACCGTGACAGATCGCATCTGCACCTTCCTTGATGGCAATCTCTGCAAGTCCTTTCGCGATACAGGGACGCGCGTGAGAGGTACCCAGCAGATACTCTTCGTAAGCCGCACCTGCTTTCAAACAGGGATATATATAATTTTCAATGTAATCCTTCTTGAGATCCAGTACGTACAACTTAGAAGCACCGGTCTTGATCGCCTTTTCTTCCAGACCGTCAAGCTCAGTTCCTTGTCCGACGTCACCGGATACTGCAATCACTTCACATCCGGGATAATTTTCTTTGAGCCACGGAATGATAATAGAAGTGTCAAGACCACCGGAATATGCGAGAACGATTTTTTTGATTTGCTTTTTCATGATAAACGCCTTTCAGTATTGCTAAGAAAAATATGAATATATTATACTGCATAAATATGAGAAATGCAATAGTAATATTCAACAAATTTGCATATATATGCATGTGCAGAATGCCCAATCCAAGTCCATCAATTCCCATGATATATTCAGCAATTTTCGTTTATAATAAAGGAGAAAGGAGATGATGCAATGAAACTTGGCAAGCTTTTCCGAGCATTCAGCAAATTATGTATATTTTTCACATTATGCATGATATTATGCATAAATGCGAGCGCTGACTCATCCCAGCATTGGTATTGTAAGCGCACCGCAGATCATTCACAGCCCGGCATTGATACGGACATGCAATGGATCGAACAGGACGGCGGCACGTATCTTGACAAGCATCACCAAAATTATAATGAAGACAAGGTCATTTACCTGACCTTTGACGCAGGATATGAGAACGGAAACATCGCAAAGATTCTGGACGTGATGCAAGAGCAAAACGTAACGGGGGCTTTTTTTATCCTCGGTAATCTGATCGAAAGAAACCCCGACCTTGTCAAACGCATGGCAGATCAAGGACATCTTGTTTGCAACCACACGTATACGCATAAAAATATCACTACCATGTCTCAAAGCGAGCTGAACGCCGAATTGGATCGTCTTGAAAACGCTTATCAGCAGCTGACAGGCAAGCCTATGGATAAATATTTCAGACCGCCGGAAGGCACTTTTGATCAGTCGTCGCTTAAGGTCGTATGCGACAGCGGCTACAAGACCGTCTTTTGGAGCTTTGCATATGCTGACTGGGACAATCATAAGCAAATGAGCCCGCAAGCCGCCAAGAAAAAGATCTTTGATAATCTGCACAATGGCGAGATCATGCTGCTGCATCCGACATCGGCAACCAACGCACAAATTCTTGGCGAGGTCATCAGCGAATTAAAAAGCATGGGATACCGCTTTGGCACGCTGGATGAATTGGAGTTTGGAGCATGATAAAACGCGCGATCATCTGTATCATCCTTATAGGCAGCCTGATTTCGGGCTTCACTGTGCATAGTTGCGCCGTTGGCACAGACAATCAAAGCACCAAGAATAAACGCATCGCACTGACCTTTGACGACGGGCCGCACCCAAGACAGACAAAACAAATTTTGGACGTGCTGGATAAATACGGCATTAAGGCAACGTTTTTCGTCATCGGCGTCAACGTAAAGAACTATCCGGGAATTATCTTTGAGGTACTTGAACGCGGGCACGAAATAGGCAACCACACCACCACGCACTCACATGCAGCAAGATTGGATCTGAATGCGCTGCAAACGGAAATTGCAGATTGTGAAAGGGAAGTATTGCTGCAAACAGGGAAGCGTTGCAAGCTGTTCAGACCTCCCGAAGGGGCTATGACAGATACGATGCGCAAGGTGGTCAAGGAGCTGGGCTACACCAGCGTGTTCTGGACGCTTGATACGCGGGATTGGGCGCATACTCCTCCGGATCAGATCAGTGATTATATCATACAGAATGCGAAAAACGGTGACATCATTCTGATGCATGACTATATAGGTGCAAACAGCCCTACCGTCAAGGCCTTGGAATCGTTTATTCCCATCCTCTTGGATCAAGGATTTACGTTCGTCACTGTCAGCGAGTTATTGCAAAGCAGCCAATAAAAATGCGACCGCATATAGCGGTCTCTTTTTGATTATTCTTCGCCTGATTCATTTGCCGTAACTGTGATTGGATCGATCATATGCTTTTTGATAACCGGATATGCACAGTAAACAGAAATAAAGGAAATAAAAGCAAACAAGAACAGGGCAGGGACAAAGATCAAGAACCCAAGATTATATTGCAAGCCAATAAATGCAAGTGCAGCCCACAAAGCAATGCACAGGAATATGCCCAAGCCTGCCATCAAATTGCGCTTAATACCAAGAGCCGTAAAGATCAACGCATTTTTCAGCATTTTATAGATGGAAATATTGAACGTGATCATCATCAAATACAGATACATACGCATAAACAGATACACGATGATCAGCGCTGTGACTGCAAAAAACATCAGGTATGACCAGTAGTTCGAGCGCACGCTCCATGTATACATGAAGTCGATGATCAACACAATGATGATACCTGCATCCATAAGCCCGAGAATCAGTCCTTGCTTGAAATTCTTTTTGATAGCATAAAAGTAATCAGAAAAGATAAACACACCATCACCTCGCGCAAGACCGCGAAGAATATACGTCACACCGGTATTCTGCCATCCCCAGGTAATTGCCAGCACGCCCAAAAGCACGTAAGGCAGCCAGCTTGCGTAGGAATTATACGTGATAAAATTGACCTGAGGCAATACGTGCATCAGCTTGGTAAGTGTTTCTATACCGCCGGCGCCTGTCATTTGAGCGCCAATGAGTGCCGAATACGCAGGACTACTTACAGTAGGCATTTGCGGACCGTTAAAAAAGACGTAAACCGCGATCGCAATTGGCAGCACCATGCCGAACATCATCAAATTCAACGTAAGCAGATTAGAAAACTTACGGAAGGTGAGCTTGAAGAAGTAGCTGAGATTCGGAGTTTTATCTTCACCGGGCTCAACACCGCGTCCGTCGCGATTCATATCAAAAATATTGGGAATTTTAAATTTCTTTTTCTTTTCCAAAACAGTGAATTCCTTTATAGTATGATTTTGTATAATGTCAGGTTAGAATTATGAATTCTGATGAAGCACCTCAAAGGCAATGACCGTAACAGCGGAAGCTGCCGATAATGACCCGTTGAAGGTTCGTCCGTAGTCTATGCGGACTATCTGATCAGCGCTGTCCAAAATACTTCTGGAAATGCCGCGCTTTTCGCCACCGATGACAAGCAACAAAGGCTTACGCAGATCCGCCTCATAAATGGTTTTCGAATCGCGAATACCCGCACACACAATGCGATATCCTGCGTTTTTAAATTGGCTGATAGCCGTCTCGGGGTCTGATACGCGAATATCCAGCATTTCGGACGTTCCTGCGGAAGATTTTGCAACAATACCGGGTGCGCACATACAATTATGCGGCGGCAGCAGCACGCCGTCAACGCCTGCAGCGTACATAGACCTGATCGCAAAGCCAAGATTAAACGGATCCTCAATGCCATCAGCCAGCACCCAGAAGCCGTGATCGTCAAGATTGGTGCAGTCAGCAAATTCGCGGTCTCCGCAAAGCGCAATAATGCCGCCATGCGTATTACCTTGCGACATGCTGTCTATAACCTCGGCATTCACGAAAACAAGCTCATAACCGTGTGTTTGAGACATAGCTTTCAGATAGCCGATCTCTTTATATTTATTTCGTTTTTTCGCAACGTCAATCAGAACTGCATGAATGTGTCTTGTATTGACACCGCTTTCGCGACCGTGTATCAAAGAAGAGATAGACGTCATGCCTTCCAATATGCAACTGTAAATGATATTACGAAATACCGGCATAAAGCATCTCCTTAAACACATAATCATTTGTTATAAAGCATATGATGAAAGCAGAAATCAGTAGCGAGAGGTACGGATAAATGATGTACATATCTTCCGAAAAAGAACGTTGCGTATTACTTGCCAATTATATGATTGAAAATCAGGCTACGGTCAGAATCACCGCAGCAAGATTCGGAATCAGTAAAAGCACCGTACACAAGGACGTTACGCAGGTACTGCCGCACGTTAACAAATCCTTGTATCTGCACGTAAAAGAAATTCTCGACAAGAACAAGCAGGAACGGCATTTGCGAGGTGGGCAAGCAACCAAAAGAAAATACTTATCACAATCCAAACAATCAGGTAAAATCAGCCGGGGGAGTGCCTGAAAGGGCTTCGGGGACACATTTCGCTCCCCTACATTATACAAAACTTTGATTTTGTATAATATTGTGTGTATTGATAAATAGTGCTCTTTTCTGCCGTATATTTCCGTTTTGCGTTATTTTTGCTTATATAACTTATATATTATAGCATATATATTCCATAAATACAAGATGTCATCATAAAATTCACCTCTGAATCAAGGAAAATTTACATGTCAACAAGGCGATGCTGCCCTGTATGTCAACCTCACTAAATTTCGCAATCAAAATCTGTGTAATATCCCGATTTTCATTTTTCCCCTTTACTCCCCTTTACTTTGTACGACGGAATGTGTTATAATAATAAAAATATTAACCGGTCCATTGCCGGTAAGGAGGATTTATTATTATGGCTATTAAAATGCGCGTACTTTGCACCCCCGGCAAAAAGAAGCTGGTTTCCATCACACAGATGATCAAGCAGGAATTTGAGTTGAATATCAATGCTGCTGACGTAATTCCGCCCGCATATTCCTGCGACAAGGAGCGTTTGGTCGTTCTTTGCGTTACCTGCAAGGGTTCTCTGAAGGATGACGTCAGACTGTTTATCAGCGAGCTCAATAAGACTCGCGCAGCTAACGTCGCATTGATGATCGACGGCACGCCCGACGGCGACGCGTACGTACGCTCGCTGCTGGCTAATGCAGGCACTAACGTCTGCGAAAAGACTCTGTACATAAACGGCGGTAATCTCTTTAATTCCAAGATCACCGATCAGGAAAAAACCGACATTATTGCTTGGGTCAACGAGTGCATCGCAACGATTTGATTTAACTTTATCATAAAAAAAGAGGCGTCAGCCTCTTTTTTTATTTGCCGATATCACTCTCATATGGGCTTTTGTATCAGTGTGCGAACCTGTAGCCGTAAAACAAGTCTTCAATCATGAGCTTACCGTTACGGTCAGTAATGATAATATAGGTAGTCGCACTACCGTCGCTGCCTATATCGCTACGGAAGGTTCCGTTGTTTTGGCGGATCTTGTATTGCAGGACAAAATGATATTCGGTATAAGCTCCCAGCTTTTTGTCCGTCACCTTTTTCTCACCAAAATTCGTGATCTTAATTTCATAAAGCTGCGTCATTGTAAAGCCGGGATCAGGCTCTATCTCTTTGTGCTCAAAATAATAATCGCTGAAAAATGCGTTATATCGATCAACGTCACCCATAATGATACTGTCTACAAAGTCACAAATCAAAGTGACTCCTACAGCCTGCTTATCGCGATTGGTGTCGTCAAGCTCTATCATAGAGCCCAACTGCGATTGATCGGCATAATAGTAGATCTTGCGGTCAAGCTCCAGGTACTCTTTATCCTTCATGATATTATACTCGTAGTCGATCGGGTAAAAATATATGGTAAAATTATTACCTTGATATTCATTCCCCGCCCCGCGGTCCAAGAAATCCGCAAGTCCCGGAAAATATCCTTCTATAGTCTGGGAAATGGACGGATATAAAACGAGCGAAAACACCATGTAAAGTATGGCAAATGCGAGCATCGCGCAAAATGTGATAATGATGATCTTTTTCAGTTTTTTGGTTTGCTCCTTGGCGCTTCTCGGAATATCGTTTTGCTGTTGATTCACAACGTTTCTCCATTCAATTTTATGATACGTATATTATAGCACATCAAGCCTGTAAATACAAGCCTGCATACGCAAGAAAGGTGTGAATATCTTGCAAATTTTTTAGGAATGTTTTGCGCAAAGGTGTTGTATATTTTTAAAATATATGATATAATATTATGAATAATTATCACTCGGAGCAAAATATGAAATATCTTGTTTTAATCCCGGACGGAATGGCAGACGTTAACGTGCCGCAGCTGGGAGACCATACTCCCATGCAACGTGCCCACAAACCCTGCATGGACGCTCTTGCCAAAGAATCCATGGTTGGTATCGTATCCAACGTCCCCGAGGGCATGGTTCCCGAAAGCGATACTGCCAATATGGCAATTCTTTCCTTTGACCCTAAGATCTATTCTCGCGGCAGATCCCCGTTAGAGGCGGTCAGTATGGGCATTGATATGCTGCCTGATGAAACTGCTTTTCGCTGTAACCTCGTTACCCTCTCGGAGGAAGAAGAACAGTATGAAGATAAGATCATGATCGACCATAGCGCAGACGAGATCACAACCGCTGAGGCTGATGAATTAATCAAGGCGTTGCAAGCGCATTTCGGCAATGATTACCGCAAGTTTTATACCGGCGTCAGCTACAGGCATTGCCTGATCTGGAAGGACAGACCCGATACCTATCCCTTTATGCGTCCGCACGACATTCTCGGGCAATGCATCAGAGAGCATCTCCCCATTGCAGAAGGCGGCGAGGAGTACTACGCTTTCATGAAGGAAAGCTACGAAGTGCTTAACAATCATCCGGTCAACCAAGCCAGACGCGCGCGCGGATTAAGACCTGCGAATTCCGCTTGGCTGTGGAGTCCCGGAAAGAAACCGGCTCTTCCCTCTTTCCGCGACAAATGGGGAATCGACGGAGCTGTCATATCTGCGGTTGATCTGATCAAAGGTATCGGACTTTGCGCCGGCATGCGTTCCATCGACGTACCGGGAGCTACCGGAAACGTACACACGAATTATGACGGCAAAGCCAATGCTGCCATCGAGGCGTTTGAATCAGGCGTTGAATTTGTTTACGTACACGTTGAAGGTCCCGACGAATGCGGTCATCGCGGCGAGATTGATAATAAAGTGCTGTCCATTGAACTGATCGATCAAAAAATTCTGAAGCCCGTTTACGAATACCTGGTAAGCAGCGGCGAGGATTTCAAAATATTGGTTCTTCCGGATCACCCTACTCCCCTTTCGATTCGCACGCACTCTTCCGATCCTGTACCTTTTATGCTCTATGACTCCAAGAAGGAGTGTCAAGGCGTTGCATGCTTTGACGAGAGATCTGCAAGAACCACCGATATCGTCATAGAGCACGGTCACGATTTGCTTGATATCGTTATTGAAAAAAAGGAAACTCCCCAAGCTGCCGCTTCGGGAAATAAGCTCAGCTCCTTTGCCGCTAACTTCTTTGATTATCTTGAAATATTCGTGCTTTCCGTCACTATGGTGCTCATTCTGTTCTCCTTCTGCGCTCGTCTTTGTCGCGTTGACGGAGAATCCATGAAAAACACGTTTGAGCACGGTCAGCCGCTGATTATTTCCGACCTGTTTTACACACCGGATAACGGTGACGTGGTCGTATTCCACCAGACCGAACGATATCAGAAGCCCTTGGTCAAACGCGTGATCGCAACAGGCGGACAGCACGTGGTACTGAACTTCAAGAATAAGACAGTTATCATTACGGATGCAACAACCGGTGAAAAAATCGATTTTGCAGACGAATTTGCAACCTACTACAATTCTGACAAAACAGCATACGGCGATCAATACGAATGGCGCGACAATTTGTATGGCTTAAATAATCCCTTGGATGCCGTATACGACGAAGAAACCGGAAACTATAGCTTTACCGTTCCGCAAGGCATGCTGTTTGTTATGGGAGACAACAGAAACTTCTCTGCTGACAGTCGCTCTATCGGCTTTATTGACGAGCGCACCGTCCTTGGAAAAGCAATCGTTCGCTTAAAGCCCTTTACCATTTTTACAGATTAATCCGAAAGGAAATTACACAATGCCCTCACAGGTCATTCAATGGTTTCCCGGACATATGGCGAAAACGCGCCGTTTGATCTCGGAAAACCTCAAAAACGTTGACATTATTATTGAAATTCTGGATGCACGTATTCCCTACTCATCCAGAAACCCCGAAATTAAAAAGTTGATTGGCGAAAAGCCTACGCTTCTTCTGTTGAACAAAGCATCTCTTGCAGATCCTGCAGAGAACAAATATTGGGTGCAGCATTACACGGACGACCATACCGTTTGTATTTTGACAGACTGTATTGGCGGCGAAGGAATCAAGCAGCTCAGTCCTGCCATTCACGATATCCTGATTGAAAAGGTGGAGAGATACAAGAACAAAGGCATGGCGGGCAGAAAGCTCCGCGCCATGGTTCTTGGTGTACCCAACGTAGGAAAATCCTCTTTGATCAATAAGCTTTGCGGTAATAAAAAAGCAAAGGTCGAAAACCGTCCCGGAGTCACCGTGGACAAACAATGGGTGGCTACCAACATCGGTATCGATCTGATGGATATGCCAGGCATTCTGTGGCCAAAGTTTGAAGAAAAGTCCGTTGGCGAAAACCTCGCCATCACAGGCGCTATCAAAGACGATATTCTGGACATTGAAGAGATCGCCATGATTCTTTGCGGCAGATTGCGCAAGCTGTATCCCGCACTCCTGAGCGAGCGGTATAAGCTTGGTGACTTATCTCAGTACGAAGATCTGAGCGATTACGACCTCATGCTGGCTATCGGCAAAAAACGCGGTTTTCTGATCTCGGGCGGTGAAGTCCACTCTGAAAGAACAGCCAATATGCTGCTTGACGAATACCGTGCGGGAAAGATCGGCCGTGTCACGCTCGACACGCGACCGGACAATTGAGGTGAATATCATGTTGGAATATACACTCGAATCCGAGCTCTATGATCTGGGCTACCACAATGTCTGTGGCGTTGATGAAGCAGGCAGAGGTCCCTTGTGCGGCCCCGTCGTTGCTGCGGCATGTATTCTTCCATGCGGTCTGGTATTGCCCGGTCTGAACGACTCAAAAAAGCTCTCGGAGAAAAAAAGAGATCTGCTTTTTGATCAGATCAAGGAAAATGCAATCGCTTACTGTATTGCAAGTGCCAGCGTTGAGGAGATCGATCAGCTTAATATCCTGGAAGCAACGCTGCTTGCTATGCGCCGTGCGATCGACGGGCTTTCCGTCAAGCCTGACTTTGCCCTCATTGACGGTAACGTCTCCAGAGATTTTCAAGTTGATGCTAAGGCGGTTATCTCGGGCGATGCAACCTCACCCTCTATTGCAGCAGCTTCTATTTTGGCGAAGGTGACGCGTGACCGTATGTGCATTGAGTTGGATGCTGCATATCCCCAATACGGTATTGCAAAGCACAAGGGCTACGGCACCAAAGCACACATGCAAGCGTTGCGCGAGTACGGTGCCTCTCCCATTCACAGAAAGCAGTTTGTGCGCTTTCTGGAAAAAGAAAAGCATGAATAAAGCGCAAGTCGGAAAGTTAGGTGAACGGCTCGCGGCAAAATACCTGCGTCGACACGGCTACGATATTCTTGAGCGTAATATCCACGTCTCTCACGAGGAGATTGATATTATTGCAATCAACAAGCAGTATATTGCGTTCGTGGAAGTGAAAACGCGCGTATCCCGTCCCGAAAACGCGGATTATCTATCCGCCCCCGCTTCTGCCGTCACGCTCAAAAAACAAGAGCATTTGATACGTGCGGCACGTACATATTTGGCCAATAACAGCTTTTCCCTGCATCCCCGCATGGATATCATTGAGGTATACCTTACGCCCGATTCCGATTTGTCAAAAAAAGATAAATGCATTGAAAAAATCAGCTGCATATTTGGCTTACCGCGCAGACCTGCATTGCTTATCAATCATATAGAAAACGCTTTTGGCGTTCACGGATACCGTCCCTGAAATAAAAAAGGAGCCTACTATGTCTTTATCTCTGTTTGACACGCATTGCGATACCGCTTTTGAACTGTATCGCAGGCAGGAGAAGTTGCGTGACAATACCTGCCACATTTCCCTTTCACATGCCGATCAATACGAAAAGTACGTTCAGTTATTTGCTATCTGGTCCGATCGTCGATTGGACGACCAGACCTGCTGGAATGATTTTCTTGCAATAGCGGACAATTTCGACCGTTTGATTGCGCTTGAAAATGATCAAATCACACGCATCCGTTCGGCCGCCGAGCTTGAAGAGGCAATTGCGCAATCCAAAAGAGCTGCCGTTTTGGCTGTCGAGGACGCAAGATTGCTCGCAGGCGATATTGAAAGGCTGCCCGTTCTCTACGACAAAGGCGTTCGCTGCATGACGCTTTTATGGGGCGGAGAATCCTGTATAGGCGGCTCTCACAATACCGAAATCGGATTAACGGATTTTGGAAAGCTGGTCACTAAAAAATGCTTTGAGATCGGCATTGTTCCCGATATCTCACACGCTTCCGAGCAAAGTGTTGACGACGTGATTGAGATTGCCAACCGCTACAACAAGCCGTTTATCGCAACGCATTCCAACTCCTATTCTGCATATGCTCATACAAGAAACTTGCGCGACAGACATCTTAGTGAGCTTATGCGCCTGGGCGGCATCGTAGGCGTGAGTATGTGTCCCGCGCATTTGCGCGATTGCTCACAAGGAAACGCAACATCGGAAGACATGGTACGCCATATAGATCACTATATGGAGCTTGGCGCACAAGACCACCTTTGCTTCGGATGTGATTTTGACGGAACGGATCTTCCCTGTGATATCACTCATGTCGGAGACTTATATAAGGTGGCAGACCGCCTGACCGCGCTTGGTTATACAACCGAACAGATCGAAAAAATATTCTGGAAAAACGCATACTCGTTCTTCCATAACCAATTACACAAATAAATCGGAGACCAATTATGAAATTCCAAAGCACACGAGATTCAAAACAAGAAAAATTCACGTCAGCACAAGTCATCAGAAAGGGCCTGGCTGACGATGGCGGTCTGTTTGTACCCGAGAGTATCCCTACTCTTTCCGCTGACGAAATTGCCACTCTTTGCGGCATGGATTATGCAAACAGAGCGGCATTTATTTTGGGCAAGTATTTGACCGATTATACCCATGAAGAGCTTCTTGCAGACTGTATGCAGGCTTATAACGAGAATTCTTTCGTTGGTGGCGCAGCCCCTCTGCATCACGTTTGCGACAACGTATATACCCAGGAGCTTTGGCACGGCCCCACCGCAGCATTCAAGGATATGGCACTGCAAATCATGCCTCGCCTGCTCTCTCGCGCGCTCAAAAAGACCGGCGAGCAGCGCAAAGCGCTGATTCTGGTTGCAACTTCCGGTGATACGGGCAAAGCTGCGCTTGAAGGCTACCGTGACGTTGATCAGGTTTGTATTTCCGTATTCTACCCCGTCAACGGAGTCAGCAAGATTCAAAAGCTGCAGATGGTTACGCAGCAGGGTGATAACGTCAACGTATGTGCTATTCACGGAAACTTTGACGATGCACAAACCGGTGTCAAGCGCATTTTCGCAGATGCAGACGCTGCACAAGCACTCGATCAGAAGGGCTTCTTCCTTTCCAGTGCTAACTCGATCAACTGGGGCAGACTTGCTCCGCAGATCGTGTATTACGTTTCTGCTTACTGTGACCTGCTCAACGCAAAGCGTCTTCAGATGGGAGACCTTATGAACGTATGCGTTCCCACAGGCAATTTCGGCAATATCTTCGCGGCTTACCTTGCAAAGCTTATGGGGCTGCCGATCGGCAAGCTGATTTGCGCGTCTAACAAAAATAACATCCTGACAGATTTTCTGCAAACAGGCACGTACGACCGCAACCGTCAGTTCCACCTTACCATGTCTCCTTCTATGGATATTCTGATCTCCAGCAATCTTGAACGTCTTCTCTATTTCGTTGCAGGTGCTGAACATACCAAGGCATACATGGAGTCACTTGCAACAAACGGTGCATATACTGTCAGCAATGCGGTCAAGGAAAAGATCGACGCTGATTTCTGTGGGTATTATGCAGATGAGGAGCAAACCGCACAAACCATTTGCAAGTATCAAAAATCCGGTTATCTGATGGATACACATACGGCTGTTGGCGTATGCTGCGCCGAGCAGTATCTCAAGGATAGCTGCGACGTTCACACGCCTATGGTTGTTGCTTCTACTGCAAGCCCTTATAAGTTTGCTGCTGACGTATACACCTCGCTTGGCATGGAGGCACCCTCCGATCCGCTTCTTTCCCAGGAATTGCTTGCAAAGCATACCGGCACGCAGATCCCCTATCCGTTGGTGGGTCTTGGCGAGCGCACGATCAGATTTGATAAAACCGTAGATTCGCAGGATATTTTGCAAGAAGTACTTCGTTTTGCAGACACGCAATAAAAAATTGCGGACATCGGCTTTTGCCGATGTCCGCGCAGGAATCACATCTTATTCTGATCCTGCTTAAAGGTAGAACAGATCGTATCAGTAGAAGAAGTAGCGAAGGAAGGACCAATCGCAATTTCACCGGCTGTGCAGTAGCAATCACCATCGTGATATACGCAGTTCTTCACGTCACACTTGACGTCCTTGATATGCTTTTCGCATCCGCATCCGCGTTTGTTATCCATTTTTCATTTCTCCTTTTGTCAATCTGACAACAATAGTATGGCACTCAATCATCTTCTTATTCTCAAAGAAAGGAGTTCTCCATGGCAATTTATACCATAGCAGACTTACATTTGTCCATCAACGATCAAACGAATAAATCCATGGAGGTCTTCGGCGCTCGCTGGAGCGGCTACGTGGAAAAGCTGGAGCAGCACTGGCGCAATACGGTTCACCAGTCCGACACGGTCGTCATTCCCGGTGATATTTCGTGGGCATTGACGCTGGAGGAAGCCGCACAAGATCTCAATTTTTTGAATTCCCTTCCAGGCAAAAAGCTGATCGGAAAAGGAAATCACGATTTTTGGTGGTCAACTGCCTCCAAAATCAATACCTTTTTTGCCGAACACAATATTGATACAATTTCGCTTTTGCAGAACAATGCTTATAAAGTGGAAGATAAAATCATTTGCGGTACGCGCGGCTGGTTTACCGACGACAGTCAGCAGTTGACCGTGTCCGAAACAGATTACGCCAAGATCGTTAACCGCGAGGTAATCAGACTGGAGCTCAGCTTAAAGCAGGGGCAAAAATTGCAAGATCCGGAAAACGCGGAGGAAATTCTCGTATTCCTGCACTTTCCACCGATTTGGGGTAGTTTCCTTTGCCCGGAAATATTGGATACCCTGTCCAAATACGGAGTTAAAAATTGTTACTTTGGTCACATCCACGGTGGGTATAATCTTCCGAGCGTGCTCTACCATAACGACATTCGATTCGTAAGAATCTCCGCAGACCATCTCTCTTTCTTGCCTTACCCCATAAAATAAGATATTTTATAAGGGAAAATCACGATTTCTATTGACAAAACAAACGAAATTGTGTACAATTAATAGGTTGTGTAAAATAAAAAATAAAATAAATCAAAATTTTGGAGGATCAACATGAATCTCGTAAAATCTGAAAAGAACGAACACAGCATGCACTATCTTGAGATTGCCATTGATAAGGCAACCTTTGATGCTGCTGTAGACAAGGTTTACCGCAAGCAGGTAAAGAACATCAATGTCCCCGGCTTCCGCAAGGGCAAGGCTCCCAAGTCTGTCATCGAAAAGATGTACGGCACCGGCGTTTTCTATGAGGATGCTATCAACGATCTCATTCCCGAGAACTATGAGGCTGCTGTTAAGGAAGCAGGCATCACCGTTGTCGGCCAGCCTGAAATCGACATCGTTTCTCTTGATGAGAACGGTCTGGTTCTCTCCGCAAAGGTTCCCGTAAAGCCCGAGATGCAGATCAAGGACTACAAGGGTATCGAAGCTGTTAAGGCTACTGCAGAAGCTACCGATGAGCAGGTTAACCGTGAGCTCGAAATGATCCGTGAGAGAAACTCCCGTGAGATCGAGATCACCGAAGAGGCTGCACAGATGGGCGACATCGTAAAGATCGACTTTGACGGCTCTGTTGACGGCGTTGCATTTGACGGCGGCAAGGGTACCGACTATTCCCTGAAGCTTGGCTCCGGCTCTTTCATTCCCGGTTTTGAAGAGCAGATCGCAGGCCACACCATCGGCGAAGAGTTCGACGTTAACGTTACCTTCCCTGAAGACTACCATGCAACCGAGCTTGCAGGCAAGGCTTCCGTATTCAAGACCAAGGTCAACGCTATTTCCCGCATTGAGCTCCCCGAGCTGGATGATGAATTTGCAAAGGACGCTTCCGAATTTGACACTCTTGATGAATTAAAGGCTGATATGAAGGCTAAAATCCAAGAGAGAAACGAAAAGCAGGCTGAGAACGAGTTCGAAGAGAAGCTGATTGAGGCTCTGATCGAAAAGCTGGAGGGCGAAATTCCCGAAGCTATGTTTGTAAACGAGACCGAGAACTTTGTTCGTGACTTTGACAACAGACTGCGCAGCCAGGGCATGGATATGAACCTGTACTTCAAGTACACCGGTCTGACCATCGAGGCTCTGCGCGAGCAGATGAGACCTCAGGCTGAGCGTCAGGTCAAGGCAAGACTGGCTCTTGAGACCATCGCTGCTCTGGAAGGCGTTGTTGCATCCGAGGATGAGATCAACGAAGAATACCAGAGAATTGCTGATGCTTACCACCTGGAGGTTGCTCAGGTTAAGGGTATGCTGGATGATGCTTCCATCATTGCAGACCTGCAGGTTAAGAAGGCAATGGACATCGTTAAGGAGTCCGCTGTAATCAAGGCTGAGTAATTATACTCCCCCTACTTCCCTATTATTTTGAAACGAGGTAAACAAGATGTATTATCCGCAATATCCGAGAGACGCCCTTGTACCTACCGTCATTGAACAAACCGGCAGAGGCGAACGTGCATACGATATTTTCTCCCGCCTGCTCAATGACCGTATCATTTTCCTGTCTGACGAGGTCAATGATGCAACCGCTTCTCTGATCGTTGCTCAGATGCTCTTCCTCGAATCGCAGGACCCCGATAAGGATATTTATTTCTACATTAACAGCCCCGGCGGTTCCGTGACTGCAGGAATGGCAATTTACGACACCATGAAGTTTATTCGTTGTGACGTTTCCACCATTTGCATCGGTCTTGCCGCAAGCATGGGCGCATTCCTGCTCTCTGCAGGCACCAAGGGTAAGAGAATTGCCCTGCCTCACAGTGAGATCATGATCCACCAGCCCAGCGGCGGTGCAAGAGGTCAGGCAAGTGATATCAAGATCCAGGCTGATCTGATTCTGCGCACGCGCAAGACTCTCAACGAGCTGCTTGCAGAGCACACCGGACAGACCGTCAAGCAGATTGAAAAAGATACCGAAAGAGACCACTTTATGACCGCCCAAGAAGCTTTGGCTTACGGCATTGTTGACCAGGTAAAGTCGCATCGCGGCGAGATCAATTGAGGTAACGCGCATGGCGAATTCCAATAACGGTTCCCGCAGAGGGAGCAACGGGGATACTCCCTTTTGCTCCTTCTGCGGCAGACATGAAAGTCAGGTCAATTTTCTGATCTCTGCGCCTACAGGTGCTTATATCTGCGATTTTTGCGCAGAAGCTTGCAGCGAGTACGTTGAGGCGGCAGCTACCCCTTCGATTGATCTTGGAAAGCTGTCAATGTCCACGCTCCCGAAACCTATGGATATCAAGCATGCGCTTGATGAATATGTCATCGGGCAGGACGACGCTAAAATTGCTCTTTCCGTATCCGTATATAATCATTATAAGCGTGTACTCTCCAAGAATGAAAAGCCCAAGGGACGCAAGAAAAAGGCTTCTCAATCCGATCAGGATTTCGTAGAGCTTCAAAAAAGCAACGTGCTTTTAATTGGTCCTACCGGTGTCGGTAAGACCTATCTTGCACAGACACTTGCAAAAACCTTACAAGTTCCCTTTGCAATTGCAGACGCAACTACGCTGACCGAAGCGGGTTATGTGGGTGAAGACGTGGAAAACATTCTTCTCCGCCTGATCCAGGCAGCAGATTACGACGTTGATCTGGCTGAGCACGGTATTATCTATATTGATGAGATCGACAAGATCTCCCGTAAGAGCGAAAACAGATCCATCACCCGTGACGTTTCCGGCGAAGGCGTACAGCAGGCGTTGCTTAAAATTCTGGAAGGAACAGTTGCAAACGTTCCTCCCCAGGGTGGACGCAAGCATCCCAATCAGGAGTTTATTAAGATCAATACCGAGAACATTCTGTTTATCTGCGGAGGCGCATTTGACGGGCTGGAAGGTATCATCGGTAAGAGACAAGGCAATCAGGCAATTGGTTTCTGCGCCGATATTCAAAAGAAATCCGAGCGTCGTGACAGCGGCATTTACCGTGACGTCACACCGCACGATATCGTCAAATATGGCTTGATTCCCGAACTGATCGGTAGACTTCCCGTCATTGTTTCCTTGAGCGATCTTGACAAAGATGCTCTGCTTCGTATCATCAAGGAGCCTAAATCCGCACTGTTAAAGCAGTATATCAAGCTGTTTGACATGGATAACGTAAAGCTGACCCTAACGGATGATGCTTTGGAAGCTGTTGCTGAGCTCGCCATCAAGCGCAACACAGGTGCGCGCGGTCTGCGTTCCATCATGGAAAGCATAATGATGCAAAGCATGTATGAAATCCCCTCCCGCGGTGACGTTGCAGAGGTGATCATCCATCGCGATTGCGTCGAGAAAGGTGCACTTCCCGAGCTGGTAATCAAGACTGAGCAGCTTGATGCTCCTCTCGACCTTTTGACAGACGGTCAAGCATAAAGCATTACGACTCGTTACTGAATGGTAGCGAGTCGTTTTTGTATTTTTTCCTATTTTACCTGTTTTTGGTGCTTTGACAAATTGTCAGATTTATGGTACAATATTAATGGGGGAAGATCATAATACTTGAGGTGAAATATGAAATACCAACCAAACCTTATTGCCCTTTTCGACGGAATCACACCGGGAGAGAATATGTTAACCATGATTCTGCTTCGCGCAAATTCCTTACACCTGACAATTGATCATACACAATGCTATCTTGACGGCACATACGTACTATGTTTAAAGCCGGATGAACACGTGAAAATACACAAAGGCAAATTTGAAGCATTGTCCTTGGGATTTTTGCCGTATTTTTATAATGTCAATTTGAATCACGAAATAATCGGCACATCAAAATATACAGAATTACGGCAAACACACGGATTTCCGGACTTTCATTTATTTACCGAGCGAAGTGAACAATACTTTGGAATTATTCCCATATCTGCCGAGGGTTTTATTTGCATCAGAGACTATTTCAACAATATTAACCGCTACATCAAAAATCATGCGAATGACAGCATGTGGTCTTGTCATGCCAGATCTGTGCTTATCTCAACGTTATATTACGCTGACAGCGCATACATGAGCAATAATGACAAAGAAATCAGCGCGGTTATCCTGTATATCCGAGAACACGTAGCATCCTCTATGAGCTTGAAACAGCTTTGTCTGAGATTCAGAACCAACCGCACCACGTTAAATCAACAGTTCAAGGATATGATCGGCATGACACCTATGCAATTTGTGTTAGAAGAACGCTTGAATCAATCACGTTCGGAATTATTGTTTACCGCTCTGCCCATCGGTGAAATCGCTCTAAAATACGGTTTTTCTGATGCAAACTATTACATCCGCGCATTTAAGCGCAGATTTGGGCAATCGCCTCTGCAATACCGTAAAGAATGTCGCGCGAAACGTAATCAACTCTAAATGCAGAACCGCACCGAAATCGGTGCGGTTCTGTGATTTATTATGAGCAACCGCAGTTCCCTGCGCGATCCCCCTTGAATTCGCCATTATAACCGGGAGGGCAAAATTCAGCCGAAGGAAAAGGCATATGACGGAATACGCTGCAAGGATCAGAGCTATCGTTGCTGATGCACTCCTTATCGGGCACGCAGTATTCGGTCGCCTGAAGCAAATATTGTGCGGGTCTTACAAGACGAATAACCGAGAACAAGCCAAAGGAAACGGCGAGATATCTGCGGTATTCATCATCTCCGCCCAGCATCTGACCAAGATCGGCACATACACCGTCGGGAATATCGCAGGAGCAGCAGCAACAGCAGCAGCAATCCTGAACGTTCTCCACAACCTTAACACCAAGCACGATAGGGTCAACTACCTCGATCACAGCCTGCGGCACGTTTCTCTCACCGCAGACGGGTACGGGGCGAGCACAGAATTCGTCAGAGCATTTGCCCGACTTGAAAATACTGACGTTGCTTTCACTACCGTACAGTACGACGTTCTTTTCAAGAACGGCAATCCCTTGGAACTCCTGCGCCCTTGCGTTAATGCACGCCTCAAGAGTCAGCTTGATATAAAAGCGAATGGTGACGGTATAAAACCCACGGTTAAACTGTACGGGCTCGACCGTAATATTCGTCCAGCCAATCTCAGCACATTTCACGCGAATATTCGACGTGTGCTCAATGATCTCCTGCCCGTAATCGGTCAGATATACGCGTACGTTCTCAAAGCAATCACGATCCCTGCAGGAATCCAGAATTCTGTTGGTTTCAATACAAACAGTTTCCTTAGCATGGCAGGAATTGTTTGCAAATCTGTTATCAGACATAGTAACACCTCCGTAGTTTAGAAGCAGAAATGCTTCTTCCCTAATATGGTATGCACACGTGACGATTTTTGACAGCGCAAAACAAAATGATCTTATATACGACAAAAAAGCAACCGCTGTCAGCGGTTGCTTTCGGTTTATTCTGATTTAGGCATCTTCTCATCAAGCTTTATCAAAATAAAGGTGGCGATGCAGTAGCATACCCAAGCCATGATGGCATAGAAAACCAACTCCATAATTTGAAAGCCGATGTATTCCCAAAAATTAAGCTTAATTAAATTCATGGCGGCGTAATAGACGTATTGCACTGCAAACATCGCCCAATACGTGGCTGCAGCGACAAGAACACCCACCTGTACAGGATTTTTCATGCTGACGAATTTGCTGAACGGAAAAGCAATGCTTCTTGGATCCAGCAGCTCATCACCCATGATTTTTGCCTTGCGGTTATAATCGTTGCGCGCCGCCTCACGTTTAGCAAGCAGCTTAGCGGTCACAAATCCCACAATAAACAAACGCAGGCAATCCAGCAGAATATACAGTACCAAGCTCTCCAGCGCCATGCGCAGCCAGTCCTCCACCGTTTCGGGCAGCGTTCCGGGATAGATCGCCCAGCCAATTCCTAATATTGCTACGCGATGGAGAACCGTAATAGCAAAAAACGCTGAGAATACGGTGGTCATATTGCGAGCTCCCACGGCATAGATACCGTAGATCACGACTGCCGACGCAAACGCAAACGTAAACACATCGACGATGGCAGTAACAATGTCCAACGCGATCGCCCACAAGCCGTCTTGGAACAGAACGTCACTGTTCAAGAATCTGGCTGCCGTGGACAAACCGATCAGCAGCAGCATGAATCCGCCGTAGCCGAACAGCATCCATTTCAGAAGTTTTTGTTTATATATAACCATGTTTCAATTCCCTTTCAAATATATGTATACAGTATACCATATTACCCAAAAAAATGCTACAGTTAAATGTAAATATTTTGCAATACCGGATTAAAACGCAAAGGTGCGGCATATGCTGGAATATCAGATCAAGGAGGTGGCATATGTACGTTGCATTTGGCTCCGGTAACAAACAAATCATCATATATAATGCGGACAAGCGTCCGGACGTTGACGTCATGTTATCTCGCATAGCTTCATCCTACAAGGCAATGCTTGCCGCGGGCTATCCGAACATAGCACGCGTTGAACGTGGCTGTAAATTGATTTTTACAAGCGACATGCCTATTTGTGGTGCTCTTAAGATATATATCACTTCGCGTCCTCATGGTATCTATACGGATGTGCAAGCATATCACAAGCAGCTTGCACGGGTGCTGTATTCAGCCACGGGATTTGACGTGCTTCAAACAAGCGGCAGTGATGCCGATCTGGAGATCGGTATCGGAAACATGGATGCCGGCACACAAGGATACGTGATGCTGAAGGATGCGATCCTGGAATTCGCCTTTTAAGGCATCATGGGCACAAATATTTTTCTGTTTTTTTTCAAAAAGGGGTTGCATTTCAGTTGCGTTTGTGGTATAATACCAAACGTTCGGAGGCGTAGCTCAGTTGGTCAGAGCGCACGGTTCACATCCGTGAGGTCATGGGTTCGAGCCCCCTCGTCTCCACCAATAAAAACAGAACATTTGTCAGTAGACAAATGTTCTGTTTTTGTTTATCCAAGCCGCAGGCTTGGTATATCATCACCACTCGAAGTATACTATGAGCCAAAAGAAGCAGTCACCGCAATCACTTATTAGAGAACAATTCCGGATTGTATCTGTAAATATCCTGGCTATCAATATCCACATCAGGAATAATTACAGGCAAAATTCCCGTGGCGGAAGTCATGGTGGAAACCGCTGCCCTTGCAAACGGATACAGCTGCTTAAAGGATTCCTTATGCAGGAGCTCTTTATCCTGTTCCGCCACAATTTCAAAAATACCTACCAGCGTCAAGTCCATTTTAAACGTATCGGGATTGTCCCGGTCACAAACAGAAACCTTCATTTCCGCTCTGCAGGTATTGTTCGTGCCAAACTTGACTTGATACGTATACTTTGTCTCCAGCTTTGTCTTGCCGCTTGTCGTAGCATGATTTTGAAACTGAATATCCGTAATCCTATAAGTCTTTAGTACAAGTGCTTTCATATCTTCTCCTTTTATGATGAAAAAAGAGGCATACGCCTCTTTTTTCATTAAGACATTTTGTCGTATGACTTACAGATACTTCTTGATGGTATCGGAAGCCTCTTCTACAGGCAGAGAGGAAGTCATCACAACGTTGACGTTCATCTTGGAGCAGAGCTCGTCAACAGCAAGAACCATCTTCTCAAATGCAGCAACGTCTTCGTTGCAGATCTTGAGTGCGGAGTCCACGAACAAATCGGAAACGTCGTGGTTGCTTGCAAGAATACCTGCGATGAAGCCATACAGAGCTTCTGCATCGAATACAAGGTATTCGTTGGTATTGATCAGTCTTGCCTGATACTTAACGTCGTATCTCAGCTTAACGCCCTTTTCAATGCAAACAACGTCGCCCTGGGTCTTGGAAAGTGCGTCGTTAACCATTTCAATCAAAGTCTTAGTTTTTCCGGTGCCTTTAACACCAATCAGCAATTTCAGCATATGTTTAGTCCTCCATGGAATGCTTTTCTATATTATACAGTATTTTTTTGAATATTACAAGACCTTTTTGAAAAATTATCCTAATCTTGCTTCAAGTTTTTGCTTCATTTCCTCGTATCCGGGCTTACCAAGCAGCGCAAACATGTTTTTCTTGTACGCCTCAACGCCGGGCTGGTCGAACGGATTGACGCCAAGCATATAACCGGAGATCGCGCAAGCCAATTCAAAGAAGTAAATCATGTAGCCAAGAGAGTGTGCGCTGCGATCCTTGATTTCAAGCAGTACGTTAGGTACGCCACCGTCTACGTGTGCAAGCAGAGTTCCCTGCATTGCGGTCTTCTTGACGACGTTCAGATCCACGCCGGACAGGAAGTTCAGACCGTCCACGTTCGCGGGGTCATGAGGAATATCAAAGGTGACGTCGCTATTCTCAATCGAGATCACGGTCTCAAACAGATTGCGCACGCCGTCCTGGATGTACTGACCCAGCGAGTGCAGGTCGGTAGAGAAAATTACGGATGCGGGGAAAATACCCTTCTGGTCCTTACCTTCGCTCTCACCGTACAGCTGCTTCCACCACTCGTTGAACATCTGCGAATAGGTTTCATAACCAACCAGAATCTCGGTTGTCTTGCCCTTCCTGTACAGAATATTACGAATTGCTGCGTACTTATAGCAATCATTATTTGCGATCTCGTCATCGGTGTATGCAAGTCTTGCATCGTTTGCGCCCTGCATCAGTGCATCAATGTCAATGCCTGCAACTGCGATGGGAAGAAGACCTACTGCGGTAAGCACCGAGAATCTGCCGCCAACGTCATCCGGAACGACAAAGGTCTGATAACCCATCTGATCAGAGAACGCCTTGAGCGTGCCTCTCTGACGGTCAGTGGTTACGTAAATGCGCTCCTTTGCTCCCTCAACGCCGTACTTCTCTTCCAGCATGTTGCGGAATACGCGGAAAGCAACTGCGGGCTCGGTGGTAGTACCGGATTTAGAGATGACGTTAATGCAAACGTCTTTACCCTCGCAAATGCTCAGCAGCTCCGCAATGGATGCAGCGCTGATGTTGCAGCCTGCGAAATAGATGTCGGGAGTATCCTTTTTCAGATTGTTATACAGGGGGGATTTAAGATATTCGATCACAGCACGCGCACCAAGATAAGAACCGCCGATACCAATAACGATAAATACGTCACAGTCTTTCTTGATCTTCTCTGCGCACTGCTTAATAGCAGCAAATTCCTGCTTATCGTAGTCTTCGGGCAACGTTGTCCAGCCAAGGAAATCGTTACCAAGACCGCTCTTTGCAACAAGCATGTTATGTGCTGCAGTAACCTGAGGTTGAATTGCGGTGTATTCCTGATCCAGAATAAAACCGCGCAAATAGTTATCATTCAGTCGGATAGCCATTTTTATACCGCCTTTATGTTATTTCGCCCACACGTGAGCGTCTGTCATTATTATACTGCATATCTCGGATTTTTTCAAGCCCCCGAAAGCGTATTTTTATATCAAATCAGCAGAAATTTTGCAAACATTCTGCCAAGAACACCCCAATATCCGATTTTTTCGATATTTTGCGTACTCAGAATGCTCACGCTTCCGATCTGCTTGCCATCCAGAGTATAGATCACCTTCCCGAGTTTGTCTCCTACACGTATCGGTGCTGTATAGAAAGGTGCGTCCATCTGCGCCTGCTCTTGTATTTTCGCAATATCTGCCTTGGGCATAACACAGTAAAAGCTGCCGTATTCTGCGCTGACAGTATTTTGCGTACCACCTTTGATTGGAATATCATGCAGCTTCCCCACGGGCTTGGCAAAAAGCCCATAGTTGGCAAAACCCCAATCTAATAGCTGTGTCGCTATCTGATTGCGCGTATCCCTGTTCTCTGCCCCCATAATCACGCAGATCAGTGTCATACCGTCGCGCTCAGCTGTTGCGCTGACACAAAAGCCCGCCTTGGAAGTAGAGCCCGTTTTCAATCCGTTACACCCCTTATAAAAACGCACAAGCCTGTTTGTATTGGTGAGACCAAACGCACCATCTCGTATCGTATCCATCCAGATCGAGCTGTATTCCAAAATCTTTTCATGCTTGATCAACTCGCGCGACATGATAGCAATATCACGCGCGGACGTATAATGATTAAGCGTGGTATCGTCAAGTCCGTTTGTGTTCTCGAACTTTGTGTTGATCATATCAAGCTGCAAAGCCCTGTCATTCATCATTTTTACAAAGGATTGCTCGCTCCCTGCAATATGCTCTGCAAGTGCAAGGGCCGCATCGTTCGCAGATGCGATGACCACACTTTTGATCATATCCTCCACACTCATGCGCTCGCCTTCTTTTAAGTAGATCTGCGAACCACCCATAGAACAAGCGTGGGCACTTGCCGTCACCGTGTCGTCCCATTTGATCTTCCCTTGCTCTATCGCCTCCATGACAAGCAGCAGCGTCATGATCTTTGTAACCGATGCAGGCGGCAAGCTTTCATCTGCATTCTTTTCAAACAGTACTTCGCCCGTCTGCGCTTCCATTAATATGGCGGATTTACAATCAATCTCCCCTTCATACGTGACCTTTTTATCGGTCGATTCCCACAGAGCCCAATCGTCCTCACTGATCGGCACCGTCTGTGCCCCCACTGTAACGGTCGAAAGCAATAATAATAATACTGTCATGCATCCGGTTAATATTCTCAAAAAACCTTTTCTCACTGTGTTCGACATCATATACCACCCCTTTCGTTGCAATATATGTGACAAATGCAGAGAATATGAAAGGCATGACGATACGCATCATGCTCCTTGGAGTTTTCTTCAACAATTATAAAAATAGTGCGCGGCTTATGCCGCGCACTGTTATCAATTATTATTTGACGTAGAACTTAAACTCGGTCGTCGTGCTATAAAGTTCACCGGGCTTGAGTACACAGTTGGTGAACTCGGCGCGGTTGGGACTGTCGGGCATGATCTGTGTTTCCAGGCAAAATGCATTCTGCGTTGCCTTTCTGTAACCACCGTAGAACGGATGTCCGTCATCGGTCAAGAAGTTGCCGCTATAGAACTGCACACAAGGCAGATCGGTACGCACGTCCATGGCTCTACCACTCTTGGGATCGTATGCGGTAATGACGCGCTTAATCTGACCGTCAAAACTATCAAAGCACCAGCAATGATCGTAGCCGCCTGCGATCTTAAGATCGGTATCATCGGCAAAGAAATCCTGTCCGATGGGCTTTGCGGTACGGAAATCAAAGGGAGTGCCCTCAACGGAAGCGATCTCACCCGTGGGGATCAGCTTGTCGTCCGTCTTCAGGTAGTGCCCTGCATCCATTTGCAATACCTGATCAAACACCTTGCCGGATGCATAGCCGCCAAGATTGAAGTATGCATGATTGGTCAAGCTGATCACGGTCGTTTTATCGGTAATCGCCTTATAATCAATCGCAAGTGTATCGTCTTCTGTAATGCGGTAGGTTACCGTGCAAGAGAGCTCACCGGGGAATCCCTCTTCCATATCGGGAGAGATCAGCGAGAAATAAACGCTGGGCTGCGTGGTATCCGAATAAGAGGATGCCCACAGCTTATGAGAAAAGCCAACCTTGCCGCCATGCAATGTGTTGCCGTTGTTATTGGGATATAAGGTATATTCCTTCCCTTCCAAGGTAAAGCGCGCACCGCCGATGCGGTTGCCGAAGCGACCGATCAGAGCACCGACATAGCCATCAGACTCCATAAGATCCTTCAGAGAGTCATAGCCGCAAAGCACGTTGGTAAAACAGCCGTTCTTGTCGGGCGCTTCAATGCTCATAAGCGTACCGCCGAATTCGCAAACCTTAGCGCGAATACCGCCCACATGATGCTGTAAGGTATAAACGTAAACCTCGCGTCCATCGGGCATATAGCCGAATAATTCTTTGGTTACCATATCATTTATTCTCCGTATCCGTCCGGATTTATGGTCTGCCAACGATATGCGTCCTCACACATACGGTCAATGTCGTATTTTGCCTTCCAGCCAAGCTCTTTTTCTGCCTTTGCAGGATCCGCATAGCAGGTTGCAATATCACCGGGACGGCGTTCCACAATGCGATAAGGCAGAGGCTTGCCGGTAGCCTTTTCAAAAGCGTGTACAACATCCAGTACAGAGTATCCCTTGCCGGTGCCAATGTTGAAGTAATCAATGCCCTCTTTGCTCATCGCCAATTCAAGAGCAGAAAGATGCGCCTGCGCAAGGTCTACAACGTGAATGTAGTCACGCACACCCGTACCGTCGGGAGTAGGATAATCATTGCCGTAAACACGCAGATATTCGCGCTTACCGGATGCAACCTGGGTAATATAAGGAAGCAGATTGTTGGGAATACCGTTGGGATCTTCACCGATCAAACCACTTTCGTGTGCGCCGATAGGATTGAAATAGCGCAGAATGGAGATTCTCCAAGAAGGATCGGATACGTGGGTATCCTTGAGAATACGCTCGATCATGTGCTTGGTTTCACCGTAAGGGTTAGTGGTATTTCCCGTGGGGAAATCCTCACGAATCGGTACTGTCGCGGGATCACCGTAAACAGTCGCGGAAGAGCTGAAAACAATGGTCTTTACGTTATGCTCCTTCATAGAGTTGCAGAGATTGATAGTCCCGGTCAGATTGTTGTGATAATATGCCAAAGGCATGCTGACAGATTCACCGACTGCCTTAAGACCTGCAAAGTGAATGCAGGAATCGATCTCGGGGCACTCGTCAAACATGCGGTCAACCGCAGGCTTATCAAGCAGGTCAATCTCATAGAACTTGAAATCTTTACCCGTAATCTTACGAATGCGGTCCAAAACACAAGGCTTACTGTTAGAGAAGTTATCAAGGATTACAAGCTCGTAACCCTTATTGAGAAATTCAACTGCAGCGTGAGAGCCGATAAAGCCCGCACCGCCCGTAATCAATACTGCCATTTTTATATCCTCCGTGTTTTACAAGTATTTCTGGATGATCTGATTCATCTGATCCATTTTCTGTTCCATATCGGCAACCAGCTTGAACTGATTACGCGCACGGTCAAGATTATGCTGAGAATACGACGTTCTGAAATAGGTGTCACCGTTGAGGTAGTCAGTCAAGAAGCGAATGCCCGTTTCCAGCGTCAGTATGTATGCACCCATGGGCAAAGAGCGAATCTCCTCTTCGGTCAGCGAATGATCAAGACCTTCGATAAAGCCCTTTGCAAACGCATCGAACATTTCAAGTCTGACGTATACCTTGTTTAGATCGGTCTCGTCCTCTGCTGCAGAAGATGCGCCAAAACGAATGCTGTCACCAAAATCAGCCAGAACCGAGCCGGGCATAACGGTATCCAAGTCAATAACGCAAATTCCCTCACCCGTTTCATTATCAAGCATGATGTTGTTGAGCTTGGTGTCGTTGTGTGTCACGCGCAGCGGGATTCTGCCGTCCGCAATGCGCTCGTTGATATAGCTGCAGGTTTCCTGTCTGCGCAATACAAAAGCGATCTCTTCGCGCACGCTCTCGCGTCTGCCTGCTGCATTGTTTTCCATCGCGGTGATAAACTGATTGAATCTATCCTCGGTATTATGGAAATTCGGAATCGATTCAAACAAAACGGATGCGTTAAAATCAGCAAGCTGACGCTGGAAGATACCAAACGCCTTACCCACCTTGGTAAACATTTCTTCGGATTCCACAGCCTGATAGCAGGTTGCGTTCTCAACGAAGTCATAAGCGCGCCAATAATTACCAAACTGATCCACATACGCATAATGACCGTCCTTGGTGAAGATCAGATGCAATGTGCCGCGCTCCGCATCACCACCGGTCGAAATCAGCTTATTTTCAATATGCTTGGTTACGTGCAAAATATTTTGCATAACCTCATCCGGCTTTTTGAAAATATTGGTATTCACGATCTGCATCACGTAGCGATGCAAGCCGTCGTCCGCGCTGCAATCAACAAAATAGGTAGAGTTGATATGCCCTGTAGTACATTCGGTTGCCGAAATGGGTTGTCCCTTAAAAGCAAATTGCTCGGCAATTACAAAAATTTGTGCCTGATTCATAAAAATCCTTTCAATGCTGTTTATTCATTCAATTCCAAAGAGAATCGGGATATACGCCGCTTTCAATCATGCTCTTGATAGAAGCTTTTACGTATTCCTTATCCTCTGTATAAGTGACGCCGTACCATTGCGCATCGGTCTTATACACCTTAACGTCGCAAAGTCCTGCCTTCATGAAGCTGTCAACCGCGCCGGGAATAAAGTATTCACTCTTGAGCTCGGTGCCTCTCTGCGCAAGAAATTCGTGAAAGCCTTCGGCAAGTCTGGGAGCGATCGACGGTGTCATACCCCAGAAGTTCATCGATACCACGGTATCTCCCGAGAGCATCACCCAATCTCCGTTCTCGTTTCGATAAGCGGCATCCTCGCCAACGCGCTTAATATCCGTGCGCTCGATCACACTGTCAAGCATGCCGTTCTCATTGACAAAGCACTGCCCGCGCGAGACCGTTCCACTATCCGAAAGCGTATTGCCAAGTCTGTAGCCAACCATGCAATAGTGATCGCCGTCGGCATGGTTTTTTAAATGCTCTGCTGCCTTGAAAAAAGCATCACGACCGTAAAAATCATCCGAATTGATCACGGCAAAGCCTTCCGTCAAGTATTCTCTTGCCGCATAAAGCGCATGCCCCGTACCCCAAGGCTTTACCCTGCCTTCGGGAACCGTATATCCATCCGGCAGATCATCCAATTCCTGAAACGCATAAAAAGTCTGCACGTGCTGCGAAACTCTCTTTCCAACGGTTTCTGCAAATGCCTGATAATTTTCCTTCTTGATGATGAATACTACCTTATCAAAACCCGCTTGAATAGCGTCGTAAATCGAAAAATCAATAATAAATTCTCCATGCTCGGTCATGGGGTCTATCTGCTTGAGTCCGCCGTAACGAGAGCCCATACCGGCTGCTAAAATTACAAGTGTCATTGTGCTCCTCCCTATCTATGCTCGTATAGTATATTATTATACTACAACAAAATCGAAAATGCAATATCATAAGTGTTAATTTTCACTTCTTTTGTGCGATTTTCTATTGACAAACCGTAACCAATCGTTTATAATTAAGTGTATCATATGAGACACAAGGAGAACGTATGAAAGACATCTCGCAAATCTTGAATAAGCTTTCGATCACGGCATGTGCAAGCGCGGACTGCATTGAGAGAGCCTCTTTGGTTGCCGCTCCTGTTTTTTTGCAAATGCAACGCGATCAAACAATATTGTCTCCGGGACAAACGGGTGATGCCCTGTACGTATTATGCGAAGGTCGTGCCGCCGCTTATGCTGCTGACGAGGACAAGCACGTATTGCTGCGCACGTTTGAGCCTTATGAAATATTTGGCATTTCCAACCTGTTTACTGATCAGCCTTTTGTAACAAAGATCATTGCAAAAACAGATTGCACCGTGCTTGTGCTGTATAAGCCGTTTTTAACCTATCTGATTGACAACGACGTTGCCGTAAGATACCAATATATCGCTTTTTTAGCCAAAAAGACGCTGTATCTCAATCAAAAGATTTCTTGCTTGACCGCGGGATCAGCCGAGCAAAAGTTAGCCTACTGGTTAGATGCGAACGCCAGCGGTGACATCGTGCAGACGCAGATTCCCATGAATGCGCTTTGCACCATGCTGGATATCGGCAGGGCCTCTCTGTACCGCGCCTTTGACAAACTGGAGCAAGAAGGCTTTATCATCCGTGAACAAAAAACGGTGCGGCTTCTTGACCGTGACCGTATGTTACATAAATACAAATGAAAGGGAAAAACTCATGAAAACCACCATCAAAATCTTCTCCGTACTTCTCACCCTCGCGCTTGCGCTTTCCGTGCTTACGGGCTGTATCAATCAGAATCCCGATCCGGAAAAGGTACCTACCGTTGAAAACGTTAACGTTATGGTACTCAACGGCACGACCGGCTTTGGCATGGCTAAGCTGATTTCCGACAACAAGAACGGCACTGCCGCTCTGCACTATACCGTTTCCGTAGAGACCGATGCTTCCAATATCACCGCATCTCTTGTCAGCGGTGCGTGCGACATCGCTGCTCTTCCCACCAATGCAGCAGCAAACGTAGCTATGAAAACAGGCGGCGGTGTTAAAGTCATTGCAGTCAATACGCTTGGCGTGCTTTACGTTATGAACAACACCGAAAAGGTATCCGTTTCCTCCTTTGAGGATCTGCGCGGCAAAACCGTTTATTGTCCCGCACAGAATCCCACCTTCCTGTTCAAGGCTGTATGTGAAGCAAACGGTTTGAAGGTTGGCGAGGATATCATCATTGACAACACCTACGCGCAGCCTGCTGATCTGCGCACGGCTCTTGCTTCCGGTCTGGTCGATCTCGCTGTATTGCCCGAGCCCATGGTCACCATTGCAAAGAGTGCCAACGCTTCCCTTGCAGCATCTCTGGACCTTACCGCGGAATGGGCAAAGCATTATCCCGCCAATTCCTTGATGCAGGGATGCGTTGTTGTGCGCTCCCAGTTCGCAGAGCAGAATCCCGAAGCAGTTCAGACTTTTTTGAATGAATACAAAGCTTCTATCGAGTTCGTCAACGCAAACCCTGCGGACGCCTCCGGCATGATCGTTGAAGCAGGCATCTTCGCGCAAGCTCCCGTGGCAGCTAAGGCGATCCCCAATTCCAACATCTGCTATATTGACGGCGCTGAAATGAAGGCGGGCTTGCAGAAGTTCTATGAAATTCTGTACGCCGTTGCTCCCGCTTCCATTGGCGGTCAGCTGCCTGCAGAGGACTTTTATTACCTTCCCTGATGAAACGTATCTTCAAATACTTTCTCATCGTTTTATTTTGGCTGGGGCTTTGGTGGGCGGCAGCCGCTATCGTAAATCTGCCGCTCATCCTTCCCTCTCCGATTGACGTGTTGGTCAAGCTGGGACAAATGAGTGCGACGCCGCTTTTCTGGCGTGTCATGTTGATTTCATCCGTTCGCGTACTTATCGGCATCGTCTGTTCATATGCGCTGGCATTTGCCCTTGCGCTGCTTTGTCACCGCGTCAAATTCCTGTACGACTTTTTCATGCCTGCGATCTCCGTTATAAAAACGACTCCCGTAACATCATTTATTCTGATCGCATTCGTGCTTATGCACCGTGACCTGATTCCGGGTCTGATTGCAGCGCTGATCGTGTTCCCCGTAGTATTTTCCAATACAATCGAGGGACTTCGCGCTGCACGTCCCGAATTGATCGAAACCGCGCGTGCATACCGACTTGGCTGGGCGGATCGCGCCAGATGCATCTGGATACCAACGCTGCGTCCGTTCATGATCTCGGCTGCAGGTGCCTCGGTCGGTCTTGCGATCAAGGCAGGCGTTGCCGCAGAGGTACTGATCTGCCCGGAGGTTTCGGTTGGCAAATATATCTTCCAAGCTAAGCAAAACATGGAATATGTTGAGCTGTTTGCCTGGACGGTAGCAATCGTCATCTTCAGCTATCTCCTGGACTTGGCATTCAAGCTGGCGCTCAAGCGCATCAAGCGCAAGACCAGAAAGGAGGCAGCTTATGAAAATTGAGCATTTATGCTTCTCTTTTGAGAACAAACCGATTTTTGACGATTTCAATCTTGAAGTCAAGGATGAAGCCATCACGGCTTTGATGGCACCATCCGGACATGGCAAAACAACTCTGCTTCGGCTGATGGCAGGACTCATCAAGCCGCAAAGCGGAAGCATTGAAACGAGCGGGAAATCCATAGGAATCATGTTCCAGGAGCCGCGTTTGTTCGGACAACTGACGGCTCTGCAAAACGTCACGCTTGTTATCAAGGACAAAAAGCACAAGCAAGAGCGCGCCTTGGCTTTATTGCAAGCCTTTGGCGTATCGGATGCATCCGATAAGTATCCGGACGAGCTTTCCGGCGGCATGGCAAAGCGTGTCAGCCTTGCCAGAGCGATTGCGTATGACCCCGATGTTTTGCTTTTGGACGAGCCTTTTTCCGCATTGGACGAAGACACCAAGGCCGAGGTCATCAAAGCTGCCAAGCAGCTTCTGTGCGGCAAAACGGTATTACTGGTCACGCATGATGCAAAAGAAGCAGCAGAGTTCGCTGACCATATCGTAACTTTATCGTAAATAAAGCACTTACCGCAACGGATAATCCGTTGCGGTAAGTGCTTTTCTTTATGAATCGGTCTCTATGGGCTTATCGCTCATCAATCTAAGATCTAACAGCTCGGCGATCAATAAAAGCATAAGGTCGCGTTCTCTTTGATCCAGATCGTTAAAGGTACGGATCATGGTCACAATATGCTTCAAGCTGCGCGCATTGAGCTCCGAAAGCGTTGTGGCGCCCGTAGATTCCAGCATGGTAAACAATACATCAACAAAATGCTTTCTTGCCCCCACAGGCAGCGCATGAATGCGATCGTTGAGGAGCATGGTATCTCCAACCCCCTTTGACAGCTTCTTGGCCCTTACAAAGTTTCCTCCCATGACCTCCCAGCTGACCGCGTCGTGTTGGAAAACGCCGATCTGCTTGCTCTTGACAACTCTTCTCTTGTCCTTGTTTTCAAAAAACATGCCAATCACGGAATTCTGCGGCATATAGATATGAAACTTATGCTCTGCTTCGAGATACGCGGGAAGCTCGGTGAATTCCCGGGAAAAACCAGGACCGTCGTTACTGAACGCCGCTACGATACGGTTTTGATTTTCGGGAGCACATTTCACCGCTGCATACAACGCCAGATGCCCGCCCTTGGAATGCCCTCCGATATAGAAATTCCCGCTTTGTGCAGCGCATACTCCATTGACGTATTCCACAACACGGCGTTGCGAAGGAATCTCATCAAGGAACAGCAAATTAAAGTCTTCCTTCCAGCCAACGATGGTGTCATCCGTTCCGCGGATACTGATATACGAAATTTTTTCCTTGAGTCTGATCGTCAAGGCGGAAAACTGCTTTTCCGCATCAAGATCGATTTCGTTGACGAATGCGGAAAGCGTTAAGCCTCCAAACCTTTTGCTCTCCGCCATCATGCGGAACATTTTGTAAATCTGCGCAGAGATGACCAAGCCGGGTCCCTTGTTCTTTTTGATGTCATTTTCAAAGAAAAACTGCATGGCAGCCTGCTTGATCGTAACGGGTGGAGCGGTGGGATCAGAGGAAACGATCCCCGAAAAATCCACAAATGCAAGCAAAGACAGTATAAGGTTGTCCACCTCGCCAAGCTTGACTTGATCAAAGGTAATGTCTCCGCGCCACTTCAGATAATCAATGATATTTGCCATTGCCAGCACTCCTTTCGATTGTTTATTAAAGACTTACGGCACGGTATACGCCGGAGCCGACGCAGCACGTATCATCCTCGCCGCAAACCTGTCCGGCGCCCTGCTCCGAGGTGATCTCAACGCCCTCCTCGAACGAAAGGACGGCATGCGTATTGGCGGGAACTCTGACGAGATATTCATAGCCCTTGGCGGTCTTATCTGCACGCACTTCAATCGTGCCGTACTGACATTCATAGGTAACTGCTACGTGATCGACACCCTTGACGTGGTAAGGCTTGACCACAAACGTCTTGAAGCCGGGCTCTGCGGGCTGAATACCGCCAAGGTATGCATAATAAATATATGCAAATCCCGCATGCATGGGATGGTTATACGAGGAAATGCCATGGGTGCGATCCGTTTCAACGTGGTGCATTTCCAGCACTTCCCAAACCGACGTCGCACCGTCATCCATCATAGTGCCAAAGCTGGTATGTCTGCGATTGAAGAGGATCTCCATTGCCGCATCTCCCATGCCCTCTTCAAAGAGCAAAGGAATGAGATACTTATTTCCGTAGATACCCGTGCTCATGGCATAATCATCTGCCACGATGCTGCTGCGTAGAGATTCCAGAAGCGCAGCTCTGTCGTATTCGGGATACACGCCCAAATTCAACGCCACGGCATCGGATGCCCAAGTTCCGTACGTATGCTTTTCATGATCGTAAAAATGACGAATGAACGATTCACCGATACGGTCTGCCAAATCGGTATAATACTTGGCGTTATTATAGCCAAATTGGTTTGAAAGCTCTGCCATCTTGATGCAAATCTCGTAAAACATCAGCGTAGAAGAATGAGGAACGGGAATTCTGCGCGGATTTGCTTCTCCTCCGGGAGGACACCAGTCACCAAGACCCACCGAGATGATATAGTCATCGGCTCTTGCCAGCTCGTGCTCTACCCACGCCTGCATCAGATCCCAGTTGCGTGTCACGGCAGCGGAGTCGTTGCAATAATGATACAGCCAATACGGAATGATGTTCTGTGCACAGCCCCATAATGGAGTTGCCTCACCGCATCCGCGCTTACCGGGCGCGATCATGGTCCAGGTACCGTAGACCTCCTTTTGTGTACGAATGTCGCTCAAATACTTTTCGTAAGACGATACCATATCATAATTCATGATACCGGTATTGCATACGATCTGCGCATCGCCCAGCCAGCCGCATTTTTCGCGTGCAGGACAGTCTTCGGGCAAACCGTGGTAATTGGAGCGGAAGGTACGGTCAATCAGCTTATGCAGCAAATTCAGGTCATCGGACGAGGATTCAAACGTGCCGTTTCGTTCCAGATCGGTAGACAGCGCACAACCGACCACAATATCAATTTCAGGCTCTTTACCGTATTCGTAACAATAGTCCACTCCCGTCAGTTCCACGTAACGGAAGCCGTGATAGGTAAATCGCGGACGCCATACTTCACCGTTCACATCTCCACGTGCAATATAGATCTCTTGCTGGATGCACTGTGTAGCAAACGTGCCCGTTGAACGGAAGTCCAACTGCCCTGCTGCGTTGAGTGTTTCCGCACAGCGGAACACGTAGATATGACCTCTGGAAGAACGAGGGAGATGAAATTCACAAACACCCGCAAAATTTTCACCCATATCAAAGATCCACGCGCCGTCGCTCTTGCCGCAGCAAGGTGTCACGCTGACCGCAGGAAATTGTCTGATCATGCGCACGGGAGGCATATTACAAGGCTTGAGTACGCCCTTGGGAGTTTGATCGACAACGCAATCGATCCAGCCTGCGTCGCTTCCGTCTGCCAGTGCAAAATCCGGCGTTTCCAATCTTGCGTCATAGGTTTCGCCGCCGTAGATATTATTGAGTATGATCGGGCTGTTCTTGCTTTGCCACGTGGTGTCCGTAACAATTGCATCACGCGTGCCGTCGTCATATTCGATCTCAAGGCGCGCGATCAGGCATACGTTGCCGTAATAAAATCCACCGTAAGTCCATACCTGGCTCTGCGCGTAAAAGCCTTCGCCCAGCCAAGCCGCGATCGCATTTTTCTCATCGATGAACGATGTAACGTCATACGCACGATACAAGATTTCTTTTTCATAATTGGTCATGGGCGGATCAATATAATCATCGGCAATCTTTTTGCCGTTGATATAATATTCTGCGCATCCAAGTCCGCAAGCATACAGCGTTGCACGACGAACACCCAACTTAGCCTCAAACTTCTTTCTCAAATACGGCGCCCAACTGACAGTATATTCCGCAGGGGTAATCCACTGCGCCTGCCACATATCGGGATATAATTCGGTGGAAAACTGCAGCGATGCAATGGCGCTTCTGTCGTAATTGTCTTTGATGCAAAGATTCCAAACGTATTCGGTAGCAGGTTGTAAAAACAGTTCGTCAAACGTGATATCCGAGGACTGATCGGATTCAACGGTATCCGAATCAAACACGATCTCGTTATCCTTGCAGATGGTAACGCGATAGGTTTTTTGAAGCACGTTTTCCCGTTCAGATTTCATCTTCCATGAAAATCTGATTCCATGCGTCAATACAAGATCAGGCGCGGGATTATGATCAATTCTTAAATCAAACAGTTGCAGCATGTATTACCTCCATACCCAAATTACTTAGTACATACATTATAGCAGATAATTTCCGGATAGTCAATTTGATTGTAAGAAATTTCACATTCGACTTTTTCGTTTGGTACAACATCCACAAAAATGCAGACCGTTTTTGGTCGATGCGCACATTATCACAGCTGCGCTTGCGGCATTTGTGCACTTTGACAATACCAAGAGCATTATACATGGTGCGACAATCGTTCAATTCCCACATTAGCACCTAAAACAAGCGCATGCTATCGAGCTTGCCGTCATCAGCGTCTCATGTTCTGTATTCCCCTTATATCATAATGCTTTTTCAGCATTGCAAAGCAAGTTTAGTATGCTTTACTTGCGTGATTATCCGCGTCATCAAGCTCTTCGAATGGTGGTTTTTAGCGCTTTTCAACACGACAATCATGTCGTGTCAAGTCGGCTTCCTCGGATGCTTGTTATCCATTTGTTGTGATGCTGTTTTTGATACTTTTTGATTGTTTTAACACTATTTTTTTGCTGTTTTTCGCAATTTCGCTTAATTTACTAATATTGTCACTTTGTTATGAAATTGCATATTGCAAAGAGCTATTTTTGCATTTTGTATTGACAAATTGACGCTTCTAATATAAAATAAGTGCACAAACAACGGATTAGCTTCCGTGTATTTTGAGGAAAGTGAGGTTTCGCCATGCAACAAATCAAGGCATCTGCAGGACTTGCGTTCAGCGCAATCAACGATAATGAGTGTGCCCTCTCCGGCATTGGCACCTGTACAGACCACAATATCGTGATCCCCACTGAGCACATGGGAAGAACCGTAACAGGTATCGCTGATATGGCATTCGCTCATAATCACGAGATCATTTCCGTATATGTTCCCGCGTCCGTCACCATGATCGGTGATTACGCTTTTGCATGGTGTCACGGACTGACTTCCGTCACCATGGAAAATCAAGGTGTAAGAGCAATCGGTGAGCGTTGCTTTATCGGATGCGACAGCATGACCAATCTTTACCTTGGCGACGCGATCCGCTCTATCGGCGAAAAGGCATTTGCTTTTTGCGCATCGCTGCAAACACTCTCGCTTCCCTATGGCACGCGCGAGGTTGGTCATTCCGCATTTGAGGGATGCACCTCTCTTGTAACCGTAATCCTTCCGGAAACCCTGGATACCCTGCCCAACAACATGTTTGGCGCATGTATCTCCCTTCGTGACGTTTCCCTCTCCTCGCTGACCAAGTCCATCGGATACTACGCTTTCTCCTACTGCCGCAATCTGCGTAACATCAACGTAGGAAATGCACTGGTGGATGATCAAGCCTTCATGGGCTGCGAGGCTTTAGCAAGCTAAAGAAAACACGGCGACACACATACAGACCGAGAACAAAGCTCGGTCTGTTTTTTATTGATCAATTTCATCATATCCCTTGCATTTCCACCGCACATATGCTATACTTGAAGCAACGACCAACATCTATGGAGGTGCTAATATGCAAGAACTCATGAATTCAAAAAACGCAAATTGGATCTCGTTTCGCTATCCCGGCACTAACGAGCTGGCTAAGATCAGCAACCCTTGGGAAAAACTTGATCTTACCGCACAGGCAAAGCCCATTCAGTCCAGACACGGTCTCGCTCTCTTCCGCAAGAGCTTTACGGCAAGCAAGGCTGACAGCGTCAAGATCGCAGCTACCGCTATGGGTATTTTCGATCTGTATTGCAACGGCAAGCGCGTCGGACGCTTTGACGAGAACGATAACGAGGTATATGACGAGCTCAAGCCCGGTTATTACGAATTTCGCAAGAGAGCTTTGTACTTTACATATGATCTGACTCCCTATCTGAAAGACGGTGAAAACGTCATCCTTGCCGCAGTCGCTCCCGGTTGGAGAAACGGACGCATTTCCTTTGAAGCGTTCAAGGGTGAGCCCGAGGCGTTTTGCGCCGTTATCACCATCAACGACGCTCCCCTTTTCACCGATGCAACCTGGCAGGCAAGCTGGGGCGGCAGAGTCCGTGCTGCAGATATCTGGGACGGCGAGCTGTATAACGCAAAATATCCTTCCTACGAAAGCATGAGCCAAGCAGGCTACGACACCTCCGATTGGTGCGCTCCCTCTGTTGACGAGCACGACGTAGAGATCACTCCCTTTATTGGTCCTACCGTTATGATTCGTCCCGAGCTGACCAGAAAGCCCCAAACTTTAACCGTGCACGAAGGCACGATCGATAACGGCACTGAATACGGTGAGATCAACGTGGTCTATGCTGCTGAAAACCAGGACGCTGTCGTACTGAAAAAGGGTCAGACGCTGACTTACGATCTTGGTCAGAATATGGTTGGCTTCCCCGTGTTCACCGTTAAGGGCAATGCCGAAACCGCAATCCAGGTACGCGCATCCGAATTTCTCAATGACAGCGGCTCTACCGAGCGCGGCAACGACGGTCCTAAGGGTTCTGTTTACACCATTAACTATAGAAGCGCAAGTGCTAAGGCATATTATCTGCTCGAGGGGAACCCCGCAGGAGAATCCTATCAGCCAACCTTTTCCTTCTTCGGCTTCCGCTATATTGAGATTATCGCTGACAATGACGTCGAAATTCTCTCCTTCTGCGCAAAGGTCATCGGTTCTGCGACCCGTGAGACCGGCAAGATGGAAACCTCGAACGCGCTTGTTAATCAGCTGATTTCCAACGTCATCTGGGGGCAGCGCGGCAACTACCTGTACGTACCCACCGACTGCCCGCAGAGAGACGAACGTCTTGGCTGGACCGGTGACACGCAGATCTTCTGTAACACCGCTGCATATAACGCAGACGTGCGCCTGTTCTTCCACAAGTGGTTACAGGATGCAAGAGACAGCCAGGCAAGCTGGGGCGGATATACCGACGTGGTTCCCGCTGCACGTGTCGTAGGCTGCGGCGGTGCTGCTTGGGGCGACGCAGGCATCATCGTTCCCTACGTCATGTACAAGATGTACGGTGACGTGGAGCTGTTGCGCGATCACTACGATTCCATGAAGAGATGCATGGATATGTTTGAAGCGCGCGACATCAACATGCCCCACAAACACTCCGCATACGGTGACTGGCTGGCATACGAGCCTACCGATCACTGGATGGTTTCTGTGTGCTACGCTGCATTTGACGCACGCTTGATGATCACTATTGCGCGCGCACTTGGCAAGGAAAGCGATGCAAGACACTACGAAAGAGTTTTCGAAGGCTATAAGGCACACTATAACAGCTTCTACTGTGATGAAAACGGCGATTTGCTGCCTCAGCACCAGACCCAGACCGCATACCTGATGGGACTGAAATTCCACCTGCTGCAGGAAAAGAACAGGCCCGCTGCAATTGCTGCGCTGCGTAAGAAGATCATCGACAACGGACACAAGCTGTCCACGGGCTTTGTCGGCACGGGTATTCTGGCGCAGACACTTGCAGAGATTGGTGAAAACGATCTTGCATATTCCCTCTTGCTCCAGCGCGATAACCCCTCTTGGCTGTACTCCGTAGATCAGGGTGCAACCACCATTTGGGAAAGATGGAATTCCTACACCTTGGCAACCGGATTTGGTAACGTGGCAATGAATTCCTTCAACCACTACGCATACGGCGCAGTTCAGGAGTGGCTGTACAGACACGCTGCCGGTATTGAATACGATCCTGCAGCTCCCGGCTTTGAGCGCGCAATCCTGCAGCCCAAGCCCGATACCAGAACGGCAGATGAGCTGCCCGAGGGTCAGGAAAACATCAAGTATCTCAAGACTTCTTACGAGTCTTACCACGGCACCATCGTATCCAACTGGTCGACCGAAAACGGCTTTGACTACTATTGCGAGGTTGCAATGCCCACAAGACTGTACCTGCCTATTCTGACCAAGAATGACAGCTTCACCTTAAACGGTGTCAGCCATAAGTTCTCGGAATTCCACCAGGCGCCCTACAACGACAGACTCAACAGAATCGTCATTGATCTGGCTCCCGGCAAGTATCAATTCAATATGTAAAAAACAAAAAGCGGTTGTCTTCGGACAGCCGCTTTTCTTGATTTTGTCTTGCAATATTGGCTTGTATATGTTATAATGTCAATATCAACAACAAAGAGGACATTATGAAAGTTGAAGTTTTCGATTACCTGCCCGAGTCCGCCAAGTATATACGCGAGGTAGTATTCATGCAGGAGCAAGGATTTACGGAAGAATTTGACGCGCTGGACGGGGTTGCAACGCACCTTGTCGCGTTTGACGGTGATAACCCCGTAGCAGTATGTCGCATCTGGCTTGCCGAGGACGGATATCACGTCGGCAGGCTTGCAGTCATAAAGGAAAAGCGCGGTATGGGGCTTGGCAGTCTGATGCTTGCAGCGGCAGAAACGCACGTACATGCACTTGGCGGACGCAGCATTTCCCTGCACGCGCAATGCAGAGCTGAGCAATTCTACCGCATGTGTGGGTATACGCCTTACGGAGAAATTGACTACGACGAAGGCGTTGAGCACGTGCATATGAGAAAGATTTTTGATTGAGAGGGGTTCATATGGCTATTTTGGTTGAATACAATAAGGATTGGAGCAAGCTTTACAAGCAGCAGGCCAAGCTGATCAAGAAAACAGTGGGCAAGCCTTACGTTGGCACTTATCACATCGGATCAACTGCTATTCCCGGTGTGCCCGCAAAGCCGGTGATCGATATCATGGTGTTGCTCAAGGACATTGCGGCAGCTAAGCAGCTTGTCGCGCTCGGATACATTGAGAACGGCGACGGAACCTATACGCTGCATCAGTCCGAACTCTCATACAAGGCATATTGCGTGGATGTGAGCGACCACGACACGATTGACGCACACATGGGAATTCTCGGCAAGCACCGTGCAAGCAAGAAGGATACGCAGGCATGGATTGAGCTAAAGCAATCCTGGGCTCAGCAATTTGCAGACGATCCGCAAGGCTATGAGGATGCAAAAAAAGCGTATTTTGAACAGATCGCGCCCGAGGCGCGTGAAAAGAACCGGAATGATCAAAAGCTCGGAACTTCCCTTGCCATTGGCATGTGCCTGGGTATGGGCATCGGCGTTGCGCTGGGCTCTGCTATGGGTAATATCGGCGTCGGCATGTGCATCGGCATCAGCGTGGGCATGTGTCTGGGGCTGGCGCTGGGAGCCGCTCAAACCAAAAAAGACGGAGACAAACACGAATAACGGTTGCATATCTATTTTTATAGAAAGGTAACGCACATGAAGCACGAACATAAACGTCACTCGCGCAACAAGGGATTTTCACTGGTGGAAATCATTGTAGTCATAGCAGTTATGGCGATTCTTGCGGCAATTGCAATCCCTACGTTTGCGCATTTTATCAATAAAGCAAACATGGCTTCCGATATTGACTTTATGAACAAACTTGAGCGTGCGATCATATATGCCTCCGCTACGCAGGATGATAAAGCAGAACTGATCGCGATAGAGGTCACTGTCAACACACGCGACAAACGAATTGAGAAAATCATTTACACATCAAAAACAGAAGCCGGCAAGGAAAAGCGACTGCCAATTGATCCGAAATCGGATCCGGAGATGCTGGCATTCCTGCCGATCGACTGGAATTACAAATTTCAGGCTTGGGACAGTCTGAATGAAGATGGGATAATAGATCACGAAAACTGGAAGCCGTATTGGAGCGTCCATATCAAAAAAGCCACAGATCCATGGGATAAAATTCCGGAATAAACGCACCCCCGCACCGAGTGCGGGGGTTTTACGTTTCATGGGATCATTCACATTGCACCAATCATGCACTCCAATGCTGCCACGATCTCATCTGTAGTCATGCAGGGTTGCCCCTCATTTGCTTGCTCGGGCAGATACGGCACGTGAACAAAACCTACCTTGGTATTCGTGTCGTGGTAATGATGCAGCAGCGTATACAGCACGTCGTTGCATACAAATCTGCCTGCGCTATAGGACAATTGGCACGGCAGACCTGCGCTGCGTACCGCTCGCACGATGTCCTTTACGGGCAACGTGGTAGTGTACGAAGCTGGTGCGCTTTGCACAATAGGCGTGGCAAGAGGTTGCTTGCATGCATTATCCGCAATTCTCGCGTGTCGCAGATTGACACCGTGTACCTCGGGCATAATTGCCGCTCTTCCTCCCGCCTGTCCTATACAAACAATAGCATCGGGCTGCACTTCTTTCGCAACTTGCAGTACTGTCTGCGCGGCAAGACCGAACACGGTAGGAATTTCGATTTTAGTCAAATGCCAATCCCCTATTTGGTCAGGCAAACGCTGGACCGATTCCCAGGATGGATTTATAGCAGCTCCACCAAACGGGTCAAAGCCGGTAATCAGTAGTTTTTTCACGCTATCCCCTCTTTCTTGCAGTTATTCTATCACAAATCGCACGTTTTTGCAAGTACCGCGTCGGTTTTTGTTGACAAATTCTTCCCGATGCTGTATGATATAAGTAACGATTGATGAAGGTGAGGTAATACAGATGAACAAGCATAGAATCACGTGTGTCCTTGCGGCGATCCTGCTTTCGGGCACGATTTTGGCATCTTGTGACAACGCTCCCTCCGAAGAGGTGCAGTCCACAGAGCCTATCACAGATACCCAAGAAATTACCGCAGAAGCACCGACCGAAACACAAGAAGAGACGACCGAGGAGGAAGAAATGACTACCGAAGCAACAAATGTCATTCCCGAAGACGGAGATTACTACAAAAATCAAGTCAAGCTCAATAACAAGTCCATCATGTTCTGCGCCAACGAGTTCAAGGGTGAATTCAACTCGGTACATTTTGAGAATCACGGTCTGATGCTGGACGCAGGCGCAACCGAGGGTTATTTCATTTCCGAAGAGATTGACATGGGCGGCAGCTTCAAGAATATGCTTGCATCCTGGAACAGCTCCTCTGCGGGCGGCACGGTTGAAGTATCCGTATCCGTCAAGCTTGACGACGGCAGCTTTACGACCTGGTATTCCTGGGGCGAATGGAGTGCGATTCCCGAAACGTCGGGCAGCAAATCCAATGAGGATGAATACGGCTCTGTGGGCATTGATATTCTCACGCTCAAAAAGCAATGCCAAGGCATTGTTAAATACAGAATCGATATCAAGCAAACAGGAGAAAACTCCCCCATCGTTTACAACGTCACGCTTGCTTGTGACAAGCAAAACGGTAATCTGACTGCTCCTGCGGACACCTACAAAAAGCTGGACGTGCCGTACAGACGCCAGATGGACGTGCCCGAGATCGGCGGCAGCATTTGCTCTGCAACTTCCCTTTCCATGGTGATGCTCTACCACGGTGAGCAGATCGACGATATTGCCGATATTGCCTGGGGCGTGCGCGACTGGGGCGAGGAGATCTTTGGTAACTGGGCGTTCAACGTGGCATACGCAGGCGAGCTTGGTTATCAGACCTATATCGATTACTACGAGATCGACGCAATCAAGCATGCAATCTCTACGGGTCACCCCATCGTGTCCTCGATCCGCGTTAAGGCAGGTCAGCTTGCAGCCAGCGGACACCCGGGCTATACCACAAACGGACACTTGCTGTGCGTTGTGGGATATGAGGAAAAAGACGGTCAGAAATGGCTGCTGATCAACGACCCTGCTCATCCCGAGGTCAAGGCAATCTTAGAATCCGATTTCGAGAACATCTACAGAGGCGTTTCCTATATCGTGCAGTTGAGAGCCGATACCTACGCTGAATAATCAATAGCTCCGCATCCCAAAATGATGCGGAGCTTTTTTATTGTTGATTCATACGCTCGGTTCCCCACCAATCGGGGACAAGGTCACCAAGCGTGACGGTGGAGAGCGTTTCAAGTTCGGTCAGAATCTCGATTTTGGGGCTGTGCTGATCCAGTTGCATCATCATTTCCCTACACGCGCCGCAGGGAGAGCCGACGCGCCCGTCACCCATTACACATACAAGCTTGACAATACGGCTCTCACCGTTTGTAATCATGTTGGCGATCGCATTGCGCTCGGCACACATACCAAGCCCCGAACAAGTGTCGATGCACACGCCCACGTACACGTTGCCCTGATCGGTCAAAATCGCCGCTGCCACGCCGCCCGCGTCCATAAAGGGCGTCAACACGCGCGGATTCAGGTATTGTTTTGCTATGTCATACAGCTCTTGCCAAGTATACATATCAGTTTCTCCTATTCTCATATTACTTGTATTCTACCACAGAAATCGCAATTTTTCAAGTCTTTTTTGCATGGGGTTGCAATCTCGCAAATTACATGCTATAATGAAAGAAAAAAGGAGGCTACGACATGACAGACCTTGAAAAGATCGCGTATGCTAAATCGTTTATAGATAAGCTGTCGGCGGGCATTGACCCAACGGATGGCACACTCATCCCCGAGGATGACGTGGCTGCCAAGGCACGTATTGTCGGGTGCTTTAGCTATGTGTCCGAGGTGCTTGGTAAACTGATAAATGCTCCCAATGTCGTTGCAGACCTGTACCGTGTCCCCGAGCGCAAGCTGACGTCGCAGGTGTTGTCCTCGATCGAATGCACGCAATTTCCCGTCAGCATCAGCGCATTTGCGCAAAGAATTGACGCGGCGCTGCGCTCGTCCAAAAAGTTTACAGCGCATGATCTCACGCCTTGGCTGATGCATAACGGATATATTGAAAAGCTGATTGATTACAGAGATAAGTCCTTTAAGCGTCCTACACAAAAGGGTGTAGAGATCGGCATTATCGTGCAACAGTCCACGTCAAAGACAGGAAGGGTCACAAACTCGCTCAGGCTGAATATGTTTGCGCAGCAATTCATACGCGACCACCTGCACGAGATCCTGGCATTTTCGCCAAGTCCGCCCCACCCTGCAGATCGTATTCCTCTGGTCACCTTTACACTCTCTCAAGCACAGCTTGCAAAATTTGAAATTTCGGAGATGCCGCTCTCCATTTCGCAAATTGCCAGTGCGATCAGCACTCTTAATCCGCAATCCAAGACGGGGCTCAAGGCAGGTGACCTTGCCGATTGGCTGATGCATCTCGGACTTTTACGCACCGTTGAGCACGGGGGCAAGAACTATAAGCTGCCCACCGATGCCGGCAAGCAGCTTGGCATTTTGGTCGAAGCTCGCCACGGGCTCAACAGCGATTACTATATCGCATTGTACAATACGGATGCACAGAGGTTTATAATAGACAACATTCACGGCCTGATCAAGGTCTATTGATCATGAAGCAAACCGCTTGCGATACAAAACAAAAGCTATACTGTGTTCACGTCAAATCTCACACAATCCATCCCCCATGCAATTCGCATCTCTGCGCATGCCAAGGAGTTTGATGGCGCCTTGGCATATAGCGCATCCCAACAACCGGGTATTTGCATCACCACCTCGCAAAATAACCAAAAACAACATCTTTTTTGTGCAGAAAATTGAGCGAAAAAAAGTGAAAATATTTCAAAAAAGGTATTGACTTTTATAATTTTATGTGGTAGAATATACAGGTCGTCAGGGAGCAATAATTCCCAAGACGCATCTGGGTGTGGCGCAGCTGGTAGCGCGCTACCTTGGGGTGGTAGAGGCCGCAAGTTCAAGTCTTGTCACTCAGACCAGTTCGGAGGTTCATAACGAACCTCCGAATTTTCTTTATTTTACGGGCTTTTTCGGGCTTTTTGGTGATTGCACCGCCTCGAAATCGTCCGCTATTTTTTTGCCAAAAATCGGCTACGACCACATGTTTGACCACATTTGTCACGAAAAAGCTATATTCCATAAGGGATTTCGGCACTTTTCGATTTTTATTTTATGCAAAATGACGGCGGTTCTCTGCTTTTGAGAACCGCCGTTTTAAACTTTTCAGTTGGTTTTTTCTTTGATTATCGCGGAGCAAAAATTCGTGTAGAAATCACTCTTCAAACTCTTTTAACTCGTCAAGCGGAGGTTTAGAAGTGTCAATTTCCATACATTCTTTTAACCAGTCTGCTTTACTGTATCCTGTACCTGTCAATTCAAATATTTCACCTTTATATCCAACAGGTTTAACCCATCCCCATTCTACAAGTCGGTCTAAAGCCTCAACCCATCTTGCAGATTCTCTCCTTGAGTTATCAGCCATAAACTGTTTACCAGACGTACAGATCTGAGTAGGCGAACCGAGTGTCTGAATCTTTAAAATTTGACCATCGCCGTCGGCGGCATACACCAACAGAAAAGCGGAATCCACAGGAATATTGCCTACCTCATCTTGCCCAACAACCGATTTATCGCCCTCCGAATTTCCAATGATTAATGTTTCTTTTTCAACCCGAAACAATTTTTCGATATCCTCGCTCGTTGCCGTGGGAATATTCTCCCATGTTAACTGGTTGTTTTCCATATCGGTAAGTCTAATGCCGAATTGAGAAAGCATTTCTTTCATCTCTTCTAACAATTTCTGTTGATTTTCTCCGATTTCGGCATTGGCTCTATTCCTCACTTCTGCCTCTTCGTTGATTACGTCTACAAGGTCTCGATATCGAACCCATCCTGCGTTTTCGTCAGCATAATTAATTGCGTTTCGAAACGCAGGTGAAGCCACATACTTCAAACTGTTTAAATCTGTGAAGAAATCAACAGTATTCCCCTCATCCTTTACTTTCTGTCTGAACTCCTCCAGCATTCTCATTTTTGTATATTTATCATATTTTTCATCTCCTACATCCTGTTCATTTGCAGTGATAGCCGAAGATTCCTTTATCAGTACAAGTATTGGTACTCCCTTAGCTTTGGCATAATTGTACTCTTTCTCCGTGTAGCTTATACCAGCATCATCATCGATTGAACCATAACGTCCTCCAATAACGAGAAGGTAAAAATCGCACTCATCAATCATCTTCGTTATCACATCCCATTGGGTGGCAGGAGCTGCGTGAAATTGCTCCATGCCCACGGGGATGAAATTGTTTTCAAGTGCTACCCCCATCAATGCCTGTCTTTGTTCCTTTAAGTCCTCATAGGTAGAACTAATAAAAACCGAAAACTTTCTTTTCATAATCAATATTCTCCTTACATGTTTTCCTTTTGTTGTGTTACCGTCTGGTGAATGAACTATCAAATCTATAAAAGACAATAATTAGTTGCATTCCACCGCGACCTTGATCACTCCGTCGCGTTTATTTTCAAACAGCTCATACGCCTCATTGATCTTCGAGAGCGGATAGGTATGCGTGATCAGCGGCTCGGTATCGAGCTTGCCCTCGGCAATCAGCTTCAGCGTTTCCTCGCAGTCGCAACCGTCAACGCCGCCGATCTTGAAGGTCAGGTTCTTGCCGTACATATCGGGCAATGGCAGAGTCTGCGCCTTGTCGTAAAGCGCCACCACCGTGACGACGGCATTCGGGCGCGCGCACTGCCATGCAAGTTCGAAGGTGTTCTCTGCTCCGGCAACCTCCAGCACCACGTCTGCACCGCCGTGATCGCTGTTCTCACGAGCGAAATCAAGGCATTTTTCGGGCGTAACCGTCAGTACATCGGGATAGTGCTCATTCACAAACTTGATACGGTTCTCGTCCTTCTCGCACACGATAATGCGCTTGGGTTTCTTCAGCATCACGCATAGGAGCGTACAAATTCCCGTGGGGCCTGCTCCGATGATGAGAACGGTATCGTCCTCTGTGATCTCGGAGATCTTCGCCGCCCAATAGCCCGTGGCAAGAACATCGCCCACGAGCAGAGCTTGTCTATCAGTCACGCTATCGGGAATCTTATTCAGCCCCTGATCCGCAAATGGCACGCGAACGTACTCTGCCTGACCACCGTCAATGCGGCAACCAAGCGCCCAACCGCCATTCTTGTCGGTGCAGTTGTTGACAAAGCCCTTCTTGCAGAAGAAGCACTCGCCGCAGAAGGTCTCCACGTTGACTGCGACTCGATCTCCGGGCTTTACGTGCGTGACCGCCGATCCGACCTCTTCCACAATGCCGACCATTTCGTGTCCGACCGTAATTCCCTCCACCGCTCTCGGCACGCTTCCGTGTTTAATGTGCAAATCGCTCGAACAGATGCTCGCAAGCGTAACCTTGACAATCGCATCCCTCTCGTGCTGTATCGTCGGCTTAGGCTTCTCCACCAAGCCGAATTTTCCTTTTGATATGTATGTATAGGTAAGCATAATTACCTCCTGATTTTCGCCTCAACAACTATCACATGGTTATGACCAGCTGTAATCTTTTAATTTCTGATATATCCGGCTTTTATTTGTATTAATTGTATCAACCAATACGCACCGTTCACCATCCAGCTTTAGAACTACTAGATGATCATCATATATGAAAGACAAAAATGTATCCTTAGCAGGTACTTGCTTACTCCTATACTTCATTGCTTCTGCAAAATCGTTAAACATAGCTTTTTTTATTTCTGCAACTGCATAATTGAAGTTATAGTCGTTTTTAAAGTACAAATCAAGCGGATATAACATCAATATGTTTTTATCTGTTTCCAATGTTTGCAAAAAAGAAACAACATCATATTCAACACTGCCATAAGAATGCTTCTCTTTTCTCAAATTTTCCAACTGATTCAGATTATAACTTCTTAGTGCTGCGTGTAATCGAGTCACCTGCATAGAAGCGTTTTCCTTCCTTGGTGGAGATGATCCATACATGCCTTGCGTATACACAGTAACTTGATGAGATAATTCTCTCCTTGCTTGCATTCCAGTTTGTCCCAGTATCAATTTAAAATCTAGTCCATACTCTCCTGCGTAACAATCGCATTCTCCGGCATCTTCTTTGGGTGGTCTTATGTATTCCTTAAAATCAACATTTTTTCTAAACCACATTGACTCATTGATCAATTCCAATAAATACAGTTCGTAGTTACATTCTGTTTCGCCTTCCACAAAGTTTTTGTTTATAAGCGTAGCGGGCAATATATCACAATACAAATTATTATCCATATATCAAAACCTCTCTGTGCTATCTTTTTCCAATTTAAAGACAACATACATCATACGTTAGCTTTCTCTTATGTCTTAATTATTTTCGCTACGCCAGGCTCCTGCAACAACTCGAAAAACTCGTTAATTTCATTATGAGATTGGTAGGAGTATCTTCCTCTGTCCCGATAATGACTAAAAGTAAACATTACCTCTTTCTTTGCCCTAGATAGCGCTACAAAGAACGCACACCTATCCTCTTCCGGCTGAGATCTAAAATTCCAAAAAGCCGAATCTTCCAAACCGACAAAGCAGACGACTTCATATTCAAGTCCTTTGCTCTTATGAATAGTCATTATAGGGACGGAGTGCTTTCCTTCAAAGTTTTCCAGTGCTTGTATCCAATTGCTTTCAACAACTTCGAACTCTTTCCATAAAAGATCTTGGTATCTAGTCAGCTGCTCATTAATATACTTTCCTTGTTCATAACACGGAAACATCGCTTTTATGCGATCGATTCCAAGAAATCCGATCAGATGCTTTAAAATATCATGAAACTCTCTTTTGTTAGCAACAATTGGGAGCATACTCTTCAAGTATTCAATTTCTTTGCCCAATTCATCCTGCATATTGTAATAATTTTCATTATCAGTGCAAGAATCTATACCCCACATTTCGGACATCGATATCAATAACATTTCCCAATCGTTTGGATTTTTTATATCAATTGCCAGTCGCAGAAAAGCACTTAATATTTCTACAATCGGCTCTTTTAATAAATCCTGGTAATCGGTTTCTATTCGCGCACAAACTCCCCTTTGGGAAAGTTCAGAAACGATCTTTGTAACATATGTTTCCGGCCTTTGCTTGCACAAAATACAAATATTACTTGGCTCGGTTCCTGATAATATTTTCTTGTATATGTTTTCCGCTACTTCAACAGCCTCTTCTTGCTCATTTTGAGAAATCAGTAATGAAATTTCACCATCATCGGGATTCCACCTATTAGAAGATTTTACTGCCTGACCATTCTCGTTTAATGATGCATACATCCGCCTCTGCAAATCCACCAATCTGGGAGCTGATCTGTGGTTCATAAGTAATTTTTGAGTTTCCGCATTAAAATCATTTTCAAAATCTTTGAATACAGTCTTACGTGCACCAGCCCACAGCATAATACGCTGCTTGTTATCTCCTACAGCTGTCAAAATAG